>JBFWTJ010000061.1:0-15845 GCA_050247895.1 Acidimicrobiia bacterium
TCTCGCCGTCGAGCGGGTCCTTGCCGTGGCCGGCCTCGACGTCGTCGCGGAAGGCGTTGATCACCCCGAGGAACAGGTTGCCCGAGATGTTCTCCAGGTGGCCCCGGTACTTGAGCCACGGCCCGGCGGCCGAGATGTGGTCGGTGGTGCACTTGCCCTTGGCCTTCATGAGCACCGGCAGCTCGACGTAGTCCTCGCCGTCCCAGGGCGCGAACGGGGCCAGGAGCTGGAGCCGGTCGCTGTCGGGCCGGACCTCGACGTCCACGCCGGCACCGTCGGGCGGGGGGGTGACGAAGCCGGACTCGCCGGGGTCGAAGCCCGCCGCGGGGAGCTGCTCGCCGACCGGCGGCTCGAGGCGGACCTCGGTGCCGTCGGGTGCGGTGATGGCGTCGTTGACCGGGTCGAAGTCCAGCGTGCCGGCCAGGGCCAGCGCGATGACCACGTCGGGGCTGGTCACGAAGCTGAGGGTGTTGGCGTTCCCGTCGTTGCGCTTGGGGAAGTTGCGGTTGTAGCTGTTGACGATCGTGTTGAGCTTGGTCGGGTCCAGGTCGGTCCGGTCCCACTGGCCGATGCAGGGCCCGCAGGCGTTGGCCAGCACCGTGCCGCCGATCGCCTCCAGGTCGGCCAGCAGGCCGTCCCGCTCGATGGTGGCCCGCACCTGCTCCGAGCCCGGCGTGATGAGGAGCTGGGTCCGGGCCCGCAGGCCCTTGGCCTTGGCCAGCCGGGCGATCGACGCGGCCCGGGTGATGTCCTCGTAGGAGGAGTTGGTGCACGACCCGATGAGGGCGGAGGAGATCTCCAGCGGCCAGCCCTCGGCGCGGGCGTGGTCGCCGACCTCGCTGACCTTGTGGGCCCGGTCGGGGGAGTGGGGGCCGTTGATCATCGGTTCTAGGGTCGACAGGTCGATCTCGATGACCTGGTCGAAGAAGCGGCCGGGCTCGGCCGCCACCTCGGGGTCGGGCCGCAGGTCGTCGAGGACCGCGGCGGCGGCGTCGGCCAGCTCGCCCCGGGCGGTCGAGCGCAGGTACGCCAGGCCGGCCTCGTCGAAGGAGAACAGCGACGTGGTGGCGCCGATCTCGGCGCCCATGTTGCAGATGGTGGCCTTGCCCGTGGTGGACAGGGCATCGGCGCCGGGACCGAAGTACTCCACGATGGCGCCGGTGCCGCCCTTGACGGTGAGGATCTCGGCCACCTTCAGGATCACGTCCTTGGGGGCGGTCCAGCCCGAGAGGCGACCGGTCAGGTGGACGCCGATCAGCTTGGGGAACCGGACGTTGAACGGGAACCCCGTCATCACGTCGACGGCGTCGGCGCCGCCCACCCCGATGGCCACCATGCCCAGGCCGCCGGCGTTGGGCGTGTGGCTGTCGGTGCCGATCATCATCCCGCCGGGGAAGGCGTACTGCTCCAGTACGACCTGGTGGATGATCCCGCTGCCGGGCTTCCAGAAGCCGATGCCGTACTTGGCCGACACCGAGCGCAGGAAGCCGTAGACCTCGCTGTTGATGTCCAGGGCGAACTTCAGGTCGATGTCGGCGCCGGCCTTGGCCTGGATGAGGTGGTCGCAGTGCACGGTGGAGGGCACCGCGACCTGGGGCAGGCCGGCGGTCATGAACTGGAGCAGCGCCATCTGGGCGGTGGCGTCCTGCATGGCGACCCGGTCGGGGTCGAAGTCGGCGTAGCTGCGGCCCCGCTCGAGCTCCTGGCCGTGGGGGTCGCGCAGGTGGTTGACGAGGATCTTCTCGGCGAAGGTCAGCGGTCGGCCGAGGCGTTCCCGGCCCAGCGCCACCCGCTCGGGGAGGCGGGCGTAGACCTGCTCGACCAGCGACAGCGGGGTGGTGGCGGTGACGGCCATGGGGCCTCCCTGGGTGTTGGCGTGGACGTGGTCGTACGGTGGCCGGCCCGGCGGACGCAGCGCTGCGGGACAGGGTTGCAGGTCCGGCGTATGTAGACAAGTCTATGACAAGTGCGCGAGATCCGCTATCGGGCCATCGCCGACGAGCTGCGCCGCGGGATCGCCGACGGCGACCTGCGGGCCGGACGGCTCCTACCCAGCGAAGCCGAGCTCTCGGCCCGCTTCGGGGCCAGCCGGGTCACCGTGCGCCGCGCCCTGGACCTGCTGCGCGAGGACGGCCTCGTCGACGCCCGCCAGGGCTTCGGCTGGTTCGTCGCCTCCGACCCGCTGCGCCAGACGCTCGGTCGGCTCGGGACGATCGAGGCCCAGCTCACCGAGTCCGGCCGGCGGGCCGAGCGCCAGGTCCTCGACTTCCGCTTCGTGGCGGCACCGGCCCACGTCCGCGACGTCCTGGGTGCCGAGACGGTGCTCGAGGTCCGCCGCCTGACCCTCGCCGACGGCACGCCCTTCGCCCGGGTCACCGTGTGGTGCCCCGAGGAGATCGGGGCGCGCCTGTCGCGCGACGACGTCGAGCGGGCCACCTTCTACGAGGTCGTCGACGTTCCCCTGGGCGGGGCGACCCAGACCATCACCGCCGCGGCCTGCGCCGCGGACGACGCGGCCCTGCTCCACGTGCCGGTCGGCTCCCCGGTGCTGCGCTGCGAACGGGTCACCCACGCCGCCGACGGTGCCGTCGTCCTGCTCAGCGAGCACGTCTTCCCCGCCCACCGCACCGAGCTCGTCGTCGACCTGGTGGCCAGCGACCGCTCCATCGCCCCGACCGGGCTGCGCCTGGTCGAGTAGCGCTCAGGCGTTCACGACGCGCCGGCCCTGGGCCTCGCCCAGGCGGCGGGCCACGCCCTTGGGGACGACCAGCCACAGGTCGTCGGCTGCGTCGTCCCAGCCCGCCAGCAGGGCCGTGGCCCGCGTCGAGCCGGTCAGCCCGGCGTGGCGCTCGACCAGCCAGCGGGCCTCGTCGCGGGCCAGCGCGTCGGGGCGCACGGCATCGACGAGGTCGGTGTTGAGCCGGTCGATGAGCTGTTCGAAGCGGGGGTTCCACACGAAGGCCCGGCCCCCGGTCATGCCCGCGCCCAGGTTGTCGCCGACCGAGCCGAGCACGACGACGGTCCCGCCGGTCATGTACTCGCAGCAGTGGTCGCCCGCCCCCTCGACCACCGCGGTCGCGCCCGAGTTGCGCACCGCGAACCGCTCGCCCACCGCACCGGCCACGAACAGCTCGCCGCCCGTCGCCCCGTACAGGCAGGTGTTGCCGGCCAGGACCGGGTCCCCGGCGTCGTCGGCCGGGGGACGGATCACGATCAGGCCCCCGCCCATGCCCTTGCCCACGTGGTCGTTGGCCTCGCCGGTCAGGTCCAGCTCCACCCCGTGGGTCAGGAAGGCGCCCAGGCTCTGGCCGGCCGACCCCGCCAGGCGCACCCGGGCCGTGCCCCGGGGCGGGAGGGTGCCGTACTCCAGGGCGATGGCGCCCGACAGCGTCGCCCCCACGGCCCGGTCGGCGGTGGTGATCCGATAGGCCAGGTCGACCTCGTCGCCGTCCCACACCGGGCGGAACCCGTCGACCAGCAGGCGGTCGCCCAGCTCGCTGCGGGGGTCCTGGATCGGCACCCGCTCCACGAAGCGGCGGGGCCCGTCGCCCGGCGGCGTGACCAGCGGGGTCAGGTCGACCGAGTCGACCCGGGGGTCGTCGGTGGGGCGCTGGCGGAGCAGCTCGACCCGCCCGACGGCCTCGTCCAGGCTGCGCAGGCCGAGCGCGGCGAGGCGCCGGCGCACGTCGGTGGCCACGAACCAGAAGTAGGCCGCGACCCCTTCGGGCGTCCCGGCGAAGTTGGCCCGCAGGTTGGGCCGCTGGGTGGCCACGCCCGGCTTGCAGGTGTCGCGGTGGCAGGCCCGCAGCATCACGCAGCCCTCGGCGATCATCGCCGCGGTGCCGAAGCTGAACTCGTCGGCGCCCATGAGCGCGGCGATCACCACCTGGCGCCCGGTGCTGAACCCGCCGTCGACCCGCAGGCGGGCCCGGCCCCGCAGGCCGTTGGCCACCAGCGCCTGCTGGGCGTCGGCCAGGCCCAGCTCCCAGGGCATCCCGGCGTGCTTGATCGACGACAGGGGCGACGCGCCGGTCCCGCCGTTGTGGCCCGAGATGTGCACCACGTCGGCCAGGGCCTTGACCACGCCCGCGGCGATGGTCCCCACGCCCTCGCCGGCCACCAGCTTCACCGAGACCTGGGCCGCGTTGACCTGCTTGAGGTCGTAGACGAGCTGGGCCAGGTCCTCGATCGAGTAGATGTCGTGGTGCGGCGGCGGGGAGATCAGGCCCACGCCGGGCTGGGTGTGGCGGAGCCGGGCGATCTCCGCGGTCACCTTGTGGCCCGGGAGCTGGCCGCCCTCGCCCGGCTTGGAGCCCTGGGCCATCTTGATCTGGATCTCGTCGGCGAAGGCCAGGTACTCGGGGGTCACCCCGAAGCGGCCCGACGCCACCTGCTTGATCCGGGAGTTGCGGTCGTCCCGGCCCTGGCCCCGGGTCCGGAACCGGGCCGGGTCCTCCCCACCCTCGCCGCAGTTCGACATGGCACCGATCAGGTTCATGGCCCGGGCCAGGGTCTCGTGGGCCTCACGGGACAGCGCGCCGTGGGACATGGCGCCGGTCGAGAAGCGCCGGCAGATCTCGGCCACCGGCTCCACCTCGTCGAGGTCCACGGCCGGCCCGGCCGGGACGGCCTCGAGCAGGTCGTGCAGCTCGAGGGGCGCCCGCCGGTCGACGAGCGCGGCGAAGCGCTCGTAGCCCTCGTAGCCCTCGCCGGCGATGGCCCGCTGGAGCAGGTGGGCCGCGGCGACCTCGCGGCTCCGGCCGTCGGGGGTCGGCTCCTGGACCAGGGTCAGGTCGTTGAGGGCCTGGACCTCCTCCTTGCCGTGGGCGTGGGGCTCGCCCCCCTTGCGGACCCGGATCCAACCCGGGCTCTCCAGGTGGGGCTCGGGGTGGGCCGCGGCGTGGCGGCGCAGCACGTCGGCGCCCAGCTCGGCCAGGGGCAGGCCGCCGACCACCGACGGGGTGCCCGGGAAGCAGCGGTCCATCACGTCGGGCCCGAGCCCGACGGCCTCGAAGAGCTGCGCGCCCCGGTAGGAGTCGACGGTGGCGATCCCCATCTTCGACATGATCTTGAGCACGCCGGCCTCCAGCGCGGCCTGCACCCGGGACTGCGCGTCCGGGCTGACCAGGTCCTGCCCGACGGCGTCGTCGGCCTCCTGGGCCACGGTCTGGAGCAGCAGGCGGGGGCACACGGCGTCGGCGCCGTAGCCGAGCAGGCAGGCGACCTCGTGCACGTCGCGGGCCGAGTCGGCCACCACGACCAGGCTCGCCAGCGAGCGCAGGCGCTCGGCGACCAGCCGGTGGTGCAGCGCCCCGGTCGACAGCAGCCCGGGGACCGGGGCCCGCTCGGGGCCCACGTCGCCGTCGTCGACCACCACGATGCCGGCCCCGTCGCGCACCGCCGCGACCACGGCGTCGGCCAGGCGGTCCAGGGCCCAGGCCAAGCCGCCCGGTCCCTCGGCGACCGGCCAGGTGGCGTCGAGCGCCGCGACGGGGTGCGGGGCCCGGTCGCCCAGCACGAGGCCGTCGACCGCGGACGGGGTGAGCAGGAAGCTCTCCGCCACGACCATGCGGGCCGCGTCGGGACCCTCGGAGAGGATCGGCGCCCGGGGGCCGAGCAGGGTCCGCAGGCTCATCACCCGGCGCTCCCGGATCGGGTCGATCGGCGGGTTGGTGACCTGGGCGAAGCGCTGCTTGAAGTAGTGGTGGACCGGCCGCGGCCGCGGCGCCAGGTGGGGGAGCGGGCTGTCGTCGCCCATCGAGAAGGTCGGCTCGTAGGCGTCCTCGGCCATGGGCCGCACGACCATGGCGATCTCCTCGCGGGTGTACCCGTGGACCGCCTGGCGGGCGACGAGGTCGGCCGGGGGCTGGAGGACCGGCTCGCCGGGTGGGAGCGGGTAGAAGCCCTCGCCGGCCCACTTGGCGTACGGGCCGGCGGCGGCCAGGCGCTGGCGGCAGGCCAGGTCGTCGAGCACGCCCCGGCTCGGGTCGACGAAGACCATCTGGCCCGGGCCCAGGCGGCCGCGTCGGACCCGGCCCCGGCCCGACAGGTCCACCGCGCCGGCCTCCGAGCAGCAGACGACCAGCCCGTCCTCGCACACCGCGTAGCGCAGCGGGCGCAGGCCGTTGCGGTCGAGCCGGGCGCCCACGCCGACGCCGTCGGTGAAGACCACCCCGGCGGGTCCGTCCCAGGGCTCGACCAGCGCGGAGTGGTACCGGTAGAAGCCCTGGAGGTCGGGGTCCATGTCGCGGTCGCCCTCCCAGGCCGGGGGGATCAGCACGGCCACCGCGTGGCGGACGTCGCGCCCGCCCAGGGTGAGCAGCTCGATCGCGCTGTCGAGCTGGCCCGAGTCGCTGTCGTCGGGCGACAGCACCGGACGGAGGGACGCCTCGTCGCCCAGGCCGACCGCGGCGGTCCCCAGCGTGGCCCGGGCCGCCATCCGGGCCGCGTTGCCGGCCAGGGTGTTGATCTCGCCGTTGTGGCACGAGACCCGGAAGGGCTGGGCCCGCTCCCAGCTCGGCAGGGTGTTGGTCGAGAACCGCTGGTGGAACACGGCGAAGGGCGCGGCGTAGCGGTCGTCGGCCAGGTCCGGGTACAGCAGGGACAGCGCGTCGGCGGCGACCAGGCCCTTGTAGACCACCGTGCGGAACGAGCAAGAGGCGACGTACACGTCGTCGGCCAGCGCCTCGACGGCCTTGCGGAACCGCAGCGCGACGCGCTCGTCGGGCGGTCCGTCCACCCGCTCGAAGGCGAGCTGGAAGGTGCGGGGCCGGCTGGTCCGGGCCAGCTCGCCCAGCACGGCCTCCTCCACGGGGACTCCCCGCCACTCGACCAGGCGGACCCCGGCGCGCCGGGCCGCCTCCTCGACCGGGGCCCGCACCGGTTCGCCCCGCACGAACAGGGTGGCCACGCCGAGCGGGTCGGCGAACAGGTGGCGGGGGATCGGCGTGAGCAGCCCGGCGCCGTCGGCGCTGCGGGCGTCGGCGGCGACCGCGCCCCGGTGGCGCACGTTGGCCAGGCCCTCGAGCGCGGCGGCCACCACGGCGCGGTCGGACCGGCCCCGGGCATCGGCGACGAAGCCGATGCCACAGGCATCTCGTTCGGGCCACGGGGCCCGGCGCGGACGCGACATGCGCGGCCTCCTCGGGTCGGACGCTGGCTGGCGCCGGGGGCTTCGCCGTTGAAGTGCCGGGCGGCGCTGCCCTTCCCCGAACGACCCCAGGCTACCCCCGCTCCCCGCAGCGCGGGTGGCGTCCCGACCCGGGCCGGTCGGTCAGAGCTCGGGCCAGCGCCGGGTCGAACGGCGTCGCCGGCGGTCCCGGTCGCCCAGGGCCCAGACCCGGCGCCACGACGGCGTGTCGGGTCCCGAGAGCGTGGGCGTGGTGCCCGCCGCGGCCCGCCGGCGGGCCTGCCACCAGTCGGTGCGGGACTCGTCGGCCAGCTCGGCCACCGCCTGCTCGATGCGGGTGGCGTACCGGCTCGCGTTGTCGCCCTCCCGGGGCCGCAGCGGCACGCCGAAGGTGACGGTGACCTTGGCCGGCCGGGGCACCTTGGCCCCCTTGCGCAGGATGCGGCTGGTCCCGGCGATGTGGACCGGCACGACGGGGACCTCGCAGCGCATCGACAGGTAGGCCGCCCCGCCCCGGAACGGCTGGCCCCAGCCGTCAGGGGAGCGCCCGCCCTCGGGGAAGATCAGCATCGACCAGCCCTCGGCGAGCAGCTCGGCGGCCTGGTCGGCGGAACGGCGGGTGACCTTGGTCCGCTCGATGGGGATGGCCCCCATGACCAGCGCCGAGAGCGCCGCGGTGGCCGGCGTGCGGAAGAAGTAGTCGGCCGCGGCGCCGACGAAGACCTTGTGCCGCCAGGTGTCGGGGATGGAGCTGAGCAGGACCGGGGTGTCGAGGTGGCTGTGGTGGTTGGCGGCGAAGATCACCGCGCCCCCCTCGTCCTGGAGCGGGACCAGGCGGTCCAGCCCGTTGCGGTCGGGCGTGCCGAGCGCGGCCACCGCCGGGCGCATGAGGCCCTCGACCACCGCGGCCCGGGCCAGGCGGGCCGGGTAGCGGCGGGCCCACGCCGTGTCGTAGTCGGGCCCGAGCCGGCGCTCGGCGGGCCGGGGCTCGACGCCCTGGGGGACCGTCGGGGCCCGGTACGGGAACGACGGGCGGGGCACCCGGACCCGGGGGAGCTCGAACCCGGCCATCAGCTCACGTCGGCCATCACGAGGGGCGGGTTGTGGACGTGGGTCAGCGTGGCGTCCCGGCCCACGACGTCGGCGGCCATCTCCAGGGCGTCCTGGAGGGTCGACGCCGGGGTGAACCCGAGGCGGCGCACCGACCGGGGATCACCGCCCACGATCACCACCTTCCCCGCGTGGGACATGCCGTGGCAGCCCCAGTACCACATGTAGAAGGGGTGGACGCCGTGGTAGGCGTAGCTCGTGCGGTAGAGGTGGCGGTACCACTCGTCCTCCGCGTAGCGCTTCTCGTAGCGGGCCTCGATCTCGACCGGATCGGTCGTGTCGGCCAGGACCTCGTCGAAGAAGTCGATGTAGCTCGGGTGGTGGACGGGGTGGAACTCGGGCGTGGTCGGGTGGCTCATGATCACCACGCCGCCCTCGCGCACCAGGGGCCGCCCCCGGTACATGTTGAAGAAGTAGCCCAGGCCCAGGCACATGACCAGGATCGGGTTCATGATCGAGTTCACGTTGTAGGGCCCGACGTAGGGCAGGCCCATGGTGAGGATGTCGGTCTGGCCCTCCACCGGCACGAGCTGCTGGGCGAAGACGTTGCGGGTGGTGACCTCGTGCACGGCGTCCACCTCGCCGGCCTGCACCGATGTCACGCCGTAGGGCGCCTGCCAGGACTGGAAGATCCGCCGGCGGGCCTTGATCGGCAGGCGATCCAGGCCGGCCTTCATGGCCACGAAGGTGGCCCGGTCGCGCACGTTCCACTCCCACTCGCGCTTCTGGAGCGTGGCCATCGGCCCCGTGGTGCCGAACGTGTCGTTGTTGAGCGTGCTCTCGATCTGGAAGACCTTCACGCCGCTGTCGCGCAGCACCTCGCCCATCCGCCAGTTGGCGCTGTGCAGCTCGCTGGCGTGGCGGTCCATGAAGCTGCGGCTCTGCTGCATCGTCCGCACGTTGTGGTGGTGGCGCAGCGAGCGGTACGAGGCCAGGCCGGTGGCGGTCGACTTCCAGCCGCCGTCCATCGACACGAGGTTGACGTTCACGTAGACGACCAGGTCCGAGGTGGCCGCCCGCTTGTTGATCTCGACCTCCTCGCCGTGGCGCGTCGTGCCCAGGAAGGCGAGGTTGTCGGGGTCTTCGGCGTCGTGGTTGTAGAGCAGGCCCTGGGGGGCGAAGGCGTCGTAGACCCGGTCGCCCACGGCGTGGCGCAGCTCGGCCTCGGTCATCCGCCGGTGCAGGGCCAGCGCGGCGATGATGTGCACGTCGTCGACCCCGGCCTCGGCGGCCAGGTCGAGCACGGCCTCGATGATCCGCTGACGCACGTCGGGCCGGCGCATCGGGGGCAGCGGCAGGCTGATGTCGTCGAAGCAGATGGTCAGCTTCATGCCCGGGCGCAGCAGCGCCCGCAGGGGCGGGCTGTCGCCCAGCGGGTCGTCGAGGGCCTGGCGGATGGCGCCGTCGACGTCGTCGAGCGCGGCCAGCGGCTCGCCCGGGTAGATCACCCGCGACCGCCCGGCGGGGAGCTTCTCCAGCCGGAGGGACTCGCCGTGGTGGAACAGGATCGGGGGGGTCGACTTGTCGACGTCGAGGACGAAGCCGGGTCTGGGCATCAGAGGTGCTGCCTCTCCTTCTCGGCGCGGAGGTCGAACGCGACCTTGACGGCACCCCGGCGGCCGGCATCGGCTGCGTGGGCCAGGGCCTCCTCGTAGCGGGCCAGGGGGTAGGTGGCGGAGACCAGGCGGGCCAGGTCGAGCGCGCCGACCATCTCGAGCGCGGCGGGGAAGTCCTCCCGCCGGTACGCGTAGGCCCCCTGCAGGGAGATCTCCCGCTGCCACAGCGGGGTCAGGTCCAGCGTGGTCACGCCGGGCATCCCCACGGCGTGGATCGTGCCGCCCGGGGCGCAGATGCGCAGGGCCTGGGCGAGCGTGTCGGGCGACCCGACGCAGTCGACGACCTGGCCCACGCCCCCGCCGAGCTGGCCGTTGTCGTAGCGCATCGTGCCCGACATCGACCGGACGGCCCGCTCCAGCTCGCCCGGGGCGACGACCCGGTCGGCACCGAGCTCGGCGGCGAGCCGGCGCTGCTCGGGGTGCTTGGCCGCGGCGAGGATCGTGGCGTCGGGGTGGGCCCGGCGCACCGCGGCGATGGTGAGCAGCCCCACGGTGCCCGCGCCCACCACGGCCAGCGTGCCGGGGCCGATCCGGGAGGCGGCGTGGACGGCGCAGGCGGCCGGCTCGACGAGCACCGCGGCCTCGTCGGACACCGCGTCGGGCACCGCGACGAGCTGGGACTCGTGGGCCAGCATGAGCGTCGACCAGCCGCCGCCGGTCGACGCGCAGTAGCCGCACTGCAGGCCGGGTTCGAGCTGGCCGTGGGCCAGGCGCCCGCAGTGGTTCAGGTCGCCCGCGGCGCAGGCCGGGCAGGGCGGGTCGATGCCGCGTGCCGCGCACCCCAGCACCGGGATCACCACGACCCGGCTGCCGTCGTCGAGCTCGCCGACGACCTCGTGGCCGGGCGTGAACGGGAAGCTGACGATCGGCTCGTACCAGCGCGACGAGCTGCCGTCGATGGTGGCCAGGTCGGATCCGCAGATGCCGGCCAGCCGGGGCCGGACCCGGACCCAGCCGGGACCGGGCGGGGCGGGCGGGTCGACGTCGCGCAGCGACAGGGGACCGACCTTGGCCCCCAGGCCCGGGGCCAGCCGCCCGGCCACGACCGCCGCCGCGTAGCGGGCCGGCTTGCGGGAGAAGCGCAGGGCCCTCACCGGCGACCACCCGTGTTGACCAGGCGCGACAGGAGGCCCTCGGGCCGGGCGCCGCGCCGGGGGGCGATGGGCAGGAGGGGCTCGGGCGTGCCGGGCGACTTGTCGAACTGCTCGACCAGCCAACCCCGCTTGCGGGCCAGCGCCGAGAGCCGGGTCTCGGGGTTGACCGCCACGGGGAAGCCGACGGCCTCCAGCATGGGCAGGTCGGAGGTCGAGTCGGCGTAGGCCACCGCCTCGGCCAGGTCGAACCCGTTGGCCGCGGCGTAGTCGGCCATGGCCTGGACCCGGGACTCGCCGGTCGGCGGCACGTCGAGCAGCTCGCCCCGGTAGGTGCCGTCCGGGCGCTCGTCGAGCCGGGCGCAGATCACGTCGTCGAACAGGGGGCGCAGCGGTTCGATGGCGACGTCGACGGCCCCGGTGATCAGCAGGGTGCGGTGCCCGACCCGGCGGTGCTCGCGGACCCGTCGGATGGCGGCCGGGAACGACTTGGCCAGCAGCAGGTGGCTGAGCATCTCGGCCGCGTCCTGCTCCAGCTGGGCGATGGGGGCGTGGTCGAAGCGGCGGTAGTAGTGGCGCAGGAAGTCGCTGCGGTCGCGCCGGTCCAGCGCCAGCAGGCCGGGCGCCTCGGCCAGGGTCTTGAGGACGTAGCGGACCCGGTCGGCCGGGGCCAGGCGCCGTGTGGCCAGCCACGAGTAGGAGGCCACGACGTTGGAGGCGATGAGGGTGTTCTCCAGGTCGAAGGCGGCGAAGTGGCGGTCGGGCGACAGGACCTGGCGGCGCAGGCGGTCCTCGCGCCGCTCGCCGACCCGGCCGCCGGGCGTGGTCCGCACCCGGGCGTGCTGGACGACCGAGGGCAGGTGGATCTCGCTGACGTAGCGGGACCAGTCGATGACCCGGGGGTCGAAGCCGAAGGTGGCCTGGTCCTCGGGGGACAGGGCGCCGAAGCGGGCCAGCAGGCGGTCGACCGAGTAGATCGCCTCGCACTCGGCGTAGGCGCCGTACAGCTCGACGTAGGCCAGGGCCCGCTCGACCTCCTCGCGGCGGTCCTCGAGCCGGGCCGACCAGGCTGCCTGGCGGCCACGCAGGGGGAGGGCCTGGAGGGCCTTCTCACCTCGCTCGATGGCGCCCTTGGCCCGGTCGAGCTGGCGTTGGACCCGGCCCCGGCCGGGGAACGACCACTCCGGGACCACGATCGGCTGGCCCTCGGCGTCGTAGATCGGGTGCTCGGTGAACCAGGCCCGCACCAGGTCCACCAGCGCCCGGTACTTGAGCGGGTTGACCGAGCCGGAGGCCACCTGGACGATCTCGGGCTCGGCCGGCGGGGGGCCGGCGGCGGCGTCGACGATGGCGGCGACGACCAGGTCGACGGGGATGACGTCGATGGTGCCCTCGGGGACGCCGGGGAACTCCTTGAGCAGGCCCCGGGCGTAGGAGATGATCACCGGCTCGGCCATGCGGAAGCCCCGGATCCAGCCCGGCCGGGGCTCGGCCAGGGCCGACTCGATGATCGAGGGCCGCACGATCGACACCGGGACGTCGCCCCGGCCCTGGAGCAGGGCCCGCTCGCCGAGGGCCTTGGTGTAGGCGTAGGCGTCGGGCCAGCCCAGCGACGCGGCGCGGGCCCGGCCGGCCTCGACCATGCGCTCCTTGACCCAGGCGTTGCGCCGCTGCTCGGTCTTGGCCGCCAGCGCCGGGATGCCCGCCGCGCCGAGCTCGGCGTGGGCCTCCTTGCGGAAGCGGGCCAGGGCGGCGGGGGTGCGGCTCTCGGCCTCGGCGTCGGTCCGGGCCCGGCGGGCCCCCTCGACCTCGGCCCGCCAGTCGACGTCCACGAAGAAGGAGCTCTCGTGCACGGGCTGCTCGGGTGCGCCGCCCCGGCGGTTGCCGGCCACGTAGCAGGTCGAGACGGCCACCAGGTGGGGCGTGACGCCGAGGCGCCGGAGCGTCGCCGCGATGCGGCTGGGGCCGAGGAGGTTGACCTCGACCGCGCTGTCCAGGGGGCTGTCGAAGGCGACGGTGGCCGCCGAGTGGACGACGACGTCGCAGGAGGCGAGCAGGGCGGCATCCGCCTCGTCGAGGCCCAGCCCGTCGGTGGACACGTCGCCCGACACGACCTGGACCCGGCGGTCGGTGAGCTCGGCGAAGCCGTCCTTGCCGAGGTCGGCCCGGAGCCGGTCGAAGGCGTCGTTGGCGAAGATCTCCCGGCGGGCCCGCTGGGCCGGCGTGGAGCGCCGTCCGGGTCGGACGAGCAGGACGAGCTCGCAGCCGGGCACGCTGCGCAGGAGCCGCTCGATCAGGGCCGTGCCCAGGAACCCGGTTCCCCCGGTGACGGCGATCCGCTTGCCCGCGAGGGAGTCGGCGATCACGGCACCAGTACTACCACACCGTCTACCATTTGGTAGATGACCGTCGATCCGAGGTCCGTGGGCCCGAGGTCGACCGGTGCGGGACCGGCCGGCCGGCGTTCGGAGCGGACCACCGCCGACCGGATCCTCGACGAGGCCATCGGGGCCTTCGGGGCCCGGGGCTACGAGGCGACCTCGCTCGACGACCTGGCCCGGGCCCTCGGCTTGGCCAAGCAGACGATCCTCTACTGGTTCCCCTCCAAGGAGGCCTTGCTGGGCGCGGTCGTGGACCGAGCCGCCGACGAGGTCACCACCCGTGCCGCCCGGGCGCTGGCCGGTGCCGAGCCGGGCTTCGGCCGGGTCGAGGCCGTGGTGCGGGCCGGCTTCCGCATGGCGGCTCGTCACCCGGCCATGCTCGCCGTGGTCCGCGAGGCCGGCCGGTTGGGACCGCCCGCGTCGACCCGTCTGGTCGAGCGACTCGGCCCGCTGGTCGACGCGGCGTCGGCCTGGCTCGAGGCGGAGATGGCCGCGGGCCGGATGCGCCGCCACGAGCCCCGGCTCCTCCTGCTGTCGGCCTGGTCCATGGTGACCGGCCTGTCGACCGACGCCGAGGTGCTGCGGGCCTTCGGGGAGGCCCCCGACCTGGCCGGCCTGGTCCGCCGCCGTGACGAGCTCGTCTCCCTGCTGCGGGCGGCCCTGGAACCCGCGCCCGGCTGAGCGACGCGGGCGGGGCCGGGCGGTCAGCGCTTCGTGGACAGGTGGGCCCGGCGCTCGTGGCGGGCCAGGGCCAGGCGGACCAGCTCGTCGAGCAGGTCCGGGTAGGGGAGGCCCGACGCGGCCCAGAGCTGGGGGTACATGGAGATCGGCGTGAAGCCCGGGATGGTGTTGACCTCGTTGACCAGCACGCCACGGCCGTCGGCCTCGTAGAAGAAGTCGACCCGGGCCATGCCGTCGCAGCGCAGGGCGGTGAACGCCTCCACGGCCAGGGCACGGACCTCGGCCGCCACCGCTTCGGGGAGGTCGGCCGGCACCACCGCCCGGGACGTGCCGTCGAGGTACTTGTCCTCGTAGTCGTAGAACTCGTGGCTGGTCACGATCTCGCCCGGGACCGAGGCCCGGGGCGCGAGGTCCCCCAGCACGGCGACCTCGATCTCCCGGGGTGCGGTGGCGGCCTGCTCGATCACCACGAACTCGTCGTAGGCGGTGGCGACGGCGACGGCGACGTCGAGCCCCTCGGGCCCGGCGACCTTGGACACCCCGACCGAGGACCCGAGGTTGGCCGGCTTCACGAAGACCGGGTAGCCGAGCCCGGCCGCGTCGACCAGGGCACGGGCCTGCTCGGCCTCGACGTCGCGGACCTCCACGTAGGGGACCTGGGGGAACCCGTGGGCGGCGAGCACGTCCTTGGCCTTGGCCTTGTCCATGCACAGGGCCGAGCCGAGCACGCCCGATCCGACGTAGGGGACCCCGGCCAGCTCGAGCATCCCCTGGACGGTCCCGTCCTCGCCGTGGGTGCCGTGGACGAGGGGCACCACCACGGTGGGGGCGCCGTCCGGGCCCGTCGCACCGACGGTGGCGAGCGGGGGGACCTCGGTGCCGGTGGCCTCCAGGCGGCCGGTCGGCCACGACAGGCCGCCCTCGGCCAGGGACCGCACCGCGGCGTCGGCCCGGACCCAGGCGCCGTCCCGGGTGATGCCGACGGGGTCGATCTCGTAGCGGGCCGGGTCCAGGGCCTTGAGCACCTCGTAGGCCGACGTGCACGACACCTCGTGCTCAGCCGACTGCCCGCCGAAGAGCACGACGAGGCGGATCCGGCCGGGAGACGTCACCACGCGAGCGTACCGGTGGGTCCCCGGGCCGCCGGGGGACGCCCGCGTCGAGGCTCGGCGCATGGGCCGTGCCGGCGTGTCGGGCGCCGGACGTGTCGGCGATCGCCGGGGCCGGCTCGCGTCGGGCGCCGGGGTCCACGCCGGGTCGTCCGGGCTCGGAGGCTCGGGCGCCGGGGCCGTGACTGCCAGACTGCGCCGATGCGCCTGCGTGCCCGCGACCTCGCCGCCGCCGTAGGCGGCACCCTGGACGGGCCCGACGTGGAGGTCGACGGTGCCGCCATCGACTCCCGGCGGGTGCGCCCCGGGCAGCTGTTCGTGCCGGTGGTGGCCGAGCGCGACGGCCACGACTTCGTCCCGGCCGCCCTGGACGCCGGGGCCGTCGCCTACCTGACGGCCCGCGAGCCCGTGGGGGCCACCGCGGTGCGGGTGCGGGACACCGCGGCCGCGCTGCTCGACGCCGGGCGGCTGGCCCGCACCCGGCTGCCCGAGCGGGTGGTGGGCATCACGGGCTCGGTGGGCAAGACCTCGACCAAGGACATGCTGGCCGCGGTGCTGGGCCGGCTGGGCCCGGTGGCGGCCAGCGAGCGGTCGTTCAACAACGAGCTGGGCGTGCCGCTCACGCTGCTCGGGGCGCCCGAGGGGGTCACCGCCGCAGTGGTCGAGATGGGGGCCCGGGGTGCCGGCCACATCGATCTGCTCTGCACGGTGGCAAGGCCCACGGTGGG
>JBFWTJ010000062.1:0-15753 GCA_050247895.1 Acidimicrobiia bacterium
CCACCCTGCGCACGATGGGCGCGGTGGGCACCGTGCAGCGGATCGTCGACGTCCTGCCGGTGGAGCTCCAGCAGCAGGCCCGGGTGCAGCTGGCCGACACGCTGCGCGGCATCGTGGTGCAGCAGCTCGTGCCCGGCGTCGAGGGAGGGATGGTCCTGGCCGCCGAGGTCCTGGTCGCGACCCCTGCGGTGCGGTCCGCGATCCGCGACGGCGACCCGGCGGCCCTGGAGAAGGCGATCCTGGGCGGCACCGGTGCGGGCATGCGGACGATGGACCAGGCCCTGGCCTCGCTGGTCCAGCAGCGACGGGTGCGGGCGTCGGAGGCCCTGGCCCGGGCGGTGGACCCGACCGAGCTCCGCTACCTGCTCGGCCAGGAGTGAGCCCGGCCCGCCGCGGGGTCGCTCCGGCCATGGCCGGTCCCGCCGGGCCCGTTGCCTAGGGTCGGGCGCCGTGATCGTGGCCGTGACCGTGCTGTGCGCCCTCGCGGCGGTCCCGGTCGGCTCCTTCCTCAACGTCGTGGTCGACCGCGTGCCCGACCGTGCCCCGCTGCGGGGCCGGCGCGACGGCGAGCCGTGCCCGCCCCGTGAGCGGTGGGGCGTGCCCTTCCAGCCCTGGCTGGCCCGCTGGGGTCGTGCCCCGGGGGGCGGCGCGCTGCCGGCCCGCTGGTTGTGGGTCGAGCTGGCCACGGTGGCGACCTGGGCCGTGCTGGCCGTCCGCTACGGGGACTCGCTCGTGGTCCTGCCCCTGCTGGTGCTGGCCGCGGCGCTGGTGGCGGTGTCGGTGGTCGACCTGCAGCTCCTGCGCATCCCCGACCGGATCACCTTCCCCGCGCTGGGCCTGTCGCTGGTGGCCGTGGCGGTCGTGTCGGCGGCCCGGGGCGAGGGCGGCGCGCTGGGCGCGGCGCTGTTCGGCATGGTCGCCTACTTCGTGCTGCTGCTCCTGCCCCACCTCGTCTACCCGAAGGGCATGGGCTTCGGCGACGTGAAGCTGGCCCTGCTCATGGGCCTGCACCTGGGGTGGCTGGCCTGGGCGCCCGGCGACGCGGTCGCGGGACCGCTGCGCGTCGTGCTGGTGGCGCTGGTGGCCGGTTGCGTCCTGGGCACGGTCTTCGGGCTGGCCGTGCAGGTCGTGACCCGGCACCGGGGGGCGTTCCCCTTCGGGCCGGCGCTGGCGCTGGGTTGCCTGATCGTGGTGCTCTGGGCCGACCGGCTCCGGGTCTGAGCGGGTCGGGGGCCCCGTTGCGCCACCGGGCCCGGTGGGTCCGGCCGGTACGGTGGGGCCGATGTTGCGCTTCCTGACAGCGGGCGAATCCCACGGCCCGGCCCTCGTGGTGGTGGTCGAGGGCCTGCCCGCGGGCCTGCCGGTGTCGGTGGAGGACGTCCAGGCCGAGCTGGCCCGCCGCCGGCTCGGCTACGGGCGGGGTCCGCGGATGCGCTTCGAGGCCGACGAGGTCACCCTGGTCGGCGGCGTCCGCCACGGGCGGACACTGGGCTCGCCGGTGGCGGTCGAGGTGAAGAACTCGGAGTGGGAGCGCGACCCGTCGAAGTGGCAGGTCGAGATGTCGCCCCGGGCCGAGGACGGGCCGACCCGCAAGCCCCTGACCCAGCCCCGGCCGGGCCACGCCGACCTGGCCGGCATGCAGAAGTACGGGCTGACCGACGCCCGGGACGTCCTCGAGCGGGCCTCGGCCCGGGAGACCGCGGCGCGGGTGGCGGCCGGCGCGCTGGCCAAGCTGCTGCTGGCCGAGCTGGACGTGTCGATCGTCAGCCACGTGATCCAGATCGGCGCGGCCCGGGCCAAGGCCGGCCCGCACCCGCGCCACGAGGACCTGGCCCGCATCGACGCCTCGCCGGTGCGCTGCGCCGACGCCGCGGCCGAGGAGGCCATGGTCGAGGCCATCAAGGCCGCGGCCCGCGACGGCGACAGCCTGGGCGGGGTGGTCGAGGTGCTGGCCCACGGCGTGCCGGTCGGGTTGGGCAGCCACGTCCACTGGGACCGCAAGCTCGACGCCCTCCTGGCCGGCGCGCTGATGTCGATCCAGGCGGTGAAGGGCGTCGAGGTCGGCGACGGCTTCGAGGTGGCCGGCCTGCCCGGCAGCAGGGCGCACGACCCGATCGCCTGGGACGCCGAGGCCGGTGCCTACCGGCGCGAGTCGGCCCGGGCCGGGGGGATCGAGGGCGGCATCTCCACCGGCGAGGTGGTGGTGGCCCGGGCCGCCATGAAGCCGCTGGCCACCCTCAACCGCCCGACGCTCAAGACCGTGGACACGGTGACCAAGGAGGAGACCGTGTCGTTCAAGGAGCGCACCGACGTCACCGCGGTGCCCGCCATGGGCGTGGTGGCCGAGACGATGGTGGCGCTGGTGCTCGCCGGCGAGGCGCTGCGCAAGTTCGGGGGCGACTCGGTGGCCGAGACCGTCCGCAACCGCGATGCCTACCTCGACGCCGTCCGGGCCGCCACGTGAGCGCCGGGCCGGTCGTGCTGGTGGGGTTGATGGGCTCGGGCAAGACGACCCTGGGCGCCCGGCTCGCGGCGCGGCTGGACCGCCCCTTCGTCGACGCCGACGAGGAGGTCGTGGAGCGGGCCGGGCGGACGATCGCCGAGCTGTTCGCGGCCGAGGGCGAGGACGCCTTCCGGTCCCTGGAGTCCGCGGTGCTGTGCGACCTCCTGGGCGACGGTCCCCGGGTGGTGGCCACCGGGGGCGGCGTGGTGGTCCGGTCCGAGAACCGAGCCCGGTTGCGCGACCCCGGGGTGACGGTGGTGTGGCTCGACGGCTCGCCGGGGTTCCTGGCCAGCCGGGTCGGGCCCGACGACGGCCGGCCGCTCCTGGGGGGCGGGGACGCCCGGGCGGTGCTCGAGCGCCTGGCCCGGGAGCGGGGCGCCTGGTACGCCGAGGTGGCCGACCTGACCGTCGACGTCGACCCGTCGGGGAGCTCGGGTCCGCCCGGTGCGCTGGTGGACGACCTGGTCGACCGGGTCCGGGCCCACGAGGCGGCGCGGTCGTGATCCGGGTCGAGGTCCCGGTCCCGGCCGGTTCCTACGAGGTGGTCGTGGGCGCCGGCGCCCGCCGGGAGCTGGCCCGCCTGCTGCCGGGGTCGGCCCGGCGGGTCGCGGTGGTGACCCAGGCCGGGATCGACCTGCCGATCGAGCTCGACCGGGACCACCAGTGGTTCGCCCTGCCCCCCGGCGAGGAGGCCAAGTCGCTGGCCGTGGTGGAGGACCTGTGCCGGCGGTGGGCCCGCTGGGGCCTGAACCGGACCGACGTGGTCGTCGGCGTGGGCGGCGGGGTGGTCACCGACGTGGCCGGCTTCGCCGCGGCCGTCTACCACCGGGGCCTGGCCGCGCTGCACGTGCCGACCACCCTGCTGGGCATGGTCGACGCCGCCATCGGGGGCAAGACCGGGGTGAACCTGCCCGAGGGCAAGAACCTGGTCGGGGCCTTCTGGCAGCCGGTGGGCGTGATCTGCGACCTGGACGCCCTCGACACCCTGCCCGAGCGCGAGCTGCGCTCGGGGCGGGGGGAGCTGGCCAAGTACCACTTCCTCACCGACGAGGACCTCGACGCCCTGCCGCTCGACGAGCGCATCGCGGCGGCGGTGCGCCTCAAGGCCGAGGTGGTGGCGGCCGACGAGCGCGAGGGCACCGACAACCCGCGGGGCCGGGCCGTCCTCAACTACGGCCACACCTTGGCCCACGCGGTGGAGATCGCCGGGCACCACGCCTGGCGGCACGGCGAGGCGGTCGCCGTCGGCCTGGTCTACGCGGCCGAGCTGGCCCACCGGCTCGGCCGGATCGACGCGTCCCGGGTGGCCGCCCACCGGGCCGTGGTGGCCGGCTACGGCCTGGGCGCGACCCTGGACCCCGGCCTCGACGACGACGAGCTCGTCGCGCTGATGGCCCGGGACAAGAAGGCGCTCGACGGGTTGACCTTCGTCCTGGACGGCCCCGACGGGGTCGAGGTGGTGGCCGGCGTGGACGAGGGCCTGGCCCGGGAGACCCTGGCGGCGCTGCGATGACCGAGACGGAGGCGTCCGGGGGCCGGGGCCCGGGCCGGACGGTGCTGCTGCTGTCGGGCCCGAACCTGAACCTGCTGGGCGAGCGCGAGCCCGAGGTCTACGGCACCGCCACGCTCGACGACCACGTCGCCGCGGCGACCGCGGTGGCCGCGGTGCACGGCCTAGCCGTCGAGCACGTGCAGTCCAACCACGAGGGCGACCTGGTCGACGCCGTCCACGGGGCCCGCGGCCGGTGCGCGGCGGTGGTGGTCAACGCCGGCGCGCTGACCCACTACGCCTGGTCGCTCCACGACGCCCTGGCCGCCTTCGAAGGTCCGGTGGTGGAGCTGCACCTGTCCAACCCGGACCGTCGGGAGGCCTGGCGCCACACCTCGGTGGTCACGCCGGTGGCCGACGGGATCGTCGCGGGCTTCGGCGGCCACGGCTACGAGCTGGCCATGGCCGCGGTGGTCCGCCTCCTGGCCTGACGATGGCCGTGCTCGACCTCCCCGGCATGGACGTGGCCGGTCGGATCCCCCGCCTGCGGGCGGGCCTGGACGGGGCCGGCTGCGACGCGCTGGTGGTCACCCACCTGACCAACGTCCGCTACCTGACCGGCTTCACCGGTTCGGCCGCGCTGCTGGTGGTCGCCGCGCACGAGGCGGTGCTGGTCACCGACGGCCGCTACGAGGAGCAGGCCGCGACCCAGCTCGCGGCGTCGGGGGCGCCGGCCCGGCTCGCGGTGGGCCGCACGGCCGCGGCGCAGGGCGAGGAGGTGCAGGCTGCGCTCGACGGGTCGCGGCGCCCGGGCCTGGAGGCCGACCACGTGACCTGGGCCGACCAGCGGCGGTGGGCGGAGCGCCTCGGGGACCGGGAGCTGGTCCCGGCCCAGGGCCCGGTCGAGGCGCTGCGCGCCGTCAAGGACGAGGGGGAGGTGGCCCGGGTCGAGGCCGCGTGCGCCATCGCCGACGAGGCCCTGGCCGCGGTCCGCGCCGAGCTGGTCGACGGGCCGACCGAACGGGAGCTGGCCCGGCGGCTGGAGGCCGAGATGCGCCGGCGCGGCGCCGACGACCTGTCGTTCCCCACCATCGTGGCCTCGGGCCCCAACGGATCGCGGCCCCACCACGAGCCCACGGACCGCCCGATCGGGCCGGGGGAGCTGGTCACGATCGACTTCGGCGCGCTGGTCGACGGGTACCACTCGGACATGACCCGGACCCTGGCCGTGGGCGGCCGGGCCGCGCTGGGGGCGGACCTCCTGCGGGTGCTGGAGGTCGTCACCGAGGCCCAGGCCGCGGGGGTGGCTGCGGTGCGGGCCGGCGTGGACGCCAGCGAGGTCGACCGGGCCTGCCGGGAGGTGATCGCGGCGGCCGGCTGGGCCGACGCGTTCGTCCACGGCACGGGCCACGGGGTGGGCCTGGACATCCACGAGGCGCCACGGGTCTCGGCGAACCCCGGTGATACGCTCGCCGCCGGCCACCTGGTCACCGTCGAACCCGGTGTGTACCTCCCGGGCGTCGGCGGGGTCCGCGTCGAGGACACCGTGGTGGTCACCCCGGGCGGCTGCCGCCCCCTGACGCGAGCCCCGAAGGACTGAAGCATGCCCACCGTGTCGACCAACGACCTCAAGAGGGGGATGACCCTCGCCCTGTCCGAGGGCCTCTTCCAGGTCGTCGACTTCCAGCACGTGAAGCCGGGCAAGGGTGGGGCCTTCGTGCGCACGACGTTGCGCAACGCCCGCTCCGGAGCCCAGCTCGACCGCACCTTCCGGGCCGACGAGAAGCTCGAGCAGGCGGTGATCGAGAAGAAGGAGATGCAGTACCTCTACCGGGACGGGGAGGACTACGTCTTCATGGACAGCGAGACCTACGAGCAGCTCCAGGTCGGCCCGTCCTCGCTGGGCGACTCGGCCAGCTACGTCGTGGACGGCTCCACGGTGGTCCTGCAGATGTACGGCGACGAGATCGTCGGCACCGACCTGCCCGCGGCGGTGGAGCTGTCGGTCAGCGCGACCGAGCCGGGCGTCCAGGGCGACCGCGTGTCGGGCGCCCGCAAGCCCGCGACCCTCGAGACCGGCCTGGTGGTGCAGGTGCCCCTGTTCGTCAACGAGGGCGACCGGATCAGGGTCGACACGCGCTCGGGCGAGTACATCACCCGGGCGTGAGCCTGCCCGCCGAGCGCCGTGCGGCACGGGAGCGGGCGCTGGGGCTGCTCTACGAGGCGGAGGTCAAGGACCGTCCCGGCGCGGAGGTCCTGGCCGAGCTGCCGCTGGCCCCCGACCCGTTCGCCGAGGCGCTGGTCCGGGCGGTGGACGACCAGCGCGACCGGATCGACGGCCTGATCTCCCGGTTCGCCCGGGGCTGGTCGCTCGGGCGCATGGCCGCGCTGGACCGGGCCGCGCTGCGGATGGGCACGGCCGAGCTGCTGACGCGGCCCGACGTGCCGACCGGGGTGGTGCTGGCCGAGACCGTCGAGCTGGCGTCGCGCTTCTCCACCGACGGATCGGGCCGCTTCGTCAACGGCCTGCTGGCCCGGATCGCGATCGAGGTCCGCGGTGCGGTGTCCGAGGCCGTGCCCGTCCGGCAGGTCGACGCGGTGGTGATCGACCTCGACGGGGTGCTGCGCATCTGGGACCCGCGGGGGATCCCCGACGCGGAGGTCCGCCTGGGCCTGCCCGAGGGCGTGCTGCGCCGGGCGGCGTTCGAGCCGGACCGCCTGGCCCGGGCCATGGACGGCCGGTCGTCGTTCGAGGCGTGGGCGGCGGAGATCGGCGAGGTCCTGCGGGCCGAGCGCGGCGTGGACCCGGCCGAGGTGGTGGTGGCGTTCGCCGACATGCCCTGGCAGCTCGACCTCGACGTGCTCGACGTGGTGCGCGAGGTGCGGGCCGGTGGGTTGCCGGTGGCCCTGCTCAGCAACGCCACGACCCGCCTGGCCGACGAGCTGGCCGGCGTCGGGGTGGTGGAGGAGCTGGACCTGGTCGTGTCGTCGGCCGACATCCGGGTGGCCAAGCCCGACCGGGGGGCCTACGAGCACGTGGCCGCCGAGCTCGGCGTCCCCCTGGACCGCTGCGCGTTCGTCGACGACACCGAGGCCAACGTGGAGGCCGCCGTGGCGCTGGGGATGCGGGCCGAGCGCTACCGCGACGTCGACGGCCTGCGCCGCTTCCTGGTCGAGCTCGGCGCCCTGGGGGCGGCGGAGGAGCAGACGGGGTGAGGGGAGCGTCGCGAGCGGAGGTCCGGTGACCCCGGCCCTGCCCCTGCCCGACCCGCCGCTGGAGGACGACGTCGTCCTGCTCCGGGCCTGGTCGGCACCGGATGCGGCGACGCTGGCCGAGGCCTGGTCGGACCACGAGGTCCGTCGCTGGACCCGGGTCCCCGAGGACTGCTCGCTCGCCGCGGCCCGGCACTGGATCGCGGCCGACGCGGCCCGCCGGGAGCGGGGCCTGGCCCTCGACCTGGTCGTCGAGCGCCGGGTCGACGGATCGGCGGTGGGCGAGGTCGGCCTGGTCTGCGTGGACCCGGGCCGGGGCCTGGCCGAGGCGGGCTGGTGGACCGGCGCGGCCTTCCGGCGCCAGGGGCTGGCCGGCCGGGCGGTGGCCCTGCTGGCGGGCTGGGCCCTGTCCGAGCTGTCGGTGGAGCAGGTGTTCGCTCGGCTGGACCCGGCCAACGTCGGCTCGGTGGGCGTGGCCCGCGCCGCGGGGTTCGCGCCGCGGGGCACGGCGTCGGACGGTCGGGAGGTCTGGTCCCGCCGCGCCTGACCGCCGGGAGCGGCGCGGCGTGGCCGGGCCCGGCTGCTACCGTGAGCGCCTGACCGTGAACCGGGTCCGGTGAGGCCCGAACGGACAGGAGGTGCCCGGAGTGGCCGAGAGGGAACGACGCACGACGCCCCCGTTCGGGGGCGTTTTCGTTGCCCGGACGCAGGTGCTCGACGCCGCCGACGTGCGCCGGGCCATCTGGCGGATGGCCAACGAGGTGGTGGAGGCGAACCACGGCGCGACGGGCGTGGCCCTGGTGGGCCTGCAGACCGGCGGGGTGGACCTGGCCGAGGAGCTGGCTGCGGCGATCCAGCGGATCGACGGCCAGCGACCCGAGGTGGGCGTGCTGGACGTGGCCTTCCACCGTGACGACATCGGCATCCGGCCGGTGCTGCCCCAGGCGCCCACCGCGATCGACTTCGACATCGACGGGGCGGTGGTGGTCCTGGTCGACGACGTCCTGTTCACGGGGCGGACGATCCGTGCCGCCCTGGACGCCCTGCACGACTTCGGCCGGCCCCGTGCGGTGCAGCTGGCGGTGATGATCGACCGGGGCCACCGGGAGCTGCCGATCCGGCCCGACTACGTGGGCAAGAACCTGCCGACGCGCCGTGACGAGGTGGTCGACGTGACCCTGGCCGGGGTGGAGCTGGGCGAGGTGGTCCGGTGAGGCACCTGGTCTCGATCGCCGACTGCACCCGGGCCGACCTGGACCAGATCCTCGGGCTGACCGACGCCTTCGTGGAGGTCAGCGCCCGCCAGGTCCCCAAGGTCCCGGCCCTGCGGGGCAAGAACGTGGTCTGGCTCTTCTACGAGGACTCGACCCGGACCCGGCTGAGCTTCGAGCAGGCGGCCAAGCGGCTGTCGGCCGACACGATGAACTTCACCGTCGGGGCCAGTTCGGTGAGCAAGGGCGAGTCGTTGCGCGACACGGTGCTGACCATCGAGGCCATGGGGGTGGACGCGGTGGTCGTGCGGCACGGCTCGGCCGGCGCCCCGGCCCGCATCGCCCGCTGGCTGGGCGACCGGGTCAGCGTGGTCAACGCCGGGGACGGCTGGCACGAGCACCCGACCCAGGCGCTGCTCGACGCCTACACGATCCGGGCCCACCGGGGGACCCTGGAGGGCCTGCGCATCGGGGTGGTCGGCGACGTGAAGCACAGCCGGGTGGCGCGCTCGAACGTGCTGGCCTTCACGGCGCTGGGCGCGGAGGTGGTCCTGGTGGCGCCGCCGACCCTGTTGCCCCCGAGCCTGGAGGGCTGGCCGGTGCGGGTGAGCCACGACCTGGACGCGGCGGTGGGCGACCTCGACGTCGCCTACCTGCTGCGCGTGCAGCGCGAGCGCGCGACCGAGCACCTGATCCCGTCGCTGCGCGAGTACACGGAGCGCTTCGGGCTCACCCGACGTCGGGCCGACCGCCTGGGGCCCGACGCGCTGGTGATGCACCCGGGGCCGATGAACCGGGGGGTGGAGATCAGCGCCGAGGTGGCCGACGAGCCGCGGTCGGTGGTGCTCGAGCAGGTCCGCAACGGCGTCGCGGTCCGCATGGCGGTCCTCTACCTGCTGCTGGGCAGCGGCGCGGACCGGATCCTCGGGCCACCCGGCGGCGACCTGGTGGCGCCGCCGGCCGAGCTGGCCGCCCTGGGCGGGGGGGTGGCCTGATGGCGGTGGCGCTGCGGGGTGGGCGGATCGTCGACGAGTCGGGGGAGCGGCCCGGCGACGTGGTGATCGCCGACGACGGGACGATCGGGGCGGTGGGGACCGACCTGACCGCCGACGTCGACCTCGACGTGACGGGGTGCCTGGTGGCACCGGGCCTGGTCGACCTGCACAGCCACCTGCGCCAGCCCGGCCAGGAGGAGGCCGAGACGGTCGAGACCGGGGCCCGGGCCGCGGCCCGGGGCGGGTACACCTGCATCCTGGCCATGCCCAACACCGTGCCGGCGCTGGACAGCGCGGCGGTGGTCCGCGAGGTGCTGGAGCTGGGCCGGTCGGCCCCCTGCGAGGTGCGCACCTCGGGTGCCATCACGGTGGGCCGGGCCGGGGAGCAGCTGGCCCCGCTGGGCGAGCTCTACGACCTGGGCGTGCGCTTCTTCACCGACGACGGTGCCGGCGTGGCCGACACCCGGTTGATGCGCCGGGCCCTGGAGTTCGCCCGGGGCCTGGGTCCCGAGGTGGTCCTGGCCCAGCACTGCGAGGACCCCGCGCTCGCCGCGGGCGGGCACATGCACGAGGGGGAGTGGTCGTCGCGGCTGGGGATCCCGGGCCAGCCCGCCGAGGCCGAGGAGCTGATGGTCGTGCGGGACCTCGCCCTGGCCCGCCTGACCGGGGCCCGGGTCCACTTCCAGCACCTATCGACCGCGGGCTCGGTGGCGATGGTCCGGGCGGCCAAGGCCCGGGGCCTGCCGGTGAGCGCCGAGGCGACCACCCACCACTTCACCCTGACCCACGCCGAGTGCGCCTCGTTCGACCCGGTGTTCAAGGTGAACCCGCCCCTGCGGACCGACGAGGACGTCGCCGCGGTCCGGGCCGGGTTGGCCGACGGCACCCTCGACTGCATCGCCACGGACCACGCGCCGCACACCCCCGAGTCCAAGGAGGCGGCCTTCGACCAGGCCCCGCCGGGGATGTTGGGGCTCGAGACGGCGCTCGCGCTGGCCCTGACCGAGCTGGACCTGCCCCTGGTCGAGGTGCTGGCCCTGCTCTCCTGGCGCCCGGCCCGCCTGCTGGGCGTGGCCGACCGCCACGGCGGCCCGGTCGCCCCGGGCCGGCCGGCGAACCTGTGCGTGATCGATCCCGAGCGGGAGTGGGTGGTCGATCCGGCCGACACGGCCAGTCGCAGCCGCAACACCCCCTACGCCGGTCGCACGCTGCGGGGACGGGTGCGCCACACGGTGCTGGCCGGCGAGCTTGTCGTGGTCGACGGGGAGCCGCAGCGGTGAGGTCACCGCTCGCTCCGGTCGCCGGTACATCATCCGATTTCCATTCGCTAGGATGCATCTTCATGCAAGACGGTCGAGGTGCGCGGTGATCCGCGACGCCCTCCTCGTGCTCGCCGACGGCTCGACCTTCGAGGCCGAGTGGATCGGCGCCGACCCGCCCGGGGGCGCCGCGGCGGGAGAGGTCGTGTTCAACACGGTCCTGTCCGGCTACCAGGAGGTCGTGACCGACCCGTCCTACGCCGGGCAGATCATCGCCTTCACCTACCCCCACATCGGCAACTACGGCGTCAACCTCGACGACTTCGAGTCGACCCGGCCCCGCTGCCGGGGCGTCATCGTGCGCGACCTGGCCCGCCGCCGCAGCAACTGGCGCAGCGAGGCCGACCTGCCCGCGCTGCTCGCCGCGTACGGCATCGGCGGCCTGGCCGGCGTCGACACCCGCCGCCTCACCCGGCTCATCCGCGACCACGGCGCCATGGTCGGCGCCATGGGGCCCCTGGACCTGGTCGACGAGGCCGCCCTGCGGGCCGCGGCGGCGGCCGAGCCGGGCACCGACGGCGTCGACCTGGTGGCCCAGGTCACCACGCCCGTGCCCTACCGGCTGGCCGACGGGACCCGGCCGCTCGTGGTCGCCTACGACTTCGGGATCAAGCACACGATCCTGCGGCACCTGGCCGCGCTGGTCGACGTCGAGGTCGTGCCGGCCGGCACGCCGGCGGCCGACGTGCTGGCCCGCGACCCGGCCGGGGTCTTCCTGTCCAACGGGCCCGGCGACCCCGCCGCGGTGGCCGGCGCCGCCACGGCCATCGCCGAGCTGCTCGGGCAGGTCCCGGTCTTCGGCATCTGCCTCGGCCACCAGCTCCTGGGCCGGGCCATCGGCGCCACGACGGTCAAGCTGCCCTTCGGGCACCACGGGGGGAACCACCCGGTGCGCGACCTCGCCACCGGGCGGATCGAGATCACCAGTCAGAACCACAACTTCGCGGTGGACGCCGACTCGCTGGCCGGACGGGCCACGGTCACCCACGTCAACCTCAACGACGGCGTGTGCGAGGGCATGGAGGTCGACGGCGGGACCGCCTTCTCGGTCCAGCACCACCCCGAGGCCGGGCCCGGGCCCCACGACAGCGCCCACCTCTTCGCCCGCTTCGCCCGCCTCGTCGGTGCCGACGCCACCGCCCGGCGGGCGCCGGGCGAGCTGCCCGCGCCCGAGCGGGGCGTGGCCGGGGGGCAGGCCTGATGCCTCGCCGCGACGACATCGAGTCGATCCTGGTCATCGGGGCCGGGCCCATCGTCATCGGCCAGGCCTGCGAGTTCGACTATTCGGGCACCCAGGCCTGCCGGGTGCTGGGCGAGGAGGGGTTCCGGGTCGTGCTGGCCAACTCCAACCCGGCCACGATCATGACCGACCCCGACTTCGCCGACGCGACCTACGTCGAGCCCCTCGACGCCCACGTGCTCGAACGGATCATCGAGCGGGAGCGGCCCGACGCCGTGCTGCCGACCCTGGGCGGCCAGACCGCCCTCAACCTCGCCATGGAGCTGGTCGAGCGGGGCGCGGTCGAGGCACCCGGCACGCCCGAGCTGATCGGGGCCCGGGCCGAGGCCATCCGCACCGCCGAGGACCGGGAGGCCTTCAAGAAGGCCATGATCGAGATCGGCCTCGACGTGCCGGCCTCGGCCATCGCCCACACGCTCGACGAGGCCCGCGCCGTCGTCGCGGGGATCGGGCTCCCCGTGGTCATCCGCCCGGCCTTCATCCTGGGCGGGAAGGGGACCGGCATCGCCACCACGCCCGAGCAGTTCGAGCGGCTGGCCTCGCTGGGCCTGGCCGCCAGCCCGATCAGCGAGATCCTGATCGAGCGCTCCATCGCGGGCTGGAAGGAGTACGAGCTCGAGGTCATGCGCGACCGGGCCGACAACTGCGTGGTCGTCTGCTCGATCGAGAACCTCGACCCGATGGGCGTCCACACCGGCGACTCCATCACGGTGGCCCCGGCCCAGACCCTCTCCGACGTCGAGTACCAGGCCATGCGCGACGCCGCCTTCGCCTGCATCCGCCGGGTCGGCGTGGAGACCGGGGGCTCCAACGTCCAGTTCGCCCTGGACCCCTCGAACGGCGAGATGGT
This sequence comes from Acidimicrobiia bacterium, assembly GCA_050247895.1. Lineage (GTDB taxonomy): Bacteria > Actinomycetota > Acidimicrobiia > Acidimicrobiales > VFJN01 > CAVPEW01. The sequence goes on from JBFWTJ010000062.1 coordinate 12,821, forward strand.
CGTCATCGAGATGAACCCCCGGGTGTCGCGGTCCTCGGCCCTGGCCTCCAAGGCCACCGGCTTCCCCATCGCCAAGATCGCCGCCCGCCTGGCCGTGGGGTACACGCTCGACGAGATCCCCAACGACATCACCCGCCGGACACCGGCCAGCTTCGAGCCGACCATCGACTACGTGGTGACCAAGGTGCCCCGCTGGGCCTTCGAGAAGTTCCCCGGCACCGCCGACGTGCTGGGCACCTCCATGCAGTCGGTGGGCGAGGCCATGGCCATCGGGCGGACCTTCCCCGAGTCGCTCCAGAAGGCGCTGCGCAGCCTCGAGCACGGTCGCTGGGGCCTGAACTGCGACCCGGGCGAGGCGGTCCTCGACGAGCTGGCCGACGAGGAGCTGCTGGCCCGCGCCGCGATCGCCACCCCCGACCGGCCCTTCCAGCTCGAGGCCGCGCTGCGCCGCGGGGTGGGGGTGGACGAGCTGGCCGCCCGGACCCGGGTCGACCCGTGGTTCCTCGACCAGATCGCCGCCATCACCCACGAGCGGTCGCACCTGGCCGGCGTGGGCCTCGACGGCATGGACCGCCGGGCGTGGCGCCGGGCCAAGCGGCTCGGGTTCTCCGACGCCCAGCTGGCCTGGCTGTGGTCGACCGAGGAGGACGAGGTGCGCCGGCGCCGGCTGGCCGCCGGGGTGCGGGCCACCTTCAAGACCGTCGACACCTGCGGCGCCGAGTTCGACGCCGAGACCCCGTACCACTACTCGACCTACGAGGACGAGGACGAGGTCCGGCCGAGCGAGCGGCGCAAGGTCCTGATCCTGGGCTCGGGCCCCAACCGCATCGGCCAGGGCATCGAGTTCGACTACTGCTGCGTCCACGCCAGCTTCGCCCTGCGCGCCGCCGGCTACGAGACCGTCATGCTCAACTGCAACCCCGAGACGGTCTCGACCGACTACGACACCTCGGACCGCCTCTACTTCGAACCGCTGACCCTCGAGGACGCGCTCGACGTGATCGAGGCCGAGCAGGCGTCGGGCGAGCTCGTGGGCGTCATCGTGGGCCTGGGCGGCCAGACGCCGCTGAAGCTGTCGGGCCGGCTGCCCGAGGGCCTGGTGCTGGGCACCTCGCCGGCGTCGATCGACCTGGCCGAGGACCGCGACCGCTGGAACGGGCTGTGCGCCCGCCTGGAGATCCCCCAGCCCGCGGGCGGCACCGCGACCGACGTCGATGCGGCCCTGTCGATCGTGGAGCGCATCGGCTACCCGGTCCTGGTGCGGCCGAGCTACGTGCTGGGCGGCCGGGCCATGGAGATCGTCTACGACGAGGCGGGCCTGCGCCGGGCCATGGAGGAGCTGTCCCGCTTCGGCTCGCTGGGCAAGGAGGGCGGGCTGTCCTCCGAGCGCCCGGTGCTTGTCGACCGGTTCCTGGAGGACGCCACCGAGGTCGACGTCGACGCCATCCGGGACCGCACCGGCGAGGTGGTGGTCGGCGGGGTCATGGAGCACGTGGAGGAGGCCGGCGTGCACTCGGGCGACTCGGCCTGCTCGATCCCGCCCTACAGCCTGTCGGCCGAGACGGTCGAGGTCATCGAGGCTCACACCCGGGCCATCGCCGCGGCGCTGGAGGTGGTGGGGCTCATCAACGTCCAGTACGCGGTCAAGGGCAACCAGGTCTTCGTCATCGAGGCGAACCCCCGGGCCAGCCGCACGGTGCCCTTCGTGGCCAAGGCCACCGGCGTGCCCCTGGTGAAGGTCGCGGCCCGGGTGATGGTCGGCGCCACGCTGGCCGAGCTGCGCGGCGAGGGCCTGCTGCGCCCGCCGGCCACGGGTCACGTGGCGGTCAAGGAGGCGGTGCTGCCCTTCAACCGCTTCCCCGACGCCGACACCGTGCTGGGACCCGAGATGCGCTCGACGGGCGAGGTCATGGGCGTGGACACCACCTTCGGCCTGGCCTTCGCCAAGTCACAGCTCGCCGCGGGCGATCGCCTGCCCGACTCGGGGTGCGTGTTCGTCTCGGTGGCCGACCGGGACAAGGCGGCGGGCATCGACGCGGCCCGCCGGTTCGTGGAGAGCGGCTTCACCCTGGCCGCCACCGCGGGGACCGCCGACGCCCTCGAGGCCGCGGGGCTCCCGGTCGAGACCCGGGTGGCCAAGCTGGGCGAGGAGGGGGTCGACGCCGTCGAGCTGATCGCGTCGGGCCGGGTGGACCTGGTCGTCAACAGCCCGCGGGGCCGGGGCCCCCGGGCCGACGGTGCCCACATCCGGGCCGCGGCCGCCGCCGCGGGCGTGCCGCTGCTGACCACCGCCGCGGCGGGGCGGGCCGCGGCCGACGGCATCGCCGACAGGGCGGTGCACGAGCCCCGGGTCCGCACGCTCCAGGAGGTCCACCAGGGCGTGGACCGCGACCGGCCCCCGCTGTTCGGCCCCTCGACGTGAGGCGCCGGACCGGGCTCGCCGCGGTGCGGACCGAGGTCCAGGTGGGCTCGGTCCGCCTGCCCAACCCGGTTATGACCGCTTCGGGCACCGCCGGCCACGGCGCCGAGCTGGGCGCCTACCTGGACCTCGCCGCGCTGGGCGCGGTGGTGGTCAAGTCCCTGTCGGCCGGTCCGTGGCCGGGCAACCCCCCGCTGCGGGTCCACGAGACCGGCGTGGGCATGATCAACTCGGTCGGCCTCCAGGGGCCCGGGGTGCCGGCCTGGCTGGCCCACGAGCTGCCCGCCCTGCTCGACCGGGGTGCCCGGGTGGTGGCCTCGATCTGGGGTCGGTCGGTGGAGGAGTACGCGGCGGCGGCCCGGCTCCTGGCTGCCGCGCCGGCCGGGGTGGTCGCGGTCGAGGTGAACCTGTCCTGCCCGAACACCGAGGCGGGACGGGACCTCTTCGCCCACTCGCCCGAGGACACCGCCGCGGTGGTCGCGGCGTGCCGGGCCTGCGAGCGGCCGCTGTGGGC
>JBFWTJ010000063.1:0-15752 GCA_050247895.1 Acidimicrobiia bacterium
CGGGCCGGACCCTCGGCTCCGACGCCGTTGCCGCCCGCGGCCAGGGCGTGGGCCAGCATCCGGGACCGCCAGCGGGCGGCGACCGAGGCGCCGAGATCGACCTCGATCCACGCCGCCGCCGCGGTCTGGGCGGCCGTCGCGGCGAGGGCCAGGGCCCACTCGCTCGTCGCCCCGCCGCGCCCGTCGGCCAGGATGGGGCCGGCCACGAGCACCCAGGCGAGTCCCATGGTGAGGTGGCGGGCCCCGTGGACGGCGGCGGCCAGGGCGGCTCGGGCCACCAGCGGCCGTCGTCGGGCCGGCCGGTGGGCACGACCGGGGGGTTCGTCGTTCGCGGCGACGGTCGGGTTGGGTTCGTCGGTCGCGGGAACGTTCGGAGTGGGGCCACCGGTCACCGCGACGGTCCGGGCGCGGCCGGGGTGGCGGTCGCCCCCGGTCGGGTTGCCGCTCGTCCCGGGCTCGAGAGCTGACGACGGGGCGGGGCCGCCGTGCAGGGCGGCGGGGCCATCGTGCGGGGCGGGGGAGCTGCCGTGCAGGGCGCCCAGGCGTTGGCGCACGTCCCGGTCGGCCCGGTGCAGCGCGGCCAGTCGCGAGCCGGGCCGGCGGAGCAGCTCGTCGGGCCGGCCGTCCTCGACGATCGTGCCGCCTTCGACGACGACCACCCGGTCGAAGGTCGCGGCCAGGTCGATGTCGTGGGTCGCGCACAGGACGGTCGCGGCTGCCCACGACCGGCGGGCCCGGCTCAGCAGCGCACGGCGAGCCGCAGGGGTCGCGTGGCGGAGCGCCTCGTCGACGACGGCCAGGTGCACACCCGGCTGGGCCAGGGCGCGGGCCAGTCGCAGCCTCTGGCGCTCGTCGAGGGAGAGCCGCGCGCCGTCGTCGCCGACGTTGTCACCGTCGAGCCGTGCCGCGAGGTCGACGAGCCCGCAGGCGTCGAGAGCGGCGTCCCGGTCCGGGCCCGCGACGTTGGCCTCGATCGATCGGTCCCACAGGCGCGTCTCGGCACCGACCCAGGCGACGGTCGATCGATGCCCTCCGCCGCCGGCCGGCGGCCGGCCGTCGAGGCGCACGTCGCCCTCCACCGGGGCCTGCAGCCCGAGGACCACCTCGAGGATCGAGGACTTGCCCGCGCCGCTGCGGCCGACCAGTGCCACGTGCTGGCCGGGCGGCACCTTCAGGTCGACGTGGTCGAGCACGGTCCGCCCGGCCACCGCGACGGTGACGCCGCGCAGCTCGACGGCCGTGCCCGACCCAGGCGCGCTCGTCGTGCGGAGGTCGACACCGGTGCTCGGTCCGCCCGTGCCCGTCACGTCGACTGAGGGGGTGGCCACCGGGCCGGTGTCCGGTCCGCCCGCGCCGGTCGCCTCGGTTGCGGCAGTGGCCACCGAGCCTTCGCGGGGCCGGGTCGTGACCGTGGGGTCGGTCCCGGGTCCCGGGGCCCGGGCCGGGTGCGTCGAGGGCAGGTCGGGCTCGGGGCCGGCTCGCGTCGCGGCGAGGAGGTCCCCGAGCCGGCCGGCGACGGCGCGATCCTCGGGCCACCGGACCAGCGCCGCGGTGAGCTCCTCGACCGCGGTGGCCATCCCGGCCAGCCAGACGAGGAAGAGGAGCTCCGTTCCGGCGCCGTCGAGCCCAGCGAGCGCCGCGCCGGCCACGGCGACCGTCCCGGCCGCGGCGACACCGGCCTGGAGGCCCACCGTCGCCGCCCGGCCGCGAGCCGCGACGCGGGTCGCCCGTCGCCATGCGGCCAACCGCCGGCCGTGCTCCCCGGCGAGCGCGTCGGCCGTGTCGGCAGGCGGTCCGTGGCGCGTCGAGAGCAGGACGTCGAGCTCGAGCTGGGCCAGGGCACCGGCGGTCTCCTGGCGGTGCAGCTCGATCTCCCGTCGAGCCGGCAGGGTCGCGCCGGTGCAGGCCACCAGGACCAGCGCCAGGGCGACCACGAGGGGGCTGTGGCCGGGCGCGAGGACGCAGAGGCCGACGGTGGTGGCCACGAGCCGTGCCGCCGCGCCCAGGCCGGCGGCACCGGCCGCGGGGATCCGGCGCAGGAGGTGGACGGAGTGGGCCCGCTCGGCGAGGTCGGAGGCGGCGCGGGTGCGCAGGTACCGGTCGGGGATCCGGTGCAGCTGCTGGGCCAGCCACCGCCTCACGCCGAGGTCCAGGCGCCGGCCGACGAGCAGGGCCGCCCGGGCGGTCGACAGCTCGATCCCGGCCAGGAGTGCGCCGAAGATCGCCACGGCCAGGAGCGGTGCGACCTGCCCGCCGCGGTCGAGGGCGGTCCCGAGCAGTGCCACCTCGGCCGTCGCGCCGACGCCGGCCAGCGCGGCACCGACGGCCAGCCGCCGGACGATGCGGCCGTCGCCGGCCGGGAGGACCGCTCCGACCGACCCGGCGACGGGGGCGCGGTTCCGGCCCGGTCCCGTGCGGCGCGAGGTACCCGTCGCTGCCGACGGCGTGGGCGCTGTGGGTGGTGTGAGGGCAGGCCGGCCCGTCGGGGCAGGACGGGGCTGGAGCAGCACGGCGCCGCGCAGCGTCACGGTGGCGCTGCCGGGTCGACCCGGCCGGGCGTACCAGGCGGTGTCGTCGATCGCCGCGGGATCGGCGAGCGCGGCCAGCACCGCCCGGGTGGCGGATCGACCGTGGCACCGGCCGCGCGCCGCGCCACGCACTGCGGCATCGAGCCGGGCCGTGGCCGCACCGTCGCCGGCGGCCCGGGCGACGAGTGCCTCGGCATCGGCGATGCCCAGGGCCCGGATCCGGGCCAGCAGCCCGGATCTGAAGGACCCGGTGGAGGCGATCCGGGCGTAGGTCGCCACGGGCACGGCCTGCTCGTGCACGTGGAGGAGCTCGAGGAGGCGCCGGTGGCGCATGAGGCGACGGCCGACAGCGGGATCCATCACCTGGAACCACCGCCGGTGGCGGCGCCAGACCACCACGACGTGGGTCAGCCCGTCGGCCCGGCGGGTGACGGCCAACGCCGGTAGGCGGTCGGAGTGGGTCAGGTGCTCGACGGGGACCACGACCTGCGAGCAGTCCAGGCCGTGCCGGCGCGCCGCGACGGCGAGGGCGTCGATCGAGGTGCCGTCCACGTCGGTCCGGCACATCTCGCGGAGCCGGTCGGGCGACGCGGCGACGCCGTGGCCCGCGAGCAGGGCGCTCAGCGCAGCGGGCCCGCAGTCCATGGCCGAGGCCTGCACGACCGCCGGGGCCAGGAACGGCCGCAGGTCACCGCGCCACGAGGGGCGTGGTGACCGCCCCCGGCCGACGCGGGCCGGCCGGGGGCTGTGCATCTTCAGCGGCCACCACCGCCGAGCAGGACGCCGAAGTCCGGCCCGACCACGATGGCGGTCTCGACCTCGACGTCGACATCGCTGTCGAGGTCGAGGTCCTCGTCGAGGGTCTCGACGAGCTTCGGCAGGTGCTCCATGACACCCTCCTTCTGTGTCCCGGTGGGCAAGGCCGGACGGGGCCCGCCCGATGGATCCCGGCGTCGCGGCTCTCCTGACAGGGCATCAGGGAGAAATGGCGGTTGCGGCCGTTCGGCACGTCGTGCCGCGGTCGGACGACCACGACAGGTGGTGAGGTCGGCCTGTCGGTCAGCCCGGCGTCGGGAGGAGGCAGAGGACGAGGTCGTCGAGGTCGGGCACCTCCCGCGGGGTGGCGGCGAGATCCTCGGCGGTCAGCCAGGTCCCGGGGTCGGCCCGGACCTGGACCGCCGGGTCGAAGCGGAACACGTCGAGCCCCCGGGCCAGGTCGTTGGCGAAGAGGTGGAAGCTCCCGTCGGGTGAGATGCCCGGCGTCTTGACCGACCAGGTGTTGGCGTCGGGGAAGGCGTACCAGCCGACCTCGGCCATCGGCGAGGCGTCGGTCTCCCCGGCGAGTGCCAGGCCGCCGAGGTCGACGACCCGGACGCCCTTGCGGTACCAGGCGATGGTCATGAGGCCGGCTTCGGGGTGCAGGCGCAGGACGTGCGAGGTGCACCCCCGGCGGCCGTCGTCGCGGGTCGCGTCGTCGATGAACCAGGCCCCGAGGCGCACGGGGGCCCGCTCCTTGTCGCCGGTGACGTCGTAGACGTGGATGCCCCCGCCCGGGCACGTGGCGGGGCGACCCCCGTTGACCTCGTCGGTGACCAGGAGCAGGTCGCGGCGCAGGCCGTCCGGCCCCGTCACGGTGAGGGGTTCGGCCTGGTGGTGGACGTCGAGGCCGTCCCGACCGATCCGCCCGACGACCTGGGGCCGCGCCGGGTCGGAGGTGTCGATGACCAGGCTGTGGTCGAGGGCCGCCGAGTAGGCGCGGGTGCCGTCGGCGTTGAAGGTGATGTCGTGGCTGTTCGCACCCGCTGTCGGCAGCTCCCCGAGCTTCACGGGGTGGAGGAGGCGGTCACCGGTCAGGTCCCAGTACTCGATGACACCGCCGCCCGAGGTGTCGCTGTTCGAGTTGTACAGGTGGGTGCCGGCCGGGTTGATGGTCGAGTTGTGCGTGCCTCGGGACATGGGCAGGAACGACACCGTCGTGGGGCGGGCCGGGTCCGAGATGTCGACGACGACCGTGCCGAGGCCGTTGCCGTAGGCGATCCCCTTCCGATCGAGGTCCCGGTAGCAGGCCGACCCCCGGTCGGCGTCGTAGTCCGCGGCGTAGGCGACGAAGGTCCGGCCGTCGCGCCGGACGACCTGGACGTCGCCCTGGGCCACCCGGCAGTCGTAGACGGCGACGGGCCGTGGGCGGGCTGGGTCGGAGATGTCCAGGATCTGCAGGCCGCGCTCGAGCGTGCCGGCCAGGGCGTAGGTCGTCCCGCCGATCTCGGCGAACTCGATGTCGGTGCCCCCACCCGGCCCGCCGCTGGCCCCGCCGCGATGGGCCACGTTGGCCACCGGGACGATGTTGGCCGTCCCCACCGCCGGTGAGGGCCGATCCGTGAGGTCGCCGGTCGCCCCGACCGGTGGAGCCGTGGTGCCGACGGCGGCGAGCAGCAGGATCGCCGCGAGCGATCGATGACGTGTGCGCATCGCTTTCCCCCCAGTCCGGGACCGGGTTCGGCCCGGTCGCCGGGCGACAGCGTGACACAACGTAACGAATCCCGCACGGCCGGGATCCGGTGCGCACCTCGGGAGCCGGGGGGCCGGCGGTCGGCGTGATCCCCTCGGCTCCGGTCGGGGTCGAAGCTCACACGTAGTCCACGTCGATGGTCCCGTAGACGTCGAACTTCAGGTAGTGCTCGGCGGTGGTGAGGCGGAAGACCGCGTCGTGGCCACCGCTGGGCAGCGCCGGGTCGTCGACGTGCAGGTCGTCCAGGTCGATGGTGGCGAACGCGGTGGCCACGTCCCGGCAGTCCGCGATGTCGCCGCCGAAGTCGTCGGCGAAGGGCGGGATGCCGGCCGGGCAGAAGCCGGGGTCGTGCTCGACGCCCTGCACGGCCAGGTCGAGGTGGCGACCGGCGCCCTCGACGACCAGGCGCCGGTCCTCGCCCAGGTGGATGCTCCGCCCGCTCTTGACCTTGGCGATCCCACGGTGGAAATCCTCGATCCAGTCCCCGCCGACGGCGAAGAACCACTCGACCTCGCCCTTGTTGACGTCCCAGCGATCGGCGTCGTTCACCACGTCGATCGAGGTGAAGGCGATCTCGACGCGCCGTTCGAGGGTCCGGAACTGGCCGTAGCGGTGGTCGGTGTTGCCGTGGCGGTCCTCGGCGACGAGCACCACGTTGTAGAGGGTGCCGGGCTCGAGGCCCTCGAAGGTCACCTCCCAGTCCTGCACCCGTGACGTGCTGTCCTGCACCGCGGGCGCGTCCGTGCTGACCCAGAGGCGGGCCGGGACCGAGGTGTGGAGCCGGAAGGTGGCCGATCGGCCCCCGGGGGTGACGGTGGCCCATTCGATGCAGTGCCCGTCGCACTGGACGGGTCCGTTCGAGAACGTGCCCCCACCGCCCTGCTGGCTGCCGCCCGGTCCCAGTTCGGGGTCCACCGGGGTCACGAGGTCGAAGACCCTCGGGGTGGGAGCGAAGTCGTCCACGGGCGCGGTGGGCGGGATCCACGGACCCGGATCCTCCCCGTCGCCGTCCTCGGGCACGTCGGGCATGTCGTCGTCCTCCCCGTCGCCCGGCGCCGCGTCGTCCGCCTCGTCGGGCGTCGTGGTCCCGCCGTCGGGGGCCCCGCCGTCGCCGGGAGGGGGCGTGGCCGGACCCGGATCGGCCCGGTCCGGGGTGGCCGGTGCCGGGGTGGTGCTCGGCGGCGCGGCGTCGGCGGTGAGCGCCCGGGCTCCGTCGGGGCCGTCGGGGCCGTCGGGGCGGTTCCCCGAGCCGACGGCGATCAGGACCAGGGCGGTCAGCACGGTCAGCGCGACCGTGGCGACGAGCGCCTGGCGCACCCGCGTGCCGGGGCGGGTGCGTGGGGGGCGGGGCGAGAGCGTGGTGGCGTCCATGGGAACCTCCCGGGTCGGCCGGCCGGGATGGCCGACGTCGCTCGTGGGACGCGCCGCCCGCCGGCGCGGTCACGCTTTTCGCGCCGGATCCTTCCTCGTCGCTTCCGTGACCTGCGGACGGTCCGGCGCGTCCTGGTCCGTGTGGATCGCGACGCGCGCGACGAAACGGCCGGCCCGGCACCCCGTTCCTATGCTGCGCCGATGGACGACGCCGCGCTGGTGCGCCGGCTCCGGGACGGAGACGCCGCGGCGTGGGCCGACGTCTACGACCGGTACGCGGATCGTCTCTACGACTACTGCAACTCGATCCTGCACGATCGCCACGAGGCGGAGGACGCCCTCCAGGACGCCTTCGTCACCGCCGCCGGGCGCATCGGCCAGCTCCGGGACCCGGACCGGCTGCGCCCTTGGCTCTACGCCGTGTGCCGGACCTCGGCCCTGGCCCGGGCCCGTCGTCGCAGCCGCGTCGTGCCGACCGAGGAGGTCGCGGTGACCAGCCCGGCGCCCGAAGGGCCCGACCCGGTCCAGCGCGACGACCTCCGGCGCCTGGTCTGGGACGCCGCCGGCGGCCTGGCCCCCCAGGATCGTGCCGTGCTCGACCTCCACCTCCGCCACGGCCTGGTCGGCCAGGAGCTCGCCGAGGCGCTCGAGGTCACGCCCCACCACGCCACCGTGCGGCTCGGCCGGGTCCGCCAGCTCGTCGAGCGGTCGCTGACCGTGCTGCTGGTCGGCCGCCTCGGCCGCCGCGACTGCGCGGAGCTGGACGACCTCCTGGGGGGTTGGGACGGCCGGTTGGACCCACGCCTGCGCAAGCGGGTCGCCCGCCACATCGACGGCTGCGACGTCTGCGACGCCCGCCGCCGGTCCGTGGTCAGCCCGCTGGCCCTGCTCGGCGCCACGCCGTTGGCCGTGCCCCCCGCCCACCTGCGCGACCGGGTGGTCGGCGCCGTGGGCGGCCGGCCCGGTCCAGGGCCGACGGGGACCGACGGGAGCGGGCCGGGGGCCGCCACGCCCCCGGAGGAGCCCGACGGGACGGCGTCCTCGACGGGGCCCGGGCCCGACGCGCCAGCCGGGGTCCCGTCGGTCCCGGGCGTGCCGACCACGGGAGCCTCGGCCGGCCCGCCGGCCCGGCGACGGGCCCTGGCCGTGGTCGCGGGGACGGTCGCCCTGGCCGTGGTGGCGGGGTTGGCGGGCCTCCTGGCGTCGCGGGGTCCGTCGGACGAGGTGGAGGCGACGGGGGCGACCGGGTCGACCACGACCGTCCCGTCCTCGACGACCCGCGTCGTCCCCTCGACGACCTCGACGGTGGCCACGACGACCAGCGACCCGCCGACCACGACCACCGCGGCACCCCCGCCTCCGCCACCGGCACCGGCGAGGCTGGTGGTGACGAGCGCCGACGTCGACCTCGGCGACACCCGCACCGAGGCCGCGGTCAGCTTCCGCAACGACGGCGGCCAGGCCCTGTCCTGGACGGCGGAGCTGGTGCTGCCCGGCTCTGCGCTCGACGCGACGCGGGGGAGCACCGCGCCGGGCGCCACGACCACGCTCACCCTCGTCGTCGATCGGGCCGCCCTGCCCGAGGGCCCGTTCGGCGGGACCGTGACCCTCGGCGGCACCGGAGTGGACGACGGCGCGGCCGTCGACGCGGCGGGTGTGGCGGTCACCGGCCTGGTCCGCCGTGCGCCGGTGATCGGCTCGGTGGAGGTGGACCGGTCCTTCATCGGCACCATCGGCTTCTGCACGGTGGCCGGGGTCGCCGCGGTGGTGGAGGACGAGTCGGACCTGGCCGTCGTGCTGCGCTGGCGGGGCGGTGGGCAGGCCGCGGTCGTCGAGGCGGCCATGGCCCACGACGGCAGCACGTGGTCGGCCGACGTCGGCCCCCCGGTGGCCGACGAGGACATCACCTGGTGGGTGGAGGCGGCCGACGCGCACGGCGCGGTCGCCCGGACGGACGAGCGGGTCCTCGACGTCCAGCAGGTGTGCTGAGCGCCCGCCGGCGCCCGTCAGCGGTGGGAGGCGACCCGGCGAGCGCCGTCGGTCACCGTCGACCGGCGCCGTGGTCCCGGGACCGGCGCCGCCACGTGGCCGTCGCCGTTCGGGCCTCGGGTCGGCACGACCGGTGCCGGGTGCGCCCCGTCGTCCGGCGCGGCCGGTGACGGCCGGGGGAGCCTCCCGTCGACGAGCGGGGCGGGCCGGGCGAACAGGAACCCCTGGGCCAGGTCGGCGCCGATGCCCCGCAGGACGGCGGCCTGGACCTCGGTCTCGACGCCCTCGATGACCACGGCCAGGCCCAGCGTCCGGCCGATGTCGACGATGCCCGACAGCACGGGCGTGCGCTGGTGGGGCCCGGTGATGGCCTGTACGAACGTGCCGTCGACCTTGATCACGTCGACGGGCAGCCGCTCCAGCCAGCGCAGCGACGAGTAGCCGGCCCCGAAGTCGTCGATGGCCAGCTTGACCCCGAGGGCTCGCAGGGCGCCGAGCGAGGCGCCGACCTGGGGGTCGTCGTCGTCGAAGAGGGCCTCGGTGACCTCGATGGTGAGCTGGTCGGGGTCGAGCCCGTGGGTCCGCAGGGCGTGCGCCACGACCCCGGCGTAGCCCGAGCGGCGCAGCTCGGGGATGGAGGCGTTGACCGAGACCCGGACCCACCCGTCGTCCGTCCCGCTGCGGGCCGCGGCCCGGCAGGCCTGGTCCAGGGCCCAGGCACCCAGGGCGTGGATGGCGCCGGTGCGCTCGGCCTGGGGGATGAAGTCGCCCGGCGGGATCCGTCCCTTGGTCGGGTGGTCCCAGCGCACCAGCGCCTCGTAGCTCGTCGTCCTCCCGTCGGCCAGGTCCACGACCGGCTGGAACTCGAGGACCATCTCGCCGTTGGCGATCGCCGCCTCCAGCTCGCTCGCGGTCCGGCGGGGGTCGCCGTAGACCACGGTCCGGTCCCGGCCGGCCGCCTTGGCCTCGTAGAGGGCGATGTCGGCCCGCCCGGCCAGCGTCGAGGGCGTGTCGCGGGCCTGCCAGGAGGTGACCCCGGCCGAGGCGGTGACCCCGGCCGGCAGGAGGGCCCGCAGCTCGTCGGCCAGGTCGGCGGCCTGGCCGAGGCTCGCGCCGGGCAGCAGCAGGGTGAATTCGTCGCCGCCGAACCGGCCGAGCGTGCCGCGCTCGCCCACGTAGGCCCGCCAGGTCTCCGCGCTGCGGCGCAGGACCTGGTCGCCGCCGTGGTGGCCGTGGGTGTCGTTGATGGCCTTGAACCCGTCGATGTCGAGGAACACGAAGGCGAGCTGGCCGCCGTTGCGCTCGACGTCGTGGAGGGCCTGCTGGATCTTGCCCTCGAAGCCGCGCCGGCTGACCAGCTTGGTGAGCTGGTCCTGCTGGGCCAGCGACGACATGCGGGTCAACCAGGCGACGATCAGCGCCAGGCTGAACCCCACGACGTGCACGACCAGGATCGCCGCCGCCGGCGCCTCCATGCGGTGGAGGGAGAACGAGGCGGCCGCGCCGGCGGCGACCAGGTGGACGACCATGGCTGGTCCGGCGAAGAAGACGACGGCGTCGATGACGACGTAGCTGTAGAAGGTCGACGCGGCCACGGCCATGGTGGCCGAACCCGACAGGGCGATCACCCAGCTCACGAGCACGGTCCCGAGCAGCACCAGGACGTGGGACGACCACCGGGGCAGGCGGTGCTCGACGGGGATCTTGGCCAGGCTCAGCACGACGGCGCCGACCCCGATGGCCCGGATGGCGACCAGGTCGGCTCCCGGGCTCCAGCCCGGGACGGCGGTGGCGGCCAGGCAGGCGACGCCGCCGCAGAAGTAGAAGAAGCTCGTGATGTAGCCCAGGGCCGTGGCGGTGGCGATCGCCGACGGGTCGAGCACGTGGGCCGCGACGACGTGGCGAAGCACGGCCCCGCGCCGCTGCGGGGCCGTCTCGACCCCCTCGATCTGCACCCCCGTCGTTGCGGGCTGCCCGCCCATCCCCCGCTCCATCGGCACGTGCGCGCCGGAACTGGAGCAGATCTTCCCGTGAGCCCCTTCCGAGGCTTCCGGCCGAGAGGCTTCCGACCAAATAGGATCGCCAGAGAGCACGTTGAACTTGAAAATCTATGTCGGGAGGATCGTGGATATGGATGGAGCCCCGACCGTGCCGGCCGGCCTGGCGGGGCGCGACGGCCTGCACCGCTCGTTCTGCCGGGTGTGCTCGAACTTCTGCCCGATGCAGGTGGAGGTGGTCGGGGGCCGGATCGTCAACGCGACGGGTGACGCCACGAACCCCGTCTACCGGGGTTACAGCTGCGTCAAGGGCCGCAGCCACGCCGACATGTACGACCATCCCGACCGGCTCACCCGGCCGATGCGCCGGCGGCCCGACGGCTCCTACGTCCCCGTGCCGCTGGACCAGGCGCTGGACGAGATCGCCGAGCGCCTGGCTGCCATCGCCGAGCGGGACGGTCCTCGCTCCGTGGCCATGTACACAGGGACGATGTACGCCTACGACCACTCGGCCAACCGGGCCCTGGGCACGGCGTTCATGCGGGCGCTCGGCTCGCCCATGACGTTCAGCCCCGGGGCCATCGACCAGCCCGGCAAGCTCATCGCCCGGGGGCTGCACGGCGAGTGGATGGCACCGGGCTACGGGGCCGACGACCCCGACGTCGCCCTGCTGGTGGGCAACAACCCCTTCGTGAGCCACCAGGGCCGCTCCGGGAACCCGGGCGACCTCTTCAAGGACCTCGATCGGCGAGGCGCGCCCCTCCTGGTCGTCGACCCGCGGCGGACAGAGGTGGCCAAGCGGGCGACCATCCACCTCCAGCCCATGCCCGGGCACGACCCCGCCCTCCTGGCCGCCGTGCTGCGGGTGGTGCTGGCCGAGGGGCTGGGCGATCCGGCCTTCGTCGCCGACCACGTCACCGGGGTCGACGCCCTGCGGGCCGCGGTGGCGCCGTTCGATCCCACCGGGGTGGCCGACCGGGCCGGCGTCGACCCCGACGACCTGGTCACGCTGGCCCGCACCTACGGGCGGTCCCGCCGGGGCTTCGCCACCGGGGGGACCGGGCCGAGCATGGCGGGGTCCAGCACCCTGGTCGAGTACCTGCTGCTCTGCCTCCAGACGCTGTGCGGGCACTGGAAGCGGGCCGGCGAGCGCATCGGGAACCCCGGCACGTTGATCCCCTCACCGGTCCGTCGCGCCCAGGCCTGTCCACCCGTGCCGGCCTACGGCCTGGGTGAGCCGGTCAGGGTGCGGGGCCTCGCCGCCAGCCTGGCCGGGATGCCGACCGCGGCGCTGCCCGACGAGATCCTCCTCCAGGGTCCCGGACGCGTGCGGGCCCTGCTGAGCCTGGGCGGCTCACCGGTCAACGCCTGGCCCGACCAGCTCAAGGCCATCGCAGCCCTGGAGGACCTGGAGCTGTTCGTCCAGGCCGACATCCACATGTCACCCTCGGCCCGCCTGGCCCACTACGTCATCCCGACGACCCTGTTCTACGAGATGCCGGGCACGACGATGATGCTGGACATGCGGCCGTACTACGCGAACGGCTGGGGCCACGTCGAGGCCTACGCCCAGTACAGCCCGGCGATCGTGGCGCCTCCGCCGGGCGCCGAGGTGGTCGAGCAGTGGGCGCTCCTGTTCCAGCTGGCCCGGAGGATGGGGCGACAGCTCGTGCTCGACGTCGACGGCGGCGCGCCCGTGGCGCTCGACGGGGAGCGGCCGCCGTCCGACCGCGAGCTGCTCGAGATCGTCCACCGGGGCTCCCGGGTCCCGGTGCAGGAGGTCATGGGGGTGGACGGCGCCGCCCTCTACCCCCCGGACCCGCCGGTGCGGGTGCAGCCCGCCGAGCCGGGCTGGTCGGGGCGCCTCGACGTGGGCAACCCGGACGTGGTGGCCGACCTGCGGTCGTTGGCCGCCCGGCCGGCCTCGGCCGATCCGGCCTACCCGTTGCGCCTGATCGTGCGCCGGATGCCCCACGTCTTCAACAGCGCGACGCCGGCCATGCCGGCCAACCGACCGCCGTTCAACCCGGCCTACGTCAACCCCGAGGACCTGGCCGCGGCGGGCCTGGCGCCGGGTGACGAGGTGGTCGTGCGCTCGCGCCGCGGGGCCATCCGGGCCGTCGTGCGGGCCGACGAGACCGTGCGGCCCGGCCTGGTCTCGATGAGCCACGGGTTCGGCGACGTGCCCGAGCGCGACGGCGACGTCCGCGCCATCGGGTCCTGCACCGGCCGGCTCATCGCCAACGACGAGGTCTTCGAGCGGTACTCGGGCCAGCCCCGCATGAGCAACGTGCCGGTGAGGCTCGAACCGGTGCCGGCGGCATCCGCGACCGGCTGAGGGGCGTGGTGGCCCGGCGCGCCGGTGGGGTCAGGTCGTGGTCGACCAGGCCAGGTCGTCGGGGGTCGCGTCGTCGCCCACCCGCGGCTTGGGGGTGACCCAGGGCATCCCTGCGGTGGCGGCGGAGCCCCCGTCGACGGGCAGGACGACACCGGTGACGAAGGCGGCGTCGGAGGAGACCAGGTAGAGCGCGGCGTGGGCCACGTCCGGTGGCCGGCCCCCGCGGGTCAGCACCATGGCCCGCATGCGGGGGTCGCGGTCGGCGTCGAGGGACACCCGACCGGCGCGCTCGTCGACGACCTGGACCATCGAGACCTGGATGCAATTGCACCGCACGCCGAACTCGGCGTACTCGACGGCCAGCGAGCGGGTCAGGGCCTCGAGCGCGCCCTTGGTCGCCGTGTACCCGTCGGCACCGGGGATGCCCACGCGTGCCGAGCGCGACGAGATGAACAGGACGGACCCGCCCCGGGCCCGGATCATCTCGTTGAGGACCGCCCGGGTGACGCGCATGGGGCCGGTCAGGTTGGTCTCGAGGATGCGGGTCCAGTCCTCGTCGGCGATCTCGGTCAGGGCCCGGTCCTGGCCCGTGCGGACCAGGTCGTTGCTCCCGGCGTTGTTGACCAGGATCGTGGGCGTGCCGAACGCCCCGAGCGCGGTGGCGGTCAGGACCGTGCCGACGTCGGGGTCGAGCAGGTCCGCCCGCACGAAGGTGGCCGCCCCGCCGGCCTCGGCGATCCGGTCCAGCACCTCGGCGCCGGCCCGCTCGTCCCGTCCGGTGACCACGACCGACGCGCCCTCGGCGGCGAACAGGAGCGCGGTGGCCCGACCGATCCCGTGTGTCGAGCCGGTGACGATGGCGACCTCGCCGTGGAGCCGTCCCATCACCAGCTCGGGTACAGCCGGTACTCGAGCAGCGCCGCACCGGCGTGGCTGTCGGACGAGATGACGGCGTAGCGCCGGATCCCGTCGTCGTCGGTGACGATCATCCGGTCCTGTCCCCCTCGTGGTCGGAGCCATAGATTAGTTGTCTGTGACATCTGTCGCATCCAAAGACAAGTTTCTGGGGAGTGAGACCAGCACCATTTGCGGTGGGCGAGGTGCCGTGGGCCAGCATCACATCGGTGCGACGGGTGGCGTGCGGTGAGGTACGGCATCACGATGGTCGCCACCGACCGCTCCCTCCCGGTGGCCGAGCTGGCCCGGGCGGTCGAGGCCCGCGGGCTCGACGGGGTGTGGTTCCCGGACCACACCCACATCCCGGTCGAGCGCGCCTCGCCCTACCCCTTGGGGGGCGAGCTCCCCGAGCGGTACCGCCGCACCCTCGACCCCATCGTCGCGCTGGCCCTCGCGGTGGCGGTGACCGAGCGGATCCGGGTCGGGACCGGCATCATGCTGGTCGGCCAGCGGGACCCGATCGTGACGGCCAAGGCGCTGGCCACCCTGGACCAGCAGTCCTGCGGGCGGCTCGCGGTCGGCGTCGGCTACGGCTGGAACGTCGAGGAGATGGCCGACCACGGCGTCGACCCGGCGACGCGGCGGTCACGCGTCCGGGACCACGTGCTGGCCATGCGGGCCCTGTGGGAGCGCGAGGTCGCCGGCTACGAGGGCGACCACGTCCGGATCTCGCCGTCCTGGTCCTGGCCCAAGCCGGCCCAGCGTCCGCTGCCCGTCCTGCTCGGCGGCCCGCCGGGTGGGGCGACGTTCCGCCACGTCGTCGAGCTCGGCCAGGGCTGGATCGCCGCCGGCGGCGGTCCCCTCGCCGAGGGCGTGCCCCGCCTGCGCGAGGCGGCGGCCGCGGCCGGGAGGGACCCGGCGGACCTCGAGGTCGTCTCGTTCACGACCGGCGAGCTGAGCCACGACAAGGTCGACCGGTTCGCCGCGCTCGGCGCGACCGAGGTCGCGTTCGACGTCCTGCCGGGGCCGGCGGCCGAGGTCCTGCCCACCCTCGACCGGTTGGCCGCGTTCGTGGAGGCACGGCGGGGCTGAGCCCCGTACCCGACCCGGGGAGGATCCCTCATGTCCGACATGGTCCGCCTGGAGCGCCGTGGCCCGGTGGCCCACCTGGTGCTCGACCGGCCGGCGAAGCTCAACGCCATCGACGTCGAGGGCCTGCACGCGCTGCGGCGGGCCGTGGACGAGGTGGCGGCCGACCCGGACGTGCGGGTGATGGTCGTGCGGGGCGAGGGCCCGGCCTTCTGCAGCGGCGTCGACCTGGGGATCACCGAGGCGGACGCGACCGACCGGGACGGCTGGGACCGGGTCGTCACCCTGGTGCAGGCCACCTTCGCCGCGCTCGAGGCGTCGCCCGTGCCCTCGATCGCCGCGGTGCACGGCCCGGCCTGCGCCGGGGGGCTCGAGCTCGTCCTGGCCTGCGACCTCGCCGTGGCCGCCGAAGGGGCCCGGCTCGGCGACGTGCACGCCCGCCACGGCCTGTTCCCCGGGGGTGGGGCCAGCCAACGGCTCCCCCGGCTGGTCGGCCCGCGCCGGGCCGCGTGGCTCCTGCTCTCCGGCGCCTGGCTCGACGCCCCGACCGCGGCCGACTGGGGCCTGGTGAACGAGGTGGTTCCCGACGGGGAGCTGGCGGCCCGGGTCGACGAGGTGGCCCTGACGCTGGCCGAGCGCAGCCCGCTGCTCGCCGGAGCCATCAAGGAGGCCGTGCGGCGGGGGAGGGGGCTGGACCTGCCGGCGGCCCTGGCCGCCGAGCGTCCCGTCTTCCTCGACTACATGGGCAGCGAGGACGCCCGCATCGGCCTCGAGGCGTTCGCCACCCGGACCCGTCCCCGCTTCGTCGGCCGTTGAGCGCCCCTGCGGGTGGGTGACCGGGTCGGACCTCGGGCCGAGATCCGCCGGGACCGTCGGGTGCCGAGTTCGGGACCTTGGGCCCTACAGGTCGGGACCGGTCCCCACGGATGCTCCCGGGAGGATCACCACCCCCACGGAGGAGCGCGATGACCGACGTCCTGCCCGATCCCGACCTGGTCGAGGACGACGAGGAGCCCGAGCCGTCCCGGCGGGAC
>JBFWTJ010000064.1:0-15711 GCA_050247895.1 Acidimicrobiia bacterium
TACCCGGACGTCGGTTGCGCGTGCTGCGGGCACGGTGGGCCCGCACGCACGAGGGGTGCAGGACAGCCCGTCCCGGTCGCCAGCCCCAAAGCGGCCGGGCGCCGGGCGGGAGCTACGCCTGCTGGATCTTGATCTCGATGTCCACGCCGGCGGGGAGCTCGATCCGCTGCAGCGAGTCGACCGTCTTCGCCGACGGCTCGAGGATGTCGAGCAGCCGCTTGTGCACCCGCATCTCGAAGTGCTCCCGGCTGTCCTTGTCCTTGTGGGGCGAGCGGATGACCGTGTAGCGCCGCTTCTCGGTCGGCAGGGGGATGGGTCCCCTGACCGTGGCCTGGGTGCGGGTCACCGTCTCGACGATCTTCTTCGTCGACTGGTCGATGACCTCGTGGTCGTACGCCTTCAGGCGGATGCGGATCTTCTGCTTCTCAGCCATCGCTGCTCGCTTCTCAAGGAACGGATCCCCGGCGGGTGCCAGGGATCTGGTCGACCCGGGGACTACTTGATGATCTTGGTGACCCGGCCGGCGCCGACGGTCCGGCCACCCTCACGGATCGCGAACCGCAAACCCTCGTCCATCGCGATCGGATGGATCAACTCCACCGTCATCGTCGTGTTGTCACCCGGCATGCACATCTCAGTCCCCTCCGGCAACACCACGTTCCCCGTCACATCCGTCGTCCGGAAATAGAACTGCGGCCGATAATTCGAGAAGAACGGCTTGTGCCGCCCACCCTCAGCCTGCGTCAACACATACACCTGCGCCTCGAAGTTCGTGTGCGGAGTGATGCTCCCCGGCTTGCACAACACCTGACCCCGCTCCACCTCCTCCTTCTTCGTCCCCCGCAACAACGCCCCGATGTTGTCCCCCGCCTGCCCCTCATCCAACAACTTCCGGAACATCTCCACACCCGTACACGTCGTCTTCTGCGTCGGACGGATCCCCACGATCTCAACCTCATCACCGGTATGGATGATCCCCTGCTCAACCTTCCCGGTCACCACCGTCCCCCGACCCGTGATCGAGAACACATCCTCGATCGGCATCAAGAACGGCTTGTCCAGATCCCGCTCCGGCTCCGGAACGAAACTGTCCACCGCCGCCATCAACTCCAACACACCCTGCGCCGCCCCCGCATCACCCTCCAACGCCTTCAACGCCGACACCCGCACCACCGGCGTGTCATCCCCCGGGAACTCGTACTCAGACAGAAGCTCCCGCACCTCCATCTCCACCAACTCCAACAACTCCTCATCATCAACCATGTCAACCTTGTTCAACGCCACCACGATCGCCGGCACACCCACCTGACGCGCCAACAACACATGCTCACGCGTCTGAGGCATCGGACCATCCGTCGCCGCCACCACCAAGATCGCCCCATCCACCTGCGCCGCACCCGTGATCATGTTCTTGATGTAATCCGCATGACCCGGCATATCCACATGCGCGTAATGACGGTTCTCCGTCTCATACTCCACATGCGAAATATTGATCGTGATCCCCCGCTGACGCTCCTCCGGCGCCTTATCGATCTGATCGAACGCCATCACCGTCACATTCGGGTTCGCCTCACCCAACACCCGAGTGATCGCCGCCGTCAACGTCGTCTTCCCATGATCAATATGACCCATCGTCCCCACGTTCAAATGAGGCTTCGTCCGCTCGAACTTCTCCTTGGCCATGGGTCTCTCCGGGTTCCTCGGTGATGGTCTTCTGATCGGTGGACAGTTGAAGGTGGTGAAGGGTCCGGGAGCTACTCGCCGCGCACCCGCGCCACGATCTCTTCCTGGACCGACGCAGGCGTCTGCTGGTAGCTGTCGAACTGCATCGTGTAGGTCGCGCGACCCTGGGTGCGCGAACGAAGGTCGGTAGCGTAACCGAACATCTCGGACAGGGGGACGTGAGCCCGGATGACCTGGCTGTTGCCACGCTGGTCCATCCCGCCCACCCGGCCCCGCCGGCTGTTGAGGTCACCGATGACGTCGCCCATGTAGTCCTCGGGAGTCGTCACCTCGACCGACATGATCGGCTCGAGCAGGACCGGCTTGGCCTTGCGAGCCGCCTCCTTGAACGCCATCGAGCCGGCGATCTTGAACGCCATCTCCGACGAGTCGACGTCGTGGAACTTCCCGTCCACGAGGATCGCCCGCACGTCCACCGTCGGATAGCCCGCGAGCACACCTGCATCGAGCGACTGCTGGATGCCGGCGTCGACCGAGGGGATGTACTCCTTGGGGATGCGCCCGCCGGTGATCTTGTCGACGAACTCGTAGCCGCCACCGGGGCCTGTCGGCTCCAGGTCGATCTTGACCTCGGCGAACTGGCCCGAGCCGCCCGTCTGCTTCTTGTGCGTGTAGACGTGGCCGGTGACCGGCTGGGTGATCGTCTCCCGGTACGCGACCTGGGGCTTGCCCACCGAGGCATCGACCTTGAACTCCCGCAGCATGCGGTCGACGATGACCTCGAGGTGCAGCTCGCCCATGCCAGAGATGACCGTCTGGCCGGTCTCCTCGTCGGTGCGGACCTGGAAGGTCGGGTCCTCCTCCGAGAGGGCGTAGAGCGCCTTGGACATCTTGTCCTGGTCGGCCTTGGTCGTCGGCTCGACGGCGAGCTGGATCACCGGCTCCGGGAACTCGAGCCGCTCCAGCACGATCTCGGCGCCGGCTGCGGCCAGCGTGTCGCCGGTCCGGGTGTTCTTCAGGCCGATGCCCGCCGCGATGTCGCCGGCGAAGACCGCGTCGCGGTCCTCACGGTGGTTGGCGTGCATCTGCAGGATGCGGCCGATCCGCTCCTTGCCGCTGTTGGTCGTGTTGACGACCGTGTCGCCCTTGGTCAGCGAGCCCGAGTAGACGCGGAAGTAGGTCAGCTTGCCGACGTGGGGGTCGGTCATGATCTTGAAGGCCAGCGCGGCGAACGGGGCGCTGTCGTCGGCCGGGCGCTCCAGCTCCTCGTTGCCCTTGGGGTTCGTGCCCTTCACCGGCGGGAGGTCCGTCGGCGCCGGGAGGTAGTCGACGATGGCGTCGAGCAGGGGCTGGACGCCCTTGTTCTTGAAGGCGGTGCCGTTGAGCACCGGCACGATCTCCCCCGACAGGGTCCCGGCCCGCAGCGCGGCCCGGACGTCGTCGCCGGTGATCTCCTCCTCGCCGACGAACTTCTCGAGGATGTTCTCGTCGAACGCCGACAGCACGTCGATCAGGGCGCTGCGGTACTCCTCGGCCTGCTCAGCGAGGTCGGACGGGATCTCCTTGACCTCCCACTTGGCGCCGAGCTCCTCGTCGAGCCACACCAGCGCCACCATGTCGACCAGGTCGACCACGCCCTTGTAGTGGCCCTCGGCCCCGATCGGGAGCTGCACCACGGCCACGTTGGCGCCGAGGCGATCCTTGATCGAGTCGACCGCGACGAAGAAGTCGGCACCGAGGCGGTCCATCTTGTTGATGAAGCAGATCCGGGGCACGCCGTACTTGTTGGCCTGGCGCCAGACGGTCTCGGTCTGCGGCTCGACCCCGGCCACCCCGTCGAACACGGCCACCGCGCCGTCCAGGACGCGCAGCGACCGCTCGACCTCGACCGTGAAGTCGACGTGGCCCGGCGTGTCGATGATGTTGATGCTGTGGTCGCGCCACTCGCAGGTGGTCGCGGCAGAGGTGATCGTGATGCCGCGCTCCTGCTCCTGGACCATCCAGTCCATGGTGGCGCCGCCTTCGTGCACCTCGCCGAGCTTGTAGTTGCGCCCGGTGTAGAAGAGGATCCGCTCGGTCGTGGTGGTCTTGCCCGCGTCGATGTGGGCCATGATCCCGATGTTGCGGACTCGCTGGAGGGGGTGGGTTCGCTTCGCGTCAGCCATCTGCTCGATCTCTTCGTGACATACAGACGACCGGGGCGGGGCCCGGTCGTCGTGGGGATGGTGCCGGGGGTCGCACCCTCGGTCTGGGGTGGAAGGGGCGCCCTACCAGCGGTAGTGCGCGAAGGCCTTGTTGGCCTCGGCCATCTTGTGCGTGTCCTCGCGGCGCTTCACCGAAGCGCCGATGCCGTTGCTGGCGTCGAGCAGCTCGTTGGCCAGGCGGTCGGCCATCGAACGCTCCCGACGGGACCGGGAGAAGCCGACGATCCACCGGATGGCCAGGGTGTTGGCCCGGCGCGGCCGGACCTCCACCGGGACCTGGTAGGTGGCGCCACCGACCCGGCGGCTCTTGACCTCGAGCTGGGGCTTCACGTTCTCGACCGCCCGCTTCAGCGTGGCGATGGGCTCGCTGCCGGTCTTGGCCTCGATCTGGGCCAGCGCCGAGTAGACGATCCGCTCGGCGGTGGTCTTCTTGCCCCGGACCAGGATCTTGTTCACGATCTGGGTGACCAGCGTCGACCGGTAGACCGGATCGGGCTGGAGCTCCCGGCGCGGTGCGGGACCCTTGCGAGGCATCAGGACTCCTTCTTGGCGCCGTAGCGGGAACGGGCCTGCTTGCGATCGCGCACGCCCGAGGTGTCGAGGGTGCCGCGGATGATCTTGTAGCGGACGCCCGGCAGGTCCTTCACGCGACCGCCGCGCACGAGCACGATCGAATGCTCCTGGAGGTTGTGGCCCTCGCCCGGGATGTAGGCGGTGACCTCCATCCCGCTCGACAGCCGCACACGGGCCACGCGGCGCAGGGCCGAGTTGGGCTTCTTCGGGGTCGTGGTGAAGACGCGGGTGCACACGCCGCGGCGCTGGGGCGCGCCCTTCAGGGCCGGCGTCTTGCCCTTGGCGGGCTTGCTCTCGCGACCCTTGCGGACCAGCTGCTGGATGGTGGGCACTCGGATGACCTCGCGTACGTTCGACGCCGTGGGAACTCGGATCGGCGAGCGCGCAGGGGCGCGCATTGCCGGCGAACCAGCCTACGGTCCAGCCGGGCGGAACGGCAAGCCGGCCCCGGCCCTCCCCGAGACGCCCTCTCCCGCACGCCGGGGACCCGGTCGCGTGCAAGGCTGAACGTACCAGTCGACGCAGAGAGGGCGGTCGAGGTGGGTGTCGTCACGGTCGTGTTCACGGACCTCGTGGGTTCCACGGCGCACTTCGTGCGCCTGGGCCACGACGCCTCCGAGCGCATCCGCCGAGAGCACTTCCGCACCGTGCGCGACGCCGCGCTGCCCCGGGCCGGGCGCGAGGTCAAGAGCACCGGCGACGGCCTCATGATCGTGTTCGACAGCCCGCTCGCCGCGGTCGAGACCGCCGTGGCCGTGCAGCGGGCCACGGGCCGGCGCAACCGGGGCGAGCGGCCCGACGCCTACGCGGTGCGCATCGGCGTCAACGTGGGCGAGGCCGACGAGGACCAGGGCGACTTCTACGGCCTGTCGGTGTCGGTGGCCCGCCGGCTCTGCGACAGCGCCGAGCCGGGCGAGATCCTGGTCTCCCGGCTGATCAACGACCTGGTCGGCTCGCGCAGCCCGGCCCCGATCGAGCCGGCCGGCACCCGCGAGCTCAAGGGCCTCGACCCGGTCGAGGTCCACCGCGTGCGCTGGGAGCCTGCCGTCGACGGCACCGCCGTCCCGCCCGCCCTGGCCCCCCGCGACCGGCGCTTCGTCGGGCGCACCGAGCAGCTCACCGCCCTGGCTGCGGCGTGGCAGGCCTGCCAGCAGGGCGGTGCGCAGGTGGCGCTGGTGGTCGGCGAGCCCGGCATCGGCAAGACCACGCTGGCGGCCGAGGTCGCCGCGGTCGTCGCCGCCGACGGCGGCACCGTCCTCTACGGCCGTTGCGAGGACCCCGCCATCGTCCCCTACCAGCCCTTCGTCGAGGCCATCCGCACCCGCCTCGCCGGCACCGGCACGCCCCCCGGCGACCGGCGCTGGCCCGTCGAGCTCACCCGCCTGGTCCCGGGCCTCGACGGCCCCGTGCCCGCCGAGCCGTCGGACCCGGCCACGGCGCGCTACCGGGTGGTCGAGGCCGTCACCGCCTTCGTGGAGCGCTGCACCCAGGACGCACCCACCCTGCTGGTGCTCGACGACCTCCACTGGACCGACCACGACACCATGGCGCTGGTCGAGCACCTCGTGCGGGCAGCGGCGACGTGGCCCCTCCTGGTGGTGGCCACCTACCGCGACACCGACGTCCGCCGTGGCCACCCGTTGCTGGGCAGCCTGGCCCGCCTCCGGCGCCGCCACCCCCAGGACCGGCACCACCTGGCCGGGCTCGACACCGACGACCTCGTCGCCCTCACCGGGCTCGAGCGCCAGTTCGCCGCGACGATCGTCAAGGAGACCAACGGCAACCCGCTCTTCGCCCTGGAGGTCGCCCGCGACTGCGAGCGCCACCCGGCCCGACGGGCCGGCGACGCCCAGCTGCCCCTGCCCGACTCCCTGCGCGCCGTGGTCGAGGACCGGGTCGAGCAGCTCGGGACGCCGACCCGCGAGCTGCTCGCCGCGGCGTGCACCCTGGGCACCACGGTCGAGCTGGCCGTCCTGCGGGCCATGCTCGACCTGCCGCACGAGGACCTCGACGACGCCCTGGACGAGGCGCTGGTCGCCCACCTGCTGGTCGAGGACCCCGACGACCCCGAGGTCTGGCTGTTCCCCCACAACCTCATCCGCACCGCGCTGGCCGACCGCCTCGACCAGGACCGGCGGCAGGAGCTCCACGCCGCCGCGGCACGGGCCCTGGCCCAGGCCAGCCGCCTCGACCTCGGCCCGCGCCTGATCGCCCAGGGCGTGCACGTGCGGGCCGCGGGCCCCGCCGTCGACGACGCGGCGGCGCTCGAGCTGCTCCTCGCCGCGGCCGACGGCGCCCGGCGCCTCGGCGCGTGGGGCGAGGTCGTGGCCGACTGGGACGCCGCCCTGGCCCGCCAGGCCGCCACCGGCGCCGAGCCCGCGGCACGGGCCCGGCTGCTCGAGCGGGTCGGCGACCTCCGCTACGCCACCGGCATCGACCGCACCACCGGCGCCCGGGACCTGCGCGCCGCGGCGTCGATCTACGAGGAGCGGGGCGACGAGGTCGGCCGGGCCCGCATCCACAGCCGGATGGGTCGCAACCTCTCTTCCTATCCCGAGGCCATGGACGTGCCCCGGGCCATGGACCACTACCGCCAGGCGACTCGGGTCCTCGACACCCGACCCGACGACCCGGCCAACGCCTACCTGGCGGTGGGCATGGCCGGGGCCGCCCTCTACGGCCTTCTCAACGCCGAGGGGCTGGCCGCGGCGGAGCGGGCCCACGAGCTGGCCACCCGGCTCGGCCTGCCCGGCCTGGCCGCCCAGGCCGAGGCCCTGAGGGGCGGCCACCTGGCCTACCGGGGCCGGCTGGCCGACGGACTGTGCGCCATGGCCGGCGCGACCGAGCTGGCCGACGGGGCCGACGACGCGTTCGCCGGCTTCATCGCCTGCTGGATCCGCTCGTGGGCCGCGGTCCTGCTGCGCGACCCGGGCGAGGCCATCGGCCTCGTCGAGGCCGAGCTGGCCAAGCCCCGGCTGGCCACCGCCCCGGTCCAGCGCAGCTCTCTGCACGGGGTGCGCGGCGTGGCCCTGCTCGTCGACGGGCGGGTGGCCGAGGCCCGGCGCCTCGACCCCGACGACACCGGCAACGTGCCGCTCTTCGCGCCGATGGTCCACTACGTCCGTGGCGACTGGCGGGCCGCGGCCGAAGCGCTCGCCGCCACCGGCGCGGTCCTGCTGGCCCGGGGCAACAAGGCCGACTACGCCACGCTCACCCCGTGGCTGGCCCGGGCCCAGGTGCGCGCCGGACAGCACGACGCCGCCCTGGTCGCCCTCGACGAGGCCCTGACCGTGGTCGGCGACGGGCCCTGCCCCTACGTGGAGCTGGCCAACCGGGCCGAGATGGCCCTGCTCGGCCACGACCCGGCCCGCCAGCTCGACCGTTGCGCCGAGATCCTCGCCGGGGGGGACGACTGGCGGGGGCTGGCCACCAGGGTCCACCTGGCCCGGGCGGTGGTCGACGATGACGGCGCCGCCCTCGACCTGGCGCTGGAGCTGAGCCGTCGCTACGGGTTGGTGTGGGACCAGGGCGAGGTGCTGGAACGGGCCGGCCGGGTGGAGGAGGCGCGCGAGGTGTACCTGACCGCAGGAGCGACGGGTCCGTGGCTGGCCTGAAGCGGCGGCGCAGGACCGCCCCCGCCGTCCCCCACGAGGGGACCGTGCGCGCCCTCTACCGCGCCGCGGCGGTGAGCAACGCGCTGGCCACCGTGCCCGCGTTCGTGGCCTACGACCGCTACGTCGCCACCTTCACCGACGAGCGGCCCCGGTACCCCTTCCTGGTCCACATCTGGGCCGGCATGGCCGCTCTGTGGGGCGTGTCGTTCTGGGAGATCGCCCGGGATCCGGTCGCGGCCCGAAGGCTCGTGCGCTACTCGTGGCTGGAGAAGGCGGTGACCACGACCAGCGTCGTCGCCGCGCACCGCCGCGGGGAGGTGCCCACGAAGTTCCTGGTCGCCATCGTGGCCACCGACCTGGTGTGGATCCCCCCCTTCCTGTGGGCCGACCGGGTCGTGCGCCGGGCCGCACGATGAGGCCCCGGGCTCGACGATGAGCGATGCGCGCCCCGAGCACGTCGACGCGATCGTGGTCGGCTCCGGCTTCGGGGGGTCGGTCGCCGCGGCCCGCCTGGCCGAGGCGGGCCGATCGGTGGTGCTGCTCGAACGGGGCAAGCCCTGGCCGCCGGGCAGCTTCCCCCGCAGCCCCCGCGGGGTCGTCGGCAACATGTGGGACCCCAGCGCGGGGCTGCACGGGCTGTTCGACATCTGGTCGTTCCGTGGCATCGAGGCCGTCGTGTCCTCGGGCCTGGGCGGGGGCTCGCTCATCTACGCCAACGTCCTGCTGCGCAAGGACGAGCGGTGGTTCGTCGACGAGATGCGCTCGGCAAGCCGCCGGGAGCGCTGGCCGCTGACCTACGCCGACCTCGAACCCCACTACGAGCGGGTCGAGGCCGTCCTGCGGCCCACCCCCAGCCCCTACGACTCGCCCAAGGCGGTGGCCTTCCACGCCGCGGCCCGGCGGCGCGGCCTCGACGTCGAACGCCCGCCCCTGGCGGTGACCTTCGCCCCGCCCGGGGGCGGGCCCGTGCCCGGCGCGCCGCTGGGCAGCGACAACGTCCACGGCACCCCCCGCCAGACCTGCCGGCTGTGCGGCGAGTGCGACATCGGCTGCAACTACGGGGCTAAGAACACCTTGGACCTCACCTTCCTGTCGAGCACCGCGGTGCGCCGCCACGTCGAGGTCCGCACGCGCAGCGAGGTCCGCGGCATCGAACCGGATCCCCGGGGCGGCTACCTGGTGCGCTACGTCCGCCACGACCCCGACCGGGAGGGCCGGCCGACCCGCACCTCCGCGCTGCCCCTGCACGAGGTCCACGCCGACCGCCTGGTGATGGCGGCCGGCACGCTGGGCACCACCTACCTGCTCCTGCGGAACCGGGCCGCCTTCCCCCGGCTCGGGCCCCGCCTGGGCACCGGGTTCAACGGCAACGGCGACCTCCTGTCGTTCGTCCGGGGTGCCCCGGGCGTGCTCGACCCCAGCGACGGACCGGTGATCACGACCCGCGTCCGGGTGCCCGACCGCGTCGACGGCGGCAGCGGCCCGGGCTTCTACGTGCAGGACGGAGGGTTCCCCGAGCTGCTCAGCTGGGCGGTCACCACGCAACCCACCCTGGCCCGGCTGACCCGGATCTTCCGCTTCGCCGCGGTGCGGCTCTGGGCCCGGGCCACCGGGGACCCGCGCAGCGTCCTGTCCAACGAGCTGGCCACCGTCCTCGGGCGACAGGCCACGGCCCACAGCATGGTCATGCTCGGCATGGGCCGCGACGTGCCCGACGGGAACATGCGGCTGCGGGACGGCTGGCTGGACGTCGACTGGACGACCAAGACGTCGCTGCCCTACTTCCGCCGCGTCCGCGACGAGATGGCCGGCCTGGCCACGGCCATGGGCGGCAGCCTGCGGACCACGCCGATCTGGAACCCCATGGGGTGGTTCCGGCGGGTCATCACCGTCCACCCCCTGGGCGGCTGCCCGATGGGCGCCGACCCGTCCGACGGCGTGGTCGACGACCACGGCGAGGTCTTCGGCTACCCCGGCCTGTTCGTGGTCGACGGCTCGGCCATGCCCGGGCCCGTGGGCCCCAACCCGTCGCTCACCATCGCCGCGTTCGCCGACCGGGCCGCCGAGCGCTTTGCCCAGCCGGTGGTGGGCGCGTGAACCAGGAGGGACCGGCACCGTGGTGACCAGAGCGTTGATCCTCGCCGGCGGCGGCATGAAGGTGGCCTTCCAGGCCGGCGTGCTGCAGGTCTGGCTCGACGAGGCCGGGATCGAGTTCGACCTCGCCGACGGGGCCAGCGGGGGGACCCTCAACCTGGCCCAGTGGTGCCAGGGGCGCTCGGGCACCGAGATCGCCGACGGGTGGCGCACGATGCGGCCGCTGCGGGCCGTCCAGCCCGACTGGCCGTCGTGGCTGGCCCTCCCGCTGTCACGGGGACTGTTCCGCCTCGACCGGTTCCGGACCGAGGACCTCCACCGCTGGGGCCTGGACTGGGAGCGGATCCGGACTTCGGAGCGCCCGGCCACCTTCAACGTGTGGAACGTGACGCGCCAGCGGCTGGAGGCGATCCCCCACCGGGAGATGACCGAGGATCTGCTGGTGGCGGCCATCTCCCTGCCCACCTGGTTCCCCCCGGTGCGCGTCGGCGACGACCTGTACGTGGACTCGGTCTTCGCCACCGATGCCAACGTCGAGGAGGCGATCCGGGCCGGCGCCGACGAGCTGTGGGTGGTCTGGACCGTGAGCCGCCAGGGCCGCTGGCGGCCCGGCCCCGTCAACCAGTACTTCTCCACGATCGAGGCCGCGGCCAACAGCCGCCTCGATGCCGTCCTGGCCCGGATCGAGGCCAGCAACGCGGCCATCGCGGCCGGCGGCACGGGGGAGTTCGGCCGGCCGCTGCGCGTGCGGCTGCTCCGAGCCGAGGTCCCGGTCCACTACCTGTTGGCCTTCTCGGGCGACCGGCTGGCCGAGTGCGTCGAGCTGGGTGTGGCCACGGCCCGGGCGTGGTGCCAGCGCGAGGAGGTCGAGCTCGGCCCCGCGACGCGCTCCCAGGTGGTCCGGGCCGAGCCGGTCACGCTGACCTTCCGGGAGCGGATGGCCGGCCACGTCGGCGTGGGCGCGGCGGACTACGCGCAGGGCGAGGCCCGCGGACGCCTCGACGGGTCGACGTTGGCCCTGCGCCTGTCGATGCAGGTCGACGACCTCGAGGCCTTCCTGCACGACCCGGCCCACGAGGGGACCTTCGAGGGAACGTTGGATGCCCCGGTCTTCGGCGGGGTCCGACCCTGCACCGGCTGGTTCAACCTGCTGCCCGACCTCGAGCCGGTCCTGCGCAAGGAGATGCGCTACCGGGTGCACTTCACCGACGCCACCGGCCGTCCGCTGACCATGACCGGGGTGAAGGAGGTCTTCGACGACCCGGGCCGCGACTTCTGGTCCGACACCACCACGTTCCTGACCACGATCCACCGGGGCCACCTGGAGGCCGGACCCGTGCCCGCCGACGTGGAGGAGGTCGCCCGCGGGGTCCTGCGCCTCACCGTCCTCGACTTCGCCCGCCAGCTCACCACCTTCCGGGCCCGGGGCCGGGGGGTCGTGCGGGGCACCGCGGCGCTGGTCCGCTTCGACCGGATGTTCCTGGGCAAGCTCTTCGAGGTCTACAACGCCGACCTCGTCGCGCCCTCCCCCTTCTGACCCACCGAGCGGTCGCACCCGGACCCTGGCCCGAACGCGACGTGGCCCCCGCCGGAGCCGGGGCCACGTCGCGTGGAGGCGCTGGTGGAGCGCCGCGCACAGCTCGCCGCGCCGCCCACGCCGTCGGCGGCCTGCAGGCCGAGCACGTCGGCGACGTCCTGCCGGCCCGCCGCCGCGGCGGCGTCGTAGTCCTGGGCCAACCAGGCCGCGATGTCCTGCTCGTCCCGGTCCGACGACCAGTACTCCATCGGCTGGTAGTCGGGCGCCTGGGTCTCGAAGTCGCGGTACTCCGGCATGCCCGTCCCGGCCGGGATGAGCTTGCCGATGATGATGTTCTCCTTGAGGCCGATCAGGCCGTCGCTGCGGCTCTCGATGGCCGCCTCGGTCAGGACCCGGGTGGTCTCCTGGAACGAGGCCGCCGACAGCCACGAGTCGGTGGCCAGGGAGGCCTTGGTGATGCCCATGATCTCGGGCCGGCCCTCGGCAGGGACCTTGCCGTCGGTCACCAGCATCCGGTTGGTGTCGGCGTAGACCTTCTGGTCGACCCGCTCCCCCGGCAGGAACCCGCTGTCGCCCGGCTCCTGGACCGCGACCCGCTTGGTCATCTGGCGGACGATCAGCTCGATGTGCTTGTCGTGGATCGACACGCCCTGGTCCCGGTACACCTTCTGCACCTCGCCGACCAGGTACTGCTGGGTCTCGCGGACGCCCTTGATCTCCAGCAGCTCCTTGGGGTCGCGCGGGCCGTCGACGATGGCGTCGCCCGCGGTGACCTCCTGGCCGTCGGTGACCTCGAGCCGGGCGATGGTGGCCACGGTGTGGGTCTCCTCGTCGCCGTCGTCGCCGACGATGGTGATGACCCGGCCCTTGCCCTCGTCGTCGGCGATGCGCACCACACCCGAGGTGCGGCACAGCGTGGCCTTGCCCCGGGGGCTGCGGGCCTCGAAGAGCTCCACGACCCGGGGGAGGCCGCCGGCGATGTCCGAGCCGGCGATGCCGCCGGTGTGGAAGGTCCGCATGGTGAGCTGCGTGCCGGGCTCGCCGATCGACTGGGCCGCGATGACGCCCACGGCCTCGCCCAGCTCGATCGTCTTGCCCGTGGCCAGGGAGCGGCCGTAGCACTTGGCGCACACGCCCAGGTCGGACTGGCAGGTGAGCACGGAGCGGACCCGGATGCGGGTGACGGCGGGATCGTCGCGCAGGGCGACCAGATCCTCGTCGCCGATCTCCTGGCCGGCGGGCAGCACCGAGCCGTCGGACAGGGTGACGTCCTGGGCCAGGGTGCGGCCGAAGATCCGGGTCTCCAGGTACGTGCGCTTGCCGGCCTGGTCGGGCGCGATGTCGTCGACCCACAGGCCGCGCACCGGCTCGCCCTCGACCTGGCAGTCGTCGATCCGGATGATCAGCTCCTGGGCCACGTCGACGAGCCGGCGGGTGAGGTAGCCCGAGTCGGCGGTGCGCAGCGCGGTGTCGACCAGGCCCTTGCGGGCGCCCGGCGTGGCGATGAAGTACTCCAGCATCGAGAGCCCCTCACGGAAGTTGCTCTTGATGGGCCGGGGGATCATGTCGCCACGTGGGTTGGCCACCAGGCCGCGCATGCCGGCGATCTGGCGGACCTGCATCATGTTCCCGCGGGCACCCGAGCCGACCATCATGTCGATCGGGTTGAAGCGCTCCTTGGTGAGACCCTTCTCCATCGCCTCCCGCACCCGGTCGGTGGCGTTGGTCCAGATCTCCACCTCCTTCTGGCGCCGCTCGCCGTCGGTGATGATGCCCCGGCGGAACTGCTGCTCGACCTTGTCGGCCTCCTTCTCGTGCTCGTCGAGGATCTGCCGCTTCTCGGGCGGCGTCTTCACGTCCTCGATCGAGATGGTGAGGCCGGACCGGGCCGCGAAGCCGAAGCAGAGGTCCTTGATGGCGTCGAGGCTGACCTGCACGTCGACCCGCGAGTAGTCGTTGGCCAGTCGGTCGACGATCTCGCCCATGTGACGCTTCTTGATCGGCTCGGTGACCTGGCCGAAGTCCTCGGGGAGCGCCTCCTCGAACAGGGCCCGCCCGAGGGTGGTGGTGCGTCGCTCGTCGCCCTCGCGCAGCGAGATCGAGGCGTGGAGGCTGAGGTCGCCGTTGTCGTAGGCCTGCTCGGCCTCGGCGATCGAGCCGAACACCCGACCCTCGCCCGGCGCCCCGTCGACCTGCTCGGTCAGGTAGTAGGCACCGATGATCATGTCCTGGGTCGGGGTGACCAGCGGGCGCCCGTGCGCCGGCGACAGGATGTTGTTGGCCGACAGCATGAGCACCCGGGCCTCGGCCTGGGCCTCGGCCGACAGGGGCAGGTGGACAGCCATCTGGTCGCCGTCGAAGTCGGCGTTGAAGGCGGTGCAGACCAGCGGGTGGATCTGGATGGCCTTGCCCTCGACCAGGACGGGCTCGAAGGCCTGGATGCCGAGGCGGTGCAGCGTCGGCGCCCGGTTGAGCATCACCGGGTGCTCCTTGATGACGTCCTCGAGGACGTCCCACACCTGGGGCCGGCGACGCTCGACCATGCGCTTGGCCGACTTGATGTTCTGGGCCAGCTCCCGGTCGACCAGCGCCTTCATGACGAAGGGCTTGAACAGCTCGAGCGCCATCAGCTTGGGCAGGCCGCACTGGTGCAGCTTGAGCGTGGGGCCGACCACGATGACCGAACGGCCGGAGTAGTCGACGCGCTTGCCGAGCAGGTTCTGGCGGAACCGGCCCTGCTTGCCCTTGAGCATGTCGGACAGCGACTTGAGCGGGCGGTTGCCCGGCCCGGTCACCGGGCGCCCGCGGCGGCCGTTGTCGAACAGGGCGTCGACGGCCTCCTGGAGCATCCGCTTCTCGTTGTTGACGATGATCTCCGGGGCACCCAGGTCGAGCAGCCGCTTGAGGCGGTTGTTCCGGTTGATCACCCGGCGGTACAGGTCGTTGAGGTCCGAGGTGGCGAACCGGCCACCGTCGAGCTGGACCATCGGGCGCAGCTCGGGCGGGATCACCGGGACGACGTCGAGGATCATGGCCCGGGGGTCGTTGATCCGACGGTCGTGGCCGTCGCGGCGGTTGAAGGCCGAGACGATCTTCAGCCGCTTGATGGCCTTCTGCTTGCGCTGGGCCGACAGGGGCCGCTGGCCCTCGGGCGGGTCGATGGCCACCCGCAGCTTGACCTCCTCCTCGTCGAGGTCGAGGCGGTTGATGAGCTGCTTGAGGGCGTCGGCCCCCATGCCACCGTCGAAGTACTCCTCGTAGCGGTCGCGCAGCTCCCGCCACAGCATCTCGTCCTCGATGATCTTGCGGGGGAAGATGTCGAGGAACTCGTCCCAGACGCGACCGACGAGGTCGAGCTCGGCGTCGTACTGCTCGCGGATGAGGGTGAGGTCCTTCTCCGCCGCCTTCTGACGGGCGCGGATGTCGGCGTCCTTGGCCCCCTCGTTCTCGAGGGCCTCGATCTCCTTCTCGAGCTCCTCCTGGCGCCGGGCCAGCTCGAGCTCCCGCTCCTTCTCGATGGCGTCCTTCTCGGCCAGCAGCTCGGCCTCGAGGTTGGCCCGGTCGGCGTCGCGCTTCTCCTCGTCGACCCAGGTGACGAGGTTCGCCGCGAAGTAGATGACCTTCTCGAGCTGCTTGGCCTTCAGCTCCTCACGGGGCTCGGTGCCCATGAGGAGGTAGGCCAGCCAGGACCGCGTGCCGCGGAGGTACCAGATGTGGACCACCGGCGCGGCGAGCTCGATGTGGCCCATCCGCTCCCGGCGCACCTTCGAACGGGTGACCTCGACGCCGCAGCGCTCGCAGATGATCCCCTTGAAGCGCACCCGCTTGTACTTGCCGCAGTAGCACTCCCAGTCCTTGGTGGGACCGAAGATCTTCTCGCAGAAAAGGCCGTCCTTCTCCGGCTTGAGCGTGCGGTAGTTGATGGTCTCGGGCTTCTTGACCTCGCCGTTGGACCAGGTGCGGATGGCGTCTGCGGTGGCCAGGCCGATCCGCAGCTGGGAGAAGT
>JBFWTJ010000065.1:0-15695 GCA_050247895.1 Acidimicrobiia bacterium
GCGGCGACCTGGCCCGCGGCCTGGTCGACCCCCTCGACCTCGGCCACCGCGTCGACGACGGACTCGTCGAAGCGGTCCCGCAGGGTGCCGCTGAACTGGGACTCGAACAGCGTGGGCCCGCGGACCTCGGCGTCGACGCCCTGGTTCACGTCGGCGAACAGGTCGGTGAAGGCCCGGTCCAGGGTGTCGGTCAGCACGAGCGTGCCGGCCATGAAGGCGACGCCGAGCAGGATCGACGCCGCGGTGGACAGCAGCCGGCGCTTGTGCGACCAGATGTTGCGGAACGTGACCTTGAGCACGTCAGTCCCCGAAGTTCTTCATCCGGTCGATGACCTGCTCGGCCGCGGGGTCCGACATCTCGTCGACGATCCTGCCGTCGGCCAGGAACAGGACCCGCCCGGCGTAGGAGGCGGCCACGGGGTCGTGGGTGACCATGACGATGGTCTGGCCGAGGCCGGCCACGGCGTGGGCCATGAAGTCGAGGATCTCGGCGCCGGTGCGCGAGTCGAGGTTCCCGGTCGGCTCGTCGGCGAAGATGATCGACGGTTGGGAGGCCAGCGCCCGGGCCACCGCGACCCGCTGCTGCTGGCCGCCGGACAGCTCGCTGGGTCGGTGGGCGAGCCGGTCGCCCAGCCCCACGGTCTTGACGACCGAGTCGAGCCAGGCCTGGTCGGGGGACCGGCCGGCGAGGTCGAGCGGGAGCGTGATGTTCTCGATCGCGCTCAGCGTGGGGACGAGGTTGAAGGACTGGAAGACGAAGCCGACCCGGTCGCGGCGGAGCCGGGTCAGGTCACGGTCGTCGAGGTCGCCGAGGCGGGTGTCGCCGATGTAGACGGACCCGGCGGTGAGCGAGTCGAGCCCGGCGACGCAGTGCATGAGGGTGGACTTGCCCGAGCCTGAAGGCCCCATGATGGCGGTGAACTGGCCGGCGGCGAAGTCGACGGTCACCCCGTCGAGGGCCCGGACCGTGGTGTCGCCCGAGCCGTAGACCTTCTGGGCGTCGACGGCGCGGGCCGCGGCGGTCGGTGCCGGGGACGGGTTCGTGGTCGCGCTCATCGACCCGACGGTAGGCGCTGGGCGGTACGGACCGGGAGCAGCTTCGCGTTCCGGACGGCCACCGAGGTCGCATCGCGAGCCCGGACGCGCCGGTGGCCCGGGCGCTCGGCCCGGGCCACCGGCGTGCCGATCAGGGCCGGACTAGGGCTGCTTGGTCGTGCGCAGGTAGGGCTTGTGGGTCTCGAAGCCGGCGGGGAAGCGCTCCTTGGCGTCGTCGTCGGAGACCGCGGCGGCGATGATCACGTCGTCGCCCTGCTTCCAGTCGGCCGGGGTGGCCACCGGGTGCTGGGCCGACAGCTGGAGGGAGTCGACCACCCGCAGGATCTCGTCGAAGTTCCGGCCCACCGCGGCGGGGTAGGTGAGCGAGAGCTTCACCTTGTTGTCGGGCCCGATCACGTAGACGGAGCGGACCGTGAGCACCTCGGACAGCTCGGTGCCCGCGGTGGCCGGGAGCATGTCGTAGGTCTCGGCGATCTGGTGGTCGGTGTCGGCGATGAGGGGGAAGTTCACGGCGTTGCCGGTCACGTCGGCGATGTCCGAGGCCCAGTCGCCGTGCTTGTCGAGCGGGTCGACCGACAGGCCGATGACCTTGACGCCCCGCCTGTCGAACTCGGGCTTGAGCCCGGCCACCCGGCCCAGCTCGGTGGTGCAGACCGGCGTGAAGTCCTTGGGGTGGGAGAACAGGATGGCCCACGAGTCGCCCTTCCACTGGTGGAAGTCGATCGTGCCCTCGGTGGTCTCGGCGGTGAAGTTCGGGGCCTCGTCGTTGAGTCTCACGGCCATGGCTGCCTCCTGTTGACGTCGTGCGTTCTGCGATGCGGGTGGCACCCTACCGCCCCGGCCCGGCCGATAGTCGAGTGACGTGGTCGGATTTAGGGCTTGACGGATCAAGCATGTGCTAACTAGAGTTAGCAACCATGACCAGCAAGATCCTGGACGTCATCGTCGGCCTCGAGGACAAGGCCCTCGGCCTGGCCCGTGCCGCCTCCGAGCCCGTCGTGGGCACCGTCGGCAAGGGCGTCCGCCTCGTCGGCGGCCGCATCGGCCCGCTCACCTACCCGCCGTTGCTGCCCACCCCGCTCGAGGTCGTCGACGCGCAGGCGGCCTTCGCCCGCAAGGTCGTCGAGGCCAACGCCTCGGTGGCCCGCGAGGTCCTCGAGGCCGTGGCCCCCGTCGCCGGCTACGCCAGCCCGGTCAAGAAGGGCGCCAAGGCCAAGGCCGCCTGATCAGGCCAAGAAGCTGCGGTACACCGAGAGGAGCGCCTCCCGCTGCTCGTCGGTCAGCGCGGGATCGGCCCGCACCGCCTCCTCCACGGTGGTCACCGGGGCGCCGTCGGGGTCCCGCTCCAGCAGGCCGGCCTGCACCAGCAGCGTCTCGGCCGACAGGTTCAGCGCGCCGGCGATGGCCTTGAGCACCCGGACCGACGGCTCGTGCAGGCCCCTCTCGATCTGGGACAGGTAGGGGTTCGAGACGTTCGCCCGGGCGGCCAGCTCCCGCAGGGACAGCTCGGCCCGGGTCCGGCGGTCGCGGATGAAGCGGCCCAGCACCTCCAACTGGCCTCGGCCCGGCTGGTCCGCGGCCACCGGCTCAGCTCCCCCAGGTGTCGGCCAGGCCGGGCAGATGCGACGACGCGGTCGCCGCGTCGTCGGGCCCCGGGCCGGCGCCGGGCACCGACGTGTGGAACACGTCGGGCTCCACGTAGATCAGCCGTGCCGCCGGCACGCCCCGCCGGACGCTGGCCTCCAGGCGGTTCACGGTCTCCGCGATGTCGTTCACGCTCAGTCCGGCGATGAACTCCACCTTCATGCCCACGAGCAGCTCGTCCGGGCCGATGTGCTGGGTGCGCAGGTGGATCAGCCGGTTGGCCGCCGGCTCGATGGCCACCGCCGAGCGGATGGCCTCGACGACCTTGGCATCGGCCGACTCGCCGATCAGCAGCGACTTCATCTCCACCGCGAGGACCACGGCGATCATCGTCAGCAGCACGCCGATGGCGAAGGTGCCGTAGCCGTCCCAGACGGCGTCGCCGGTGGCCTGGGAGACCAGCACCGCGGTGAAGGCGATGACCAGGCCGATCTGGGCCCCGGCGTCCTCGAGCAGGACCACCGGGAGCTCGGGGTTCTTGGACCGCCGGATGAACTGCCACCAGCTGGCGTCGCCCTTGAGTGGGCGGGCCTCCCTCACCGCGGTCCGCAACGAGAACGCCTCGAGGACGATGGCCACGCCCAGGATCCACAGCGCCACCGGGACCGACTCGATCTCGTGCGGGTGCCGGATCTTCTCGACGCCCTCGAACATGGCGAAGGCGCCACCGAGGCTGAACAGCACCAGCGCCACCATGAACGCCCAGAAGTAGCGCTCGCGCCCGTAGCCGAAGGGGTGGGTCTCGTCGGCCTGCTTGCGGGCCCGGCGGCCGCCGAGCAGGAGCAGGGCCTGGTTGCCCGAGTCGGCCACCGAGTGGATGGCCTCGGCCAGCATCGAGGCGGAGCCGGTCAGCGCGAAGCCGACGAACTTGGCCACGGCGACGCCGGCGTTGGCCAACAGCGCCGCCACCACGGCCCTGGTGCCGTGACCGCCCCCCGCGCTGTGCCGTCCCTTCGCCACGCGCCGATGGTAGAGGGTCGCCTGCGAGCGCCCGGGTCATGTCGGACCGGCCCGCGGGCCGGCGATGCCCGGGTCCGCCGCGACCGGTCCCGGACCGGTGGGCTCGGCCCGCGGGCCGGCGATGCCCGGGTCCACCACGACCCGTCCCGGACCGGCGGGCTCGGCCTCAGGCCGGTGCCGGCCGGGGGAACCAGACCAGGGCCAGCTCGGCCACCTTCACGTCGGAGCGCTCCAGGGGGACCTCCAGGTCCTGCACCGCGGCGGCCTTGGCGTCCCACTCCGCGGCGATGGCGGCCAGCTCGTCGGCCAGGTCGGCTTCGAGGTCGGCCAGCGCCGTGGCCTTCTCCTCGGCCCGGTTGGACGCCACCTCGACCCGCTTGGACGCCTCGCCGGCCCGGCCCCGCCGGCGCATGGCCGACCCGATGCCGGTGGCGATGGAGCGGGCGCTCCGCCGGCCCCCCAGGATGGCGCCGAGCAGCTCGCCCGCGCCCGACACCAGCTCGTCGCTGCGCCGGCTGGTCTGTGCCGTGCGGGCCTGCTCGACGCGGTCCTGCGCCGCGGCCAGCGCGTCGCGGGCCCGGTCGATCCGCGCCGCGTACTTCTTGGTCAGCTTGGCCGTGGCCGCGTCGGCACCGTCGTCGGCCGCCGCCTCGCAGCGGGCCGCGAACTCCTCGTCCGCCTCGCCGGGCCGTCCGTAGAGCTTGAGCTCGGGGTTGTGCCGGATGACCACGGTGCGGGACCGCACGAGGTGCTCGACGACGGCCTTGCCCAGCTCGTTGAAGTACGCCTTGGTCGAGATCCGCGCCTCGGACGGCGCCAGCGCGTAGGTGGCGCCCTCGGGCGGGGCGTCGGTGAAGTCGCGGGGATCGTGGTCGACCGGGACCAGCCGCTCCACGTCCGAGCTCGGGCCGAGGGGGACCAGCACCGCCTCGTAGCGCTCGGTGTGGCGCAGGTCGGCCGCGGTGTCGTCGAAGAGCAGGTCGACGGTGGCGGCCACGCCGGCCACCAGGTACCGGCTGGCTGGGTCGACGCCGACCTGCGCCGCCCAGGTGGCGGCCGGGTGGAGCCAGCGGACCGGGACGCCGTCGGCCACCGAGGGCGCCACCGGGCTGGCGTCGTCGGGCACCGCAGCGGGCGCGGGCGGCGGCGCGGCGGGAGGGGCCGCGGCCGGGGGAGCCGGAGCGGCCGGAGTGGCGGGGGCCACCGGGGTGGCCGGAGCGGCCGGAGCGGCGGAGGCAGCCGGGGCTCCTGGGGCCGACGCCGCGGCACCCGGGTCGACCACGGTCGGTTCCGGCGCACCCGCGGCCGGGGCCTCGCCACCGGAGGGAGCCGCTGCTGCTGGCGCCGGGTCCGCATCCGACGGGCCCGCCGGCGTGGCGACCGTCGCCGCGGCGCCCGCGGCCGCGCCCGTCGGGTCCGCGGTGGCCGGTGCGGTGCCCGCCGCGCTCGGGGCCGGCGCTCCGGCTGCACCGGTGCGTCCGGCCATCAGGGTCGAGATCTGGGCGCTGGTCAGCGGGCCCCGCAGGTAGGACATGGCCCAGCGGGTGGTGAACACCGACGGCTGGTCCGAGCCGGCCTGCTTGAGGACGAACTCGCGCTTGGCCAGGCCGCTGATCGTGGTCGACACGGCACCGACGTCGACACCGCCCGACGCGGCCTTCAGGCCGTCGATCAACCGGGCCTTGTCCTGCTCGGTCTGGAGCCGCCCGACCATCCAGGTCCCGGCGTTGGAGATCGCCTTGTAGTCCACGTCCACCGGGTTCTGGGTGGCCAGCACGACGCCGACGCCGAAGGCCCGGGCCTGCTTGAGCAGCGTCAGGATCGGCTTCTTGGCCGGCGGAGCGCCGTTGGGTGGCACGTAGCCCATGACCTCGTCGAAGTACACGAGCGCCCGCAGGCGGTCGGTCCCGGGTTGCCGGCGCATCCAGGTGACCAGCTTCGACAGCACGAGGGTGACCACGAACTGGCGCTCCTGGTCGGACAG
Organism: Acidimicrobiia bacterium; assembly: GCA_050247895.1. Classification (GTDB taxonomy): domain Bacteria; phylum Actinomycetota; class Acidimicrobiia; order Acidimicrobiales; family VFJN01; genus CAVPEW01. The sequence continues at coordinate 5,645 of JBFWTJ010000065.1, forward strand.
GTGGGCCAGCGACACGATGGCGCAGCCGGGGCGGTCGCCCGGGCGGAGCAGGGCGTCCAGGTCGACGGGCACGCCCTGGGTCCAGGCCGCGAAGGACGGCGAGGCCAGCAGGCCGTTGAGCCGCACGGCGAGCTTGGTGCGCTCGTCGGGCGGGAAGAACGCGTCCAGCTCGAACACGCCGAGCTTGCGCAGGGGCGGGGTCTGGACCTGGCCCACGAGCGTGGCCAGGTCCAGGTCGCGCCCCGCGGCCCAGGCCGAGGCGACGAGGTTCGACAGCAGGATGTGCTCCCGGCTGGCCAGCGGGTCGGCGTCGATCCCGACCAGGCCGAGCAGGCCCGACACGAAGCCCTCGACCTCGTCGGCCACCACCTCGGCCCCGGTCCCCTCGCCCGGCCGGCGCAGCGCGCCGACGACGTCGAGGGCCACGCCCGAGCTGCTGCCCGGCGTGTAGACGGTGAACTCGGCCGCGTCGCGCAACGCCTGGATCCGCTCGGGGCCGATGCCCCACCCCTCCAGCCCCGACCGCCACGAGTCGGCCGCCCCGGCGCCGTCGCCGCCCTCGACCCACGGTGCGAACGACGCCGCGTCCAGCGCGGGGAACGTCAGCAGCAGGTTGCCGAGGTCCCCCTTGGGATCCAGGATCAGGGTCGGCACGCCGGCGAGCAGCGCCTCCTCGAGCATGACGACCCCGAGGCCCGTCTTGCCCGAACCCGTCATGCCCACGATGACCCCGTGGGTGGTCAGGTCGGCTGCCTTCAGCAGGACCGGCTCGCCGGTGCGCTCGTGGGCTGCAGGGTCGACCCGCTCGCCGAGGTAGAGGTGCCCGCTCGGTACGTCGATCACGCCCGCGGAAGGTAGTGGCCGCGCGCCTGGCGGGGGACCGGGCGGGCGTGGCCGGCGGTAGCGTGCCGGGCGATGGAGTTCGACGGCGGGCTGCGGGCCCGGCTCGAGGCCAACCTGGCCCGCCACGAGCTGTGGGAGGTCGAGGTGGGCGAGAACCGCCACGCGGCGGTGGCCGTCGTGGTCGTCGGCGACGGGGACCGGGCCGCCGTGCTGCTCACCCAGCGGGCCGCGTCGCTGCGGGCCCACGCCAACCAGTTCGCCCTGCCCGGGGGTCGGATCGACGCGGGGGAGGAGCCCGTCGACGGTGCCCGGCGCGAGCTGGAGGAGGAGCTCGGCCTGCGCCTCGACCCGGGCGCACTCATCGGCCGGCTCGACGACTACGCCACGCGGTCGGGATACGTGATGTCGCCCTTCGTGTTCTGGGGCGGGCCCGATCCCGAGCTGGCGCCCAACCCGGCCGAGGTCGGCGTGGTCCACCGGGTGCCCTTCGAGGAGCTGTGCCGGCCCGACTCGCCCCGCTTCGTGACCATCCCCGAGTCCGATCGTCCCGTCGTCCAGCTGCCCATCGGCGAGCAGCTGCTCCACGCGCCGACCGGCGCGGTCCTCCTCCAGTTCCGTCGGGTCGCCATCGAGGGGACCGGCGAGCGGGTCGCCCACCTGGAGCAACCGGTCTTCGCCTGGCGATGAGCGACGTGGTGGTCGGGGCCGACGGGGTCGCCCGGTGCCCCTGGGCGGTCGGGTCCGAGATGATGGCCGCCTACCACGACACGGAGTGGGGGGTCCCGCTGCACGGCGAGGGGCCCCTGTTCGAGCGGATCAGCCTGGAGGCGTTCCAGTCAGGGCTGAGCTGGTCGACGATCCTGCGCAAGCGGGAGGGGTTCCGGGCCGCCTTCTCGGGCTTCGACGCCGATGCCGTCGCCGCGCTGACCGATGCCGACGTGGAGCGCCTGATGGCCGACGAGCGGATCGTCCGCAACCGGGCCAAGATCGAAGCGACCCGGGCCAACGCCGCCGCGGTCGTGGCCCTGCGCACCGGGGGCGGGCTCGACGAGCTGGTCTGGTCGCACGCCCCCGCGCCGGGACGGACCGGTCCGCGGCGCCTGGGCGACCTGCCGGCGCGGACGCCGGGGTCGGTGGCGCTGGCCAAGGACCTCAAGGCCCACGGGTTCCGCTTCGTGGGGCCGACCACCGCCTACGCCCTCATGCAGGCGGCCGGCCTGGTCGACGACCACCTCGCCGGCTGCCACCGGCGGGGCGCCGGCTGAGGTGGGACCCCGGGCCCTGGCGCCCTCGACAGGAATCGAACCTGTGGCCTACCGCTTAGGAGGCGGTCGCTCTATCCGACTGAGCTACGAGGGCGGACCGGTCGAGCGTAACGGAGCGCGTCGGTGACCCCGGGCCCCGGGCTGGCGGCCGAGGTGGCCGCCGTGGACGGGGTCGAGGTCCTGCGCTGGCCGGGCCTGGTCGACCTGGGGGTGGACGCCGTGGTCACCGGGCGGGCCGGGGGCGTGTCGGTCGGGCCGTACGACGGCCTGAACCTGGGCCTGCACGTGGGCGACGACCCCGACGCCGTGCGGGAGAACCGTCGCCGGGCCGCGGCCGTGCTGGGTGCGGGCCTTGACGACGTCGTGGCCTACCGCCAGGTCCACGGACGGGAGGTCGCCGTGGTCGGGCCGGCCGACCGGGGCCGGGGCGCCCGGGTCCACGACGACACCGTCCCCGAGGCCGACGCCCTGGTCACCGCGGCGCCCGGCGTGGTCCTGGCCGTGCTGGTGGCCGACTGCCTGCCCGTGCTGCTGGTCGACCCGGCGGCGCGGGTGCTGGGCTGCGTGCACGCCGGCTGGCGGGGCACGGTCGCCGACGTGGTGGGCGCGACCGTCGCCGCCATGGTCGAGCTCGGTGCCCGGCCGGTCGACGTCGTGGCCCTGCTGGGCCCGGCGGTCCCGCCCGAGCGCTACCAGGTGGGCGAGGAGGTGGCCGCGGGCGCCCGCGACCGCTTCGGGCCCGTCGTCGGGCAGGTCCTGCTCCCGGACCCCGATCCGGGCCGGTGGCGCTTCGACCTGTGGGAGGCCAACGCGCGCCTGCTGGTCGCGGCGGGCGTGCCGGCGGACAACGTGGCGCGCTCGGGCGCCCTGCCCACCGGCGACGGGCGCTTCTTCTCCGACCGGGCCCAGCGTCCCTGCGGTCGCTTCGGCCTCCTCGCCACGCTGCGCCCGGCTCCCTGAGCCTGGCGCGGGCGTGGCCTCGGTCAGGCCTCGGGTGGGGCCACCAGGCCGGCGCGGGTCCGGGCCTCGGCGGGGTCGGCGCCGGCCCGGCCCACGAGGTAGCAGGCGATCGGCGCCGCGGTCCGGTGCGACGCGTGGGCCGCCACGCCGGCCAGCTCGAGCAGCACCTCGATCGTGGCCCGGTCCGGGGCGTCGACGCCGAGCTGCTCGGCGAAGCGGGCGATCCAGTCCTCGGGTTCCACGGTCAGACCGTCGGCGCCAGCAGTGTGGCCATGTTCTCGTCGATCCCGGCGTCGACCCGCTCGGCGACCTCGGCCCGCAGCAGCGCCTTGGTGATCGAGTAGGCCTCGGGCCGCAACCGGCCCAGCCGTCGGGCCGTCTCGATCGCCGCCTGCTCGCACTCGGCGGCGGGCACGACCCGGTCCAGGAAGCCCACCTCGAGCGCCCCGGCCACGTCGTAGACACCGCCCTGGAGGGTCCCCTCGACCAGGCCCCGGGCCGTGAGCCGGGCCTTGGACAGCTCGGTGGCGTACACCGGCAGGGGCATGCCGATCGCCGTCTCGTTCAGGCCGATCTTGGCGTCGACGTCGGCGCCGATGCGGGTGTCGCAGGCCAGCGAGATGATGGCGCCGGCGGCCAGCGCGTGGCCGGTCACGCCGATCACGACCGGCTGGGGGTGGGCGAAGATCCGCATGGCCAGGTGCCCGCCGGCGCCGACCAGGGCCCGCATGCGCTCGTCGGAGGCCCGCACCTCGTTGAGGTCGTAGCCGGCCGACAGCACGCCCGGCCGGCCCACGACGGCCACCGCGGTGGCCTCGGCCAGGGCCCGGTCGAGGGCGGCGTGGACCAGCTCGATGGTCCGGTGCCCGATCACGTTCAGCTTGCCGTCGTCGAGCCGGACCACCACGACGCCGTCCTCGACGGTGACGGTCAGCGGCTCGGCCACGGGGGTCTCGGTGTCGCTCATCGGGTCGGGACGCTACCTGCGGGTCCCGAGGCGACCCGCACTCGTGCGCGGGCGGGGTGGAGCCGACAACTACCCTTGCGCCATCCGCTGCCCATCCCCCACGACGCTCGATGACGCGATCGCGGGGCGTCCAGCGCGCCTCACACGATGATCGCCCTGCTGGCCCTCCACGCTCTGGTGGGGATGGTCGTGGTCGCCGCGGGCGGGTGGTTGGGCCGCCGCTGCCTCTGGCTGGCGCTGGTCCCGCCGGTGGTCACCTGTGCCTGGCTGGCCTCCCAGGCCGGCGCGGTGCTGGACGGCTCGGTCGTGGGCCAGACGGTGTCCTGGGTGCCCGAGCTGGGCATCGCCCTGTCCTTCCGGCTCGACGGGTTCGGCCTGCTCATGGCCGCGCTGGTCTCGGGCATCGGGACCTGCGTGGTCGTCTACGCCGCCGGCTACCTGTCCCACTGGCGTCACGAGCACGCCCGGCTGGTCGGGCTGCTCACGCTGTTCGCCGGCTCGATGCTCGGGCTCGTGCTGTCCGACGACCTGCTGGTGCTGTTCACCTGCTGGGAGCTGACGTCGATCACGTCCTACCTGCTGATCGGCAACGACCACGAGAACCCCCAGGCCCGGGCCGGCGCCCTGCACGCCCTGCTGGTCACCGGCGCGGGAGGGCTGGTCATGCTGGCCGGGTTCCTGCTCATCGGCCAGGCCGGCGGCACCTACCGGATCAGCGAGCTGCTGGCCGACCCGCCCGGCGGGACCTCGGTCGAGGTCGGCCTGGTGCTGCTCGCGGTCGGCGCGCTGACCAAGTCGGCCCAGTACCCCTTCCACTCCTGGCTGCCCAACGCCATGGTCGCGCCCACGCCGGTCAGCGCCTACCTGCACTCGGCGACCATGGTGAAGGCCGGCGTGTACCTGGTGGCCCGGTTCTCCCCGGCCTTCGGTTCGGCCGGGCCCTGGCGGACCCTGATCCTGGTCTCGGCCGGCCTTTCGATGTTCGCCGGCGGCCTGCGGGCCGTCCGCCAGGTCGACCTCAAGCGGCTCCTGGCCTTCGGCACGGTCAGCCAGCTCGGCTTCATGCTCGTCGTGTTCGCCGTGGGCACGCCCGAGGCCCTCGTCGGCGGCGTGGTCCTGATCCTGGCCCACGCCCTGTTCAAGGCCCCGCTGTTCATGGCCGTCGGTGCGGTGGACCACCAGGCCGGGACCCGCAAGATCGGCGAGATCCCCCCGCTCGGGCGGGGCTGGGCCCCCCAGGGTGCCGTGGTCGTGGCCAGCGTGGCCTCGATGGCGGGCCTGCCGCTGATGCTCGGCTTCGTGAGCAAGGAGATCGACTACGAGGCCCTGCTCGAGGGGTCCCCCTCCTGGCCGGCCACCGCGGTGGTCGTCGCCGGCTCGGTCATGACGGTCGCCTACGGCGCCCGCCTGGTCTGGGGCCTGCTGATCTGGCCCCGACGGCGTCCGCCCGGCAAGGGCGACGGCCGCCCGGCGCCCGGTGGGAGCGGGCCCGCGACGGCCGCGGTGGTGCGCCCGCCGGGACCGGCCCTGCTCGTCCCCGGCGTGGTGCTGACCGCCCTGACCGTGCTGACCGGGCTGGTCCCCGCCCTGCTCGACGGCCTGGCCGAGCGGGCCGCCCGGGCCCTCGGCCAGGCCGAGGACGTCCACCTCGCGGTTTGGCACGGGGTCAACGAAGCGCTCCTGCTCTCGGCGGCCACCCTCAGCGCCGGGGCGCTGCTCTTCGCCCTGAACCGCCCGGTCGAGCTGGTGCTCAGCGCCGTGCCCAAGCCCCCGACCGGCTCGGAGGTCTACCGGCGGATCCTGCGGGGCCTCAACGAGGTCGCCGACCGGGTCACCGCCGTGGTCCAGAGCGGCTCCCTGCCCGTCTACGCCGGGGTCATCCTGCTGACGGTGGCCGTCGCCCCCGCGGTCGCCCTCGTCGGGGCGAGCTGGCCCGGCTGGCCCGACCTGGTCGAGACGCCGGCCCACGTGCCCATCGCCCTGGCCATCGTCGGCGCCGCGCTCACCGCGGCGCTGGTCCGGCGCCGCATCGCCGCCGCCCTGTTCCTGGGCGCGACCGGCTACGGCATGGCCGGCCTGTTCGTCGTGCAGGGCGCGCCCGACCTGGCCCTGACCACCGTGGCCATCGAGTCGCTGTCGACGGTGCTGTTCGTCCTCGTGCTGCGCCGGCTGCCCCGCCACTTCGAGCAGCGCTCGACGCCCCGCTTCCGGGTCGTGCGCCTGGTCGTGGCCGGCACGGTGGGCGCGGTCGTCTTCGCCTTCGCCCTGCTCGCCGCGGCCGAGCGGCCCACCGGCGACACCGTGTCCGACGAGATGGTCGAGCGGGCCCTGCCCGACGGCCACGGCCGCAACATCGTGAACGTGATCCTGGTCGACTTCCGGGCCTTCGACACCATGGGCGAGATCACCGTGCTGGCCGCGGCCTCGATCGGTGCGGTGGCCCTGGCCCGGGCCGATCGGCGGCCCCGGCCCCGACCGAGCGCCGACGGCAGCACCGGGGGCGCGCCGTGAAGCGGTTCGTGGTCATCGACGTCACGTCGGGCCTGGTCTTCAACCTGGTGCTGGTGGCCTCCGTGTACCTGCTCTTCGCCGGGCACAACCAGCCCGGCGGCGGCTTCGTCGGCGGGCTGCTGGCCGGGGCCGCGGTGGCCCTGCGCTACGTGGCCGGCGGGATCGACGACGTCCGCAACCTGTCCCGCTTCCGGCCCTGGACGATCCTGGGGGGCGGCCTGCTGCTGGCCACCGGCACGGCGCTGGCCCCGGTCCTGTTCGGGGACCCGCTGCTCGACACCGCGCTGGTCGACCTGGACGTGCCGGTGCTCGGCCACCTGAAGGCGACCAGCGCGCTGCCCTTCGACGTCGGCGTCTACCTCGTCGTGCTGGGCCTGGTCTTCATGATCTTCGAGTCCTTCGGCGACGATCCCGAGGCCGGTCCGCCCCAGCCCGAGGAGGACCCCTCGTGAGCGTGCTCATGGCGGCCACCGCCGCGGCCCTGTTCGCGGTGGGGACCTACCTGGTCCTCCAGCGCAAGCTGAGCCGCATCATCATCGGCCTGTCGGTGCTCAGCCACGGCGCCAACGTGCTGCTCATCACGTCGGGCCGCCGGGGCCTGCCCCCCTTCGCCGGGTCGGCCGAGGGCGACGACATGAGCGACCCGCTGCCCCAGTCGCTGGCCCTGACCGCCATCGTCATCAGCTTCGGCGTCACCGCGTTCCTGCTCGCCCTGGCCTACCGGAGCTGGCGGCTGACCCAGGACGACGAGGTCGAGGACGACGTGGCCGACCGGACCATCGGCGCCGACGAGGTCGACAAGGAGATCCGCGACGACCAGGCCGGCCCGTCGCCCGTGGACCCGCTGCGGGTGGCCTCGCCGTGAGCGCGCAGACCCTGCTGCCCCTGCCGGTGGTCATGCCGCTGATCGGCGCGGCGCTGTCGATCCTGCTCGGCCGGTCGCGCACCGCCCAGCGGGTCATCGGCCTGTCCGTGCTGGTCCTCGGGCTGGTCGTGTCGATCGTGCTGCTGGTCGAGGTCGACCGGGACGGCACGGTGGTGACCCAGGTCGGGGGGTGGGCCGCGCCGCTGGGCATCACGCTGGTGGCCGACCGGCTCTCGGCGATCATGCTCGTGGCCGGCTGGACGATGCTGCTGGCGGTGCTGGTCTTCGCCATCGGCCAGCCCGGCGCCGAGCGCAACCACGTCGGCTTCCAGTCCGTCTACATGGTGCTGGCCGCCGGGGTCTCGGCGTCGTTCGTGACCGGGGACCTGTTCAACCTGTTCGTGGCCTTCGAGATGATGCTGACGGCCAGCTACGTGCTGCTCACCCTGGGCGGGCGGCGGGAGCAGGTCCGGGCCGGGATGACCTACATCGTCATCAGCCTCATCGCCTCGATGCTGTTCCTGGTCGCGCTGGCCTTCGTCTACTCGGCCACCGGCACGGTCAACATGGCCGACCTGTCCGGTGCCATGGGCGAGCTGTCGCCCGCCCTGCGCCAGGGCTTCGCCGTGCTGCTGCTGGTCGTGTTCGGGATCAAGGCCGGCCTGTTCCCGCTGTTCTTCTGGCTGCCCGACGCCTACCCGACCGCGCCGTCGCCGGTCACCGCGGTGTTCGCCGGCCTGCTGACCTAGGTCGGCGTGTACGCCATCATCCGGACCCAGACCCTGCTGTTCCCCCACGGGGACCGCCCGTCGGGCCTGATCCTGGCCATCGCCGGGGCGACCATGCTGGTGGGCATCCTCGGCGCCATCGCGCAGAGCGACATCAAGCGGATCCTGTCGTTCAACATCGTTAGCCACGTGGGCTACATGGTGATGGGGCTGGGCTTCTTCACGGTCGCCGGGCTGGCCGGGGCCGTCGTCTACGTCATCCACCACATCGTGGCCATGACCGCCCTGTTCCTCACCGAGGGCATCGTGGAGCACCGGGAGGGCACCGGCGACCTCGACCGCATCGGCGGGCTGGTGCGGACCGCGCCCTGGATCGGCGTGCTCTTCCTCGTGCCCGCCCTGGCCCTGGCCGGGATCCCCCCGCTGTCGGGCTTCGTGCCCAAGGTGGCGCTGGCCGAGGCCGGCTTCGCCAACGGCGACCACGTGGTGGTCGGGGTGAGCCTGCTCGTGAGCCTGCTCACGCTCTTCTCGATGACCAAGATCTGGGCCGGGGCGTTCTGGAGCCCGCCGACCGAGTCGGACATCCACCCGCCGCCCAAGCGGACCGGCCAGCCGGTGCTGATGGTGGCGCCGACCGCCGCGCTGGTGGTCGCCGGCCTGGCCATCGCCGCCTTCGCCGGGCCCCTCTACGAGCTCAGCCACCGGGCCGCGGTCGACCTGCTCGACCCGGCGGTCTACGTCCGGGCGGTGCTCGGGTGAGGCGGAGCTGGCTGCTGCCGCTGGGACTGGTCTGCGTCTGGCTCTTGAGCTGGGGCTCGCTGAGCGTGGCCAACGTGGTGAGCGGCGTGCTCGTCACCCTGGTCATCGTGGCCGTCTCGCCGGTCGCCCTGCCGCCCCGGGTCCACCGGTTGCGCCCGCTGGCGGTGGCCCGCCTGGCCGTGCACGTGGCCGGCCAGTTCCTGCGGTCCAACTGGGAGATGAGCCGGCAGATCCTGTCGCCCCGGCCGAGCCTGCGGACCGGGGTGATCGCCTTCCCGGTGCAGACCCGGTCCGACCGGGTGGTGACCTTCATCGCCAACGTGTTGGCCCTCGCCCCGGGGACGCTGCCCCTCGACGTCCAGGGCGACCCGTCGGTCATCTACGTCCACGTCCTGCACCACGACGACGTGGAGCCGGTCCGGCGGGAGATCGCCCGCCTGGAGGCGCTGACCCGGGCCGCCCTCGGCCTGCCGCCCCTCGACGTGGAGGCGGACGCCGGCGACGGGGACGGCGATGTCGACGGTGACGGGGCCGGTGACGATGCCAAGGCGGGTGACGGTGCCGGTCCCGCCGGTGCGACCGGGGCGGCTCCGTGAGCGGTGCGGGCCGGGGCGGTCCCGTGAGCGGTGCGGGCCGGTCGTCCGGGGGCCGCACCGGCGTCGGGAGGCGGCGATGAGCGTCGTCAACGTGATGACCGTCGTGGTGCTGCTGGCCGCGGCGGGGACCTTCGCCGTGCGCCTCTACGTCGGCCCGTCGATCTCGGACCGGGTCAACGCCCTGAACGGGGTGATCGCGGTCGGCATGGCGTCGATCGCGCTGCACGCCCGGGTCACCGGGGTCGGGTCGTTCCTCCCCGCCCTGGTCGTGCTGGCCCTGGTCGGCTTCATCGGGTCGGCGGTCATCGCCCGCTACCTGGAGGAGCGGGCCCGGTGATCGCCGACCTCCTGCTGCTGGCGGGCTCGCTGCTCATCCTCGTCGCGGCGATCGGCGTGCTGCGCTTCCGGGACGTGTTCGTGCGGATGCACGCCTCGGCCAAGGCGTCGGCCGCGGGCATCCTGCTGGTCCTGCTCGGCGCGGCCATCGGCGCGGCGACCGCCAACGACGTCACCTCGCTGCTGCTCGCGGCCCTCCTCCAGGTGGTGACCCTGCCCAT
>JBFWTJ010000066.1:0-15614 GCA_050247895.1 Acidimicrobiia bacterium
GGCCGAGGCGGCGCGGCTCATCTCGGACATCGAGAACCGCCCCGCCACCGTCCGGCCGGTCATGGCCCACCTATTCCGCCGCTGCGGGTCGGCCCACCTCGTGGGCGTCACCGGGCCGCCCGGCGCGGGCAAGAGCACGCTGGTCGCGGCCCTGGTCAAGGAGATGAGGGCGAAGGACCTCCAGGTCGGCGTGGTCGCGGTCGACCCGTCGAGCCCCTTCAGCGGGGGCGCGGTCCTGGGCGACCGCGACCGCATGTCGGACTTCACGCTCGACCGCGGCGTGTTCATCCGCTCGCTCGCCGCCCGCGGCGCGGGCGGCGGCCTGGCCGCGGCGGTCAGCGACGCGGTCGACGTGATGGACGCCATGGGCAAGGACGTCGTCATCGTCGAGACCGTCGGCGTCGGCCAGGGCGAGCTCGACATCGCCCGCCTGGCCCAGACCGTGGTGCTCGTGCTGGTCCCCGGCTACGGCGACTCGCTCCAGGCCATGAAGGCCGGGATCCTCGAGATCGCCGACGTGATCGTGGTCAACAAGGGCGACACCCCCGGCGCCGAGCAGTCGGCCAAGGAGCTGGCCAACCAGGACTACGTGCGCCGTGGGCCCGAGGGGGCCGAGCCGTGGGTCGTGCCCGTGGTCCTGGCCAGCGCCCGGCGCCACGAGGGCATCGACGACCTGGCCCGGGCCCTGGCCGAGCACCGGGCCTACGCCGAGTCCAGCGGCGCGGCCGCCGCGGCCCGGCGCCAGCGGCGCACGGCCCAGTTCCTCGAGCGGACCGCGCAGCGCCTGCGCGACGAGCTGGCCCGGGCCCTCGAGGGCACGCCGCTCATGGCCCGCACCGTCGAGCGGCTGGAAGCAGGAGAGGTCGACCCCGACGGCGCGGCCGACGAGGTCATCGAGCAACTCGGCTGGCGGCGCGCCCCCGCGTCGCCGGCACCAGGGAGGGACTGACCATGGACGTCAAGACCGAGCAGTTCGAGAAGAACAAGGCGGCCTGGGCGGAGCGCCGGGCCCGCTACGCCGAGAAGCTCCAGACCGAGCACACGCTGTCGGGCATCGAGGTCAAGACCGTCTACACGGCCGAGGACCTCGACCCGCGCCACCTCGACGAGATGCCCGGCGTGTACCCCTTCACGCGTGGCCTGTTCCCCGACGGCTACGCCCTGACGCCGTGGATGCAGCAGATGGTCTTCGGCTACGGGACCATCGAGGAGACCCGCACGAAGATGGAGCACATGGTGGCCGAGGGCATGGAGGGCTACTTCGGCCACAAGGTCTTCAACACCGTCTACGACATCCCCTGCATGTACGGCATCGACGCCGACCACCCCGAGGCCAAGGACAACATCGGCCAGTGCGGGGTCCACATGAGCACCGGCGACGACTACGACGAGCTGGTCCGCGACTGGGACATGATGCGGACCAACTTCTCGATGATCACCGGCGACAACTGCCTGCCGGCCCTGGCCCTGCTCACCGCGGCCGCCGAGCGCCGGGGCTCGGGCGCCCACGAGATCCACGGGAACTCGATGAACTGGTACCCGCGCATCGCGGTCCAGGACATCCCGTCGTGGGAGCCCAAGTGGGGCTACGCCCTCATGGTCGACCTGATCCGCTGGTCGGCCCGCAACGCGCCCTACTGGAACCCGGCCAACATCTTCATGTACGGCCTGTCCGAGGCCGGCGCCACCCCGGTCCAGGAGCTGGCCTACGGGCTGGCCTGGGGCAAGTCGATCATCGACGCCGGCCTGCGGGCCGGGCTCGACCCCGACGAGTTCATCGGCCTGCTGTCGTTCCAGATCGGCTGCACCGTGAACCTGTTCGAGGAGGTGGCCAAGTTCCGGGCCCACCGGCGCATGTGGGCCAAGATCTGCAAGGACGCCGGGGCGACCAAGCCGTCGAACATGCACGCCCGGGTCCACGTGCACACCAGCGGGTACGTGCTGACCGCCCAGCAGCTGCTCAACAACAACGCCCGCATCACCCTCCAGGCGCTGGCCGCGGTGCTCGGCGGCGTGCAGTCCATCCACACGTGCTCCTACGACGAGGCCGTCGGCGTGCCCACCGACATGTCGCACCGCACCGCCCTGCGGACCCAGCAGATCCTCATGTGGGAGTCGGGCGCCCGCAACGTGGCCGACCCGCTGGGCGGCTCCTTCTACGTCGAGAAGCTCACGGACCAGATGGAGGAGGAGGCCTGGGCGATCTACGAGGAGATCGAGAGCCGCGGCGGGTACCTCACCGGCATCGAGACCGGGGAGATCAAGCGGGCCATCGACGACTCGTCCTACGAGATGAAGAAGCGGATCAACTCCGGCGACATCCCCGTGGTCGGCGTGAACCGCTACGTCTCCACCGAGCCCGAGAACTACGAGCCCTTCCGGCTCGACCCCGAGGTCGAGGCGAAGGCGAAGCGCCGGCTCGAGGCCTACAAGGCCAAGCGGGACGAGGTCGCGGTCAAGGACGCCCTCGCCCGGGTGGCCGTGGCCTGCGAGGAGCTCAAGGCCGGCACCGGTGAGCTGATGCCCGCGCTGCTCGACGCGGCCCGGGCCGGGGTCACCAACGGCGAGATGATGGTGCCGATGCGCGAGGCGTTCGGCTGGTTCGTCAGCGAATAGGAGAATGACTGCGATGTCGGACACCATCAAGGTGCTCTTGGCCAAGAAGAAGATCGACGTCCACGGCCGGGGGTCCAAGCTCATCGCCCGTGAGCTGCGCGACGCGGGGATGGAGGTCGTCTACTTCCGCTTCGGCGTGGTCGACGAGATCGTGCAGGCCGCGGTGCAGGAGGACGTCGACGTGGTCGCCCTCAGCATCATGACCAGCGGGCAGATCAACATCGCCGCCGAGCTCATCCCGGGCCTCAAGGCAGCCGGCAAGACCGACGTGCTGGTCATCATGGGCGGGATCATCCCCGAGGTGGACTTCGAGCCGCTGCGCGAGATCGGCGTGCACGAGATCTTCCTGCCCGGCCAGCCCGGCTCGGTGGTGGCCGACTACATCCGGGCCAACGTCGGGACCGCCAAGCTGTCCTGAGCGCGCAGGCCCTGGGGGGGGGAGTCATGGGGGAGCGGTTCGAGGGGGTCGACCTGGGCGATCCCGAGGTCGTGCAGTGCCCGTACCCGGCCTACGCGCGCCTGCGTGACGAGGCCCCGGTGTGGCTCGACCCCGGCTCGGGCCACTACGTCGTCACCCGCCACGACACCGTCCGCCAGGTCCTGACCGACCCCGTGCGCTTCAGCAGCGCCCGTCCCCCGATGGCCCTGTCCGACGGGGTGCGCGGGTCGGGCGTCGCGGCCGAGATCGAGCGGCTCTTCACCACCGAGGGCTGGCTGCCCGCACCCACCCTGAGCCGGCGGGACGACCCCGACCACAAGGCGCTCCGGGGCCTGTTCGAGCACGCCTTCCGGCCGTCGCGCATCGCCCAGCTCGACGGCTTCATCGCCGAGGTGGCCCACTCCCTCATCGACGAGGTGCTCGACGCCGGTCCCTTCGACTTCGTCCGGGCCTTCGCCGTGCCCCTCCCGCTGGTCACCATCGCCCGCCAGATGGGCGCACCCCGGGAGGACGTCTGGCGCATCAAGGCGTGGACCGACGCCTGGGTCCGGCGCCTCGGGGGGATGCAGGACGACGAGGCCCGGCTCGACTCGGTCCGCCAGGAGATCGAGGCCCAGCACTACTTCCAGCCCATCTTCGAGCGGTTGCGGGCCCAGCCCGACGACACCCTGCTCAGCGACCTGGTCAACACCGAGGTCGAGGGGTGGGGCCGGACGCTGGAGGACGCCGAGCTCCACGCCGAGATGATGGCCGACACCTTCGTCGGCGGCTCCGAGACCACCACCAACGCCCTGTCCGAGGGCATGCGCCTGGCCGCCGACGACCCGTCCCTGTGGCCCCGGTTGCAGGCCGACCCGGGGGCGATCGCGGCCTTCGCCGAGGAGGCGGTCCGCCTGGCGTCCCCGGTCCAGGGCCTGTTCCGCACCGCTGTGGTCGACGTCGAGCTCGACGGGGTCCCGGTGCCCGCGGGCTCGGTCCTCGACGTGCGGTTCGGGTCGGCCAACCGCGACGAGCGCCGCTTCGCGCAGCCCGACGACCTGGACCTGGACCGCCGGGCGCCCCGCAACCACCTCGGCTTCGGGGCCGGCCCCCACTATTGCCTGGGCGCGCCGCTGGCCCGCCGCGAGCTCGTGGTCGGCTTCACCGCCCTGGTCGAGCGGGTCGGCGAGGTGCGCTGGCCCGACGGCCGGCGACCCGAGCACCTGCACCACAACCCCAGCCTGCTGCTGCGGGGGCTGACCGAGCTCCCCCTGGAGCTGACCGCCCGGAGGGCGCCGTGACCGACGACCTGGCCGACTACCTGGCCATCACCCGCCTCAAGCACGAGTGGGCCCACCACTACGACCGGGGCGACCTCGACCGGCTGCTGGGGGTGTTCAGCCCCGACGCCGTCCTCGACCAGGGCCCTTACGGCACCTGGTCGGGCCACGAAGGCATCCGGGCCGGCTACCAGGACCGCTTCGCCCGCCGCTTCACCGCCCGGGCCCGGCTCCACATCCTGTCCAACCCCCACATCGAGGTCGACGGCGACGAGGCGACCGGCAGCTGGTACCTCACCGACCACGCCTTCGACGGCAGCGGTGCCCGGCCGCTCACGCTGCTGGGCACCTACGACGACCGGTACCGCCGGGGCGACGACGGGCGCTGGCTGATCTCGACCAGCCGCTTCGACATCTACTGGTCGGAGCTCGACTCGTGAGGGGCCGGGTCTTCCAGACGGCGTTCGTGGTCGACGACGTGCCCGCGGCCATGGAGGAGATGTCGGCCACCCTGGGCGTGCGCTGGCGCGACCTGCACACCGGCCGGGTCATCTACCGCACGCCGACCGGCGAGGGCGAGGTCGACCTGACCGTCGTGCACTCCCTGCAGGGCCCGCCGGTGCTGGAGCTGATCGGCAACGTGCCCGGCACGATGTGGAGCGCGCCGTCGCCGGGGGCGCTGCACCACACCGGTCAGTGGACCTCGGACCTCGCGGCCGACATGGCCCGGCTCGAGGCGGCCGGGCTGGAGCTGGCCGCCACGGGCCGGCGGGCGAGCGACGACCGGGACATCTTCGCCTACTACCGGACCGGCACCGGGGCCATCCTCGAGCTCGTCGACGAGCGGCTCCACCCACTGCTCTACGGCGACCCGCCCCTGGTGCCCTGGGACGGGGCCTGATGGGGGCGGGAGCCGTGCAGTTCGGCCTCCAGCTCCCCTGGACCGGCCACCTGGCCACCCGGGACGACATGGCCGCCTACGCCCGGGCCGCCGAGCACCTCGGCTACGGCTGGGTGTCGGCCGGGGAGCACCTCATCTACCCCAAGGCCCTGCGGGCGCGGCACCCCCGCAACGGCGACCTGCCCATCGACGCCAGCTCGCCCTCGCACGACCCGTTCACCACCTTCGCCTGGTTGGCCGGCCAGACCACCACCCTGCGCTTCCTGACCGGCGTCCTGCTCGTGCCGCTGCGCCCGGCGCTGGTCACCGCCAAGCTCGTGGCCGGACTGGACTTCGTGTCGGGCGGCCGGCTCACCCTCGGGGTCGGCACCGGCTGGATGGAGGACGAGTTCGACGTGCTCGGCGTCGAGTTCGCCGAGCGCGGCCCCCGCACCGACGACCACCTCGCCGCGCTGCGGTCCCTCTTCGAGGGTGACGGACCCCACGACGGGCCCTGGTCGTCGTTCCCCGAGTCGTGGTTCGAGCCCAAGCCGGTGCAGTCGCCCCTGCCCATCGTGGTCGGCGGGGGCGCGGTGGACCCCGTGCTGCGCCGGGTGGCCCGTCACGGCCAGGGCTGGTGGCCCTACCCGCTGGCCGCGGCGGAGATCGCCGCGGCCATGCCCCGGCTGGCTGAGGCCATGGCCGCCGAGGGACGCGAGGGCGAGCAGTTGGAGGTCCACACCTACCTGGTCCTGGCCCTCGACGGCCAGGAGCTGGACGAGGGCCTGCGCCGGCGCCTGGTCGACAAGGTCGACGCCGCGGCCCGGGCCGGTGTCACCCACATGACCTTGACGATGGGCGAGCTCGGCGGGCCCTACGGGCGGCTGCCCCTCGAACGGCTGGTCGAGGCGGCCGGCTGGTTCGCCCGGGAGGTGGCGCCGACCGCCCCGGCCGGCTAGTCCTGCGCCGGGGGCAGGCGGTCGAAGCGGGGCGGGCGCTTCTCCATGAAGGCGCCCAGGCCCTCCCTGAACTCGGAGTGGCGGAAGCTGGCCAGCATCAGGGCGCGGGCCTCCTGCTCGGCCGCGCCCAGGCCGGCATGGGCCTGCTCGTAGACCTGGCGCTTGATGATGGCCAGCGAGCGGGGCGAGGTGCGCTCGGCCAGGGCCCGCACGTAGTCCCGGCTGCGGGCGACGACCTCCTCGGCGGGCACCGCGGCGTGCACGATGCCCAGCTCGGCCGCCTCGGTCCCCGACAGCGGCCGCGACGTCATGAGGATGTCGAGGGCCACCGCGGGGCCGACCAGGCGGGGGAGCAGCCACGAGATGCCCCACTCGGCGATGAGGCCGAGCTGCGAGAACGACGGGAGCATCTTGGCCTCGGCGGCCATGAAGCGGATGTCGCAGCAGAGCGCGATCGGGATGGCCATCCCGGCGATGGCACCGTTGATGGCGGCCACGATCGGCTTCTCGGTGGCCATCAGGTACGTGTACTCGCCGGTGAAGTCGTCCGACGCCGAGCCCAGGGAGCCCTCGCGGGCACCGGCGCGGGGATCGACCGCCACCGCCGCGCCCTGATCGGGAGCCTCGTCGCGCAGCTTGGCCAGCCGGCCCAGGTCGCCACCGGAGCTGAAGCCGCGGCCGGCGCCGGTGAGCACGATGCCCACCACGGACCGGTCGCCCTCGGCCCGGCGCACCGCGTCGCGCAGCTCGTCGGCCATGCGCGCCGTCAGGGCGTTCATCTGCTCGGGCCGGTTGAGCGTGAGGGTGGCGACCGGGTCCTCGACCTCGTAGGTGATCTCCTCGTACATGGTGCTCAGCGTCCCACATCGGGACCGGTCGTAGACTCGGCCGCGCATGAAGATCGCCATCGGAGCCGACCACGCCGGGTTCGACCTCAAGGGGCACCTGGTGGCCGAGCTCGAGCGGCTCGGCCACGACGTGCTCGACCTGGGCACCCACTCCCACGAAGCCGTCGACTACCCGCCCATCTGCGCCGAGGTCGGCCGGGCCGTGGTCGACGGGCGGGTCGAGCGGGGGATCGTGCTGGGCGGCTCGGGCCAGGGCGAGCAGATCGCGGCCAACAAGGTCCACGGCGTGCGCGCCGCCCTGTGCAACGACCTCTACACCGCCCGGTTGAGCCGGCAGCACAACGACGCCAACGTGCTGGCCATGGGGGGCCGCATCGTGGCCCCCGGGCTGGCCGGCGAGATCCTCGAGCTGTGGCTCTCCACCGACTTCGAGGGGGGCCGGCACGCCCGCCGGGTGCACCAGATCACCGACATCGAGACCGCCCAGGATGGGGAGTAGCTGATGCCCTGGCCCACGAGCCCCGACGACGAGCTGTTCGCCCTGATCGACCGCGAGGTCGAGCGGCAGAACACCACCCTGCAGCTCATCGCCAGCGAGAACTTCACCTCGCCCGCGGTGCTGCGGGCCACCGGCTCGGTGCTGACCAACAAGTACAGCGAGGGCTACCCCTCCAAGCGCTACTACGGCGGCAACGAGGTCATCGACGAGGTCGAGGAGCTGGCCCGGACCCGGGCCTGCGAGCTCTTCGGCGCCGAGCACGCCAACGTCCAGCCCCACGCCGGCGCCAACGCCAACATGGCCGTCTACCTGGCGCTGCTCGACCCGGGCGACACGGTGCTGGGCCTGCGCCTGGACCAGGGCGGCCACCTCACCCACGGCTCGCCGGTCAACGCCAGCGGCAAGCTCTACCGGTTCGTGTCCTACGGGGTGACGCCCAGCGACGAGCGCATCGACATGGACCAGGTCCGCGACGCGGCCCGGGCGCACCGGCCCAAGATCATCGTCGCCGGCGCCACCGCCTACCCCCGGATCATCGACCCCCGGCCGTTCCGGGAGATCGCCGACGAGGTCGGGGCCCTGTTCATGTTCGACGCCGCGCACATCGCGGGGCTCATCGCCGGGGGCGTGCACCCCAACCCCCTCGAGCACGGCGCCGACATCATGACCCTGACCACCCACAAGACCCTCCGGGGTCCGCGCGCCGGGACGATCCTGTGCCGGGCCGGGCTGGCCGAGGCCATCGACAAGGCGGTGTTCCCCGGGCTCCAGGGCGGTCCGCTCGACCACGTCACCGCGGCCAAGGCCGTGGCGTTCCGCGAGGCCATGACGCCCGAGTTCAAGGACTACGCGGCCCAGGTGGTGCGCAACGCCGCGGCGCTGGCCGAGGGGTTGGCCGCGCACGGCCTGCGCCTGGTCTCGGGCGGGACCGACAACCACCTGATGCTGGTCGACCTGCGCTCGTTCGACCCCGAGCTGTCGGGCAAGAAGGCCCGGCTGGCCCTGGACCGGGCCGGGATCAGCCTCAACGAGAACACCGTGCCCGACGACCCCCGCCCGCCCTACATCACCTCGGGCCTGCGCATCGGCTCGCCGGCCACCACGACCCAGGGCATGGGCGAGGCCGAGATGGCCACGGTGGCCAACCTCATCCACCGGGTGCTGGTCGGCCGCGAGGACCAGGGGGAGGTCCTCGCCGTGCGCGACGAGGTGCAGGCGCTCTGCTCCAAGTTCGCGCCCTACCCGACCGGCGACTGAGACCCGGGCCGCGGGTGCGCTACCTGGTCGTCATCGGCGCCGCCGCGCTCGTGACGCTCGTCACCACGCCGTTCTTCCGCTGGCTGTCGTTCCGCATCGACGCGGTGGTCCGGCCCGACGAGCGCCGCGTGCACACGGTGCCGACCCCGGTGCTGGGCGGGGCGGCCATCGTGGCCGGGTGGCTGGCCGGCATGGCGGTGGCGTGGCGCCTCGAGGAGTTCGCCCCGGTCTTCGCCTCGACCACGGTCCCCCTCGGGGTGGTGCTCGGCGCGCTGACGATGTTCGCGGTGGGCCAGATCGACGACCTCAAGGACGTGTCGGCCCCGGCCAAGACCGCGGGCACGGTCCTGGCCGGGTCGGTCATCTCTCTGGCCGGGGTCAGCATCCTGTTCTTCCGCATCCCCTTCGCCGGCCTGGTCTCGCTCTCGCCCGACCTCTCGGCGCTGGTCACGGTCCTGTGGGTGCTGGGCATGACCCAGGCGGTGAACCTGATCGACGGCCTCGACGGCCTCGCCGCGGGGATCGTCGCCATCGCCTCCGGCGCCTTCCTGCTCTACGCGGTGCAGCTCAACGACGAGGGCATCGTGGGCCGGGACAACCCCGGCGCGGTCATCGCCGCCGCGGTGGTCGGCGCCTGCGTGGGCTTCCTGCCCCACAACTTCCACCCGGCCAAGATCTTCATGGGCGACGCCGGCGCGCTCACGCTGGGCCTGCTCATGGCGGCGGCCACGATCTCGGTCGGCGGCAACACCGACGCGCCGTTCTCGGGCCAGACGTTCTTCTTCTTCGCCCCGCTGTTCATCCCCCTGGTCATCCTGGGCGTGCCCATCCTCGACACCGCGTTCGCCATCCTGCGCCGGGCCCGCCGGGGCGGGGGCGTGGCCACCGCGGACAAGGACCACCTCCACCACCGGCTCATGCGCCTGGGGCACGGCCAGCGGCGCTCGGTGCTCATCCTGTGGGCCTGGACGGCCCTGCTGTCCGCCGTGGTGCTCTACCCGACCTACACCGGCAAGGGCGACCTCTACGTCCCCGCGGCCATCGCCGGGCTGGCCCTGTTCCTCTACACGATCTTCAGCCCGGGCCTGCGCTCGCGCCGGGACCCGACACTTCGCTGACATCCAGGTCGCGACGAGGAGAACTCCGGGTCGCGGCTCAGCTAACCTCCGCCGTCGCATCGCAGCGGTCCCGATTTGCCGCTGTTCCGAGCGCCTCCCTAGATTGCGCAAAGATTCACAAGGCCGTTGCGAAAGCGGCCCCGGCCCGTGGGATGAAGGTTGTGTTCGACGCCCGAGCCAAGCGTGAGCTGCACCGGGGTTACGGCGACAGCATGGGACGCGGCTTCGAGCTCGTCCTGTCCATCGTGTTCATGGGCGGCCTCGGCTGGCTGCTCGACCGCTGGCTCGGCACCGACCCCTTCCTGACCATCGGCCTGGCCGTGCTCGGGGTGGCCGGCGTGACGGCCAAGCTCTGGATCGGCTACGACCGCGAGATGCGGGCGCACGACGAGGGCCAGCCCTGGGCCCGACCGACCACGGGCGGCCCGGCGTGAGCGTGGCGGTACCGGTCGAGCTGGCCGTGGCCCCCGAACCCCTGGTGGCGCGCGACATCGCCCGCCGGGCGCTGCCCTTCGTCCCCGTCCTGGTCCTGGCCGGCCTGCTCGGCTGGGGCCCCGCCGGCGCGGCCTCGGTCGGCTACGCCGTGGCCATCGTGGTGGCCAACCTGCTCCTGGCCGCCTGGATGCTGGCCACCGCGGCCCGCATCTCCTACGGCCTGCTCATGGCCGCAGCCCTCTTCGGCTTCCTGCTCCGCCTCGGCCTGGTGTCGGTCGCGGTGCTCGCGGTGCGGGACGCCGGTTGGGTCGAGCCCGTCCCCCTGGGCCTCGCCCTGGTCGTCACCCACCTCGGCCTGCTCCTGTGGGAGATGCGGTTCGTGTCGATCAGCCTGGCCCACCCCGATCTGAAGCCCACACCGAAGGAGACGACGCCCCGGTGATCCTCGGCCTCGAGTTCCCGCCCCTCAGCCACATCGTCAACTGGCCCGAGTTCGTCGGCGACGACGTCTGGGGGATCAACAAGGTCGTCCTCGTCTACTTCTTCGCCGTGGTGCTGACCATCCTGGTCTTCCGGCTCGGGAGCCGTCAGGAGCTCGTGCCCACGGGCATGCAGAACGTGGCCGAGTCGGCGGTGGAGTTCATCGAGAAGGGCATCGTGCTCGAGACGATGGGGCCCAAGGGCCTGAAGTACACGCCGTTGCTCATCTCGTTCTTCTTCTTCATCCTGTTCACCAACATCTTCGAGATCATCCCGGTGATCCAGATGCCGGCGAGCGCCCGCATCGCCCTGCCGATGTTCCTGGCCTTGCTGGCCTACGTCGTGTACCACGGCTCGGGCTTCAAGGAGCACGGACCGGGCTACATCAAGCACGCCCTGGTCCCGCCGGGCGTGCCGATCGCGCTGCTGATCCTGGTGATCCCCATCGAGTTCATCTCGAAGTTCCTGGTCCAGCCCTTCTCCCACATGGTCCGTCTCTTCGCCAACCTGCTGGCGGGCCACATCCTGCTCGTCACCTTCGCCGTGCTCTCGGCCGGGCTCTTCACGGCCAAGTGGTACGCGGTCTTCCTCCCGCTCCCCGCAGCCGGCGTGATCATGTTCACCGCCTTCGAGCTGCTGGTGAGCTTCCTGCAGGCCTACGTGTTCACCCTGCTCGCCGGCGTCTACATCGGCTCGGCGATCAGCCACGAGCACTGACCCACCGTTCCCACGACCCTTCTCCACCCAGAGAACCCAGAAAGGCACTGACACCATGAGCCTCTCCGTGTTGGCCCAGGAGGCCGCCTCCGGCGGCATCGACAACACCGGCCTCGCCGCGCTGACCTACGGCCTGGGCGCCATCGGCCCGGGCATCGGCATCGGCTACCTGGTCGGCCAGTCCGTCCAGGCCATGGCCCGCCAGCCCGAGGCGGCCGGCATGGTCCGCACGACCATGTTCCTCGGCATCGCCTTCGTCGAGGCCCTGGCCCTCATCGGCTTCGTCGTCTTCTTCCTCGGCCAGGGTTGAGCGAGGCTCCCGTGCGCATCACGCGACCCCTGCTGGCCGCGCTGCTCGCCCTTCTGGTCGTCGTCGGCTTCGCGCCCCACGCCTCCGCCCAGGAGGAGGACGAGACGACGACCGAGGCCGAGATCGGCCACGCCGAGCACCTCTGCATCGAGACCCTCGAGGGCGGCGGTGCGATCGACGACTGCCAGGAAGCCCCGAACCCGCTGCTCCCCGAGGTCAACGAGATCATCTGGGGCGCCATCGGCTTCTTCGTCGTCTTCTTCTTCGTCTGGAAGATGGGCTACCCGGCCATCAAGAAGGGCCTCGACGCCCGGACCGAGCGCATCCGCGCCGACGTCCAGGCCGCCGAGTCCCAGCGGGCCGAGGCCGACCAGCTCCTGACCGACTACCGGGCCCAGCTCGCCGACGCCCGCTCCGAGGCGTCGCGGATCATCGAGGAGGCCCGCCAGGTGGGCGAGTCGATGCGCCGCGACCAGGAGGCCCGCCTCCAGACCGAGCTGGCCGAGATGCGCAGCCGGGCCGCGGCCGACATCGAGGTGGCCAAGGGCCAGGCGATCTCCGACCTGCGGGGCGAGGTGGCCAAGCTCGCCGTGGGCGCGGCCGAGGTCGTCGTCCAGAAGAACCTCGACCAGGCCACCCAGGTCCAGCTGATCGAGAACTACATCAACCAGGTGGCCCAGCAGCGCTCGTGAGCGGCTGGCGCCCATCCACCCCGACGGAGAGAGGCTTCTGATGGCCGACGAGCGGACCCACGCCTACGCCAGCGCCCTGTTCGGCGTCGCCCGGGCCGAGGGCAGCATCGCCACGGTCGAGGACGAGCTGTTCCGCTTCTCGCGGACCCTGCAGGGGTCCGACGAGCTGCGCACGGCCCTGACCGACGCGGCGCTGCCGGTGTCCCGGCGCCAGCAGATCGTCGAGGACCTCCTCGGCGGCAAGGCCAACCCCCTGACGGTGAGCCTGGTGTCGCTGGTCATCGGCTCGGGTCGCTCCCGCGACCTGCCGGCGATCATCGACGAGCTGGTCCGGCTGAGCGCGAGCGAGGCCAACAAGGAGGTGGCCGAGGTCCGCACCGCGGTCGAGCTCACCGCCGACCAGAAGGCCCGGCTGGCCGAGGCCCTGGCCACCGCCACCGGCAAGCAGGTCGAGGTCAAGGTCGTCGTCGACCCCACGGTGCTCGGCGGGGTCGTCGCCCAGATCGGCGACACCGTCATCGACGGCACGGTCCGCACCCGCATCGAGCAGCTGAAGTCCGCGTTCTAGGAGCGAGAGAAGGCACGACCCAGATGTCAGAGCTGACCATCAACACCGCCGACATCGCCGCGGCGCTGCAGAAGAACCTCGAGGGCTTCCGGCCCGACGTCGAGGTGGCCCAGGTGGGCCGGATCGTCGAGGTCGGCGACGGCATCGCGACGGTGAGCGGCCTGCCCGGCGCGGCGGTCAACGAGCTCCTCGAGTTCGAGAGCGGCACCCTCGGGCTGGCCATGAACCTCGACGAGGAGTACATCGGCGCCGTCATCCTGGGCGACGCCGACGCCGCCCGCGAGGGCGAGACCGTCAAGGCCACCGGCCGCATCCTGTCGGTGCCGGTCGGCGACGGCCTGCTCGGCCGGGTCGTCGACACCCTCGGGAACCCGATCGACGGCAAGGGCCCGCTGTCCAACGTCCAGGAGCGCCGGGTGGAGATCCAGGCTCCGGGCATCACGGGCCGCAAGCCGGTGCACGAGCCGCTCCAGACCGGCATCAAGGCCGTCGACTCGATGACCCCGGTCGGCCGGGGCCAGCGGGAGCTGATCATCGGCGACCGCAAGACCGGCAAGACCACGGTGGCGATCGACACGATCCTCAACCAGCGTGGCCTGGGCGTGAAGTGCATCTACGTGGCCATCGGCCAGAAGGAGTCGACGGTGGCCAACACCGTGTCGACCCTGGCCGAGCACGGCGCGCTGGAGTACACGGTGGTCGTGGTGGCCGGCGGGTCCGACCCGGCCCCGTTCAAGTACCTGGCCCCCTACGCCGGCTGCGCCATGGGCCAGCACTGGATGGAGAACGCCGAGCACGCCCTGGTCGTCTACGACGACCTGTCCAAGCAGGCCGAGGCGTACCGCCAGATCTCGCTGCTCCTGCGCCGCCCGCCGGGGCGCGAGGCCTACCCGGGCGACGTCTTCTACCTCCACAGCCGGCTGCTGGAGCGGGCGGCCAAGCTCTCCGACGACAAGGGCGCCGGCTCGCTGACCGCCCTGCCCATCATCGAGACCAAGGCCGGCGACATCTCGGCCTACATCCCGACCAACGTGATCTCGATCACCGACGGGCAGATCTACCTCCAGGACGACCTGTTCAAGTCCGGCGTCCGGCCCGCCTTCGACACCGGCCAGTCGGTGTCCCGGGTGGGCGGCGCGGCCCAGATCAAGGCCATGAAGAAGGCCGTGGGCACCCTCAAGGGCGACCTGTCCCAGTTCCGCGAGCTCGAGGCCTTCGCCGCCTTCGGCTCCGAGCTCGACAAGGTGTCCCAGGCCGCGCTGGACCGGGGCTACCGCCTGGTGGAGCTGCTCAAGCAGCCGCTCAACAGCCCCATGCCCGTCGAGGAGCAGGTCGTGGTCCTCTACGCCGGCACCAACGGCTACCTCGACGACGTGGCGGTGGCCGACGTGCGCCGCTTCGAGTCCGAGCTGCTCGACTGGTTCCGGGGCCGCCACGCGGCGATCCTCGACGGCATCCGGACCACCGGCGACATCGCCGACCTGGCCGCCTTCGAGGCGGGCCTCAAGGAGTTCACCGAGTCGTTCACGGCCACGGCGGCCGAGGCGGCCGGGACCGCGGCGGACCAGGGCGCGCCGGCCGAGGCCGGGGCCTAGCGACGATGGCCGGCGGCACCGAGCGCACCCTGCGCCGACGGATCAAGTCGGTGCAGTCGACCAAGAAGATCACCAAGGCGATGGAGCTCATCGCCGCCAGCCGCATCCTCAAGGCCCAGCAGCGGGTCGTCGCCTCCCGCCCCTACGCCGAGCAGATCACCGAGGTCATCCGGAACCTGGCCGCGGCCGGTGCCGGCGGGGGCTCGCCCCTGCTCGAGCAGCGCGACCAGGTGTCGACGGTGGCCGTGGTGGTCATCGCCGGCGACCGGGGCCTGTGCGGCGGCTACAACTCCAACGTCATCCGCACCGCCGAGCGCGAGGTGGCCCGGCTGCGGGCCGCGGGCACCGACGCCCGCCTCGTCACCGTGGGCCGCAAGGCGCAGGCCTACTTCCGCTTCCGGGGCTACGAGCTCGACCAGGCCTTCACCGGCTTCTCCGACGAGCCCACCTACGACGACGCCCGGACGGTGGCCGGCCACCTCGTCCCGGCCTTCGAGGAGGGCCGCTACGACGCCGTCGAGCTCGTCTACACGCAGTTCCTGTCGGCCGCCTCGCAGAAGGTGGTGCAGCGCCGCTTCGTCCCCCTCGACGTCCAGGCGCTCACCGAGGCCGCCCCGGCCGGCCCCTCGGCCGACTACGAGTTCGAGCCGAACCCCACAGAGATCCTGTCCCGCCTGCTGCCCCGCTACGCCGAGGCCCGGCTCTACGCCGCCCTCCTCGACGGGGCGGCGTCGTTCTTCGCCGACCAGCAGCGGGCCATGAAGTCGGCCACCGACAACGCCGACGACCTGATCACCAAGCTGACGCGGGTCATGAACCGGGCCCGCCAGGACGCCATCACCACCGAGATCATGGAGATCGTCGGTGGGGCCGAGGCCATGCGGGCCGGCCAGGCCCACGGCGCCGACCTGATCCCCGACAACGCGCTGCGCGCCGACGACG
>JBFWTJ010000067.1:0-15508 GCA_050247895.1 Acidimicrobiia bacterium
CCCCGCCCAGCCAGGCGACCTCCCCGTCGCCGGCGCGGACCGACGCCGCGGCCAGGTCGAGCAGCGTCGTCTTGCCGATCCCGGACGGGCCCGACACCCGCACCATCTGCACGCGACCCGAGGTCGAGACGTCGTCGAGCAGGCGCAGGAGCCGGCTCTCCGCCCTTCGGTGGATCAGAGCCCGCCGGAGGGACCCGGGCCGCACATCGCCCTCGTGGAGGTCCGTGGCCATCGCGCTTGTCTCCGCCGACGCCTGCAGCCGGCGCAGGGATGCTACTCGCCACCACGATCGGTGGGGACGGGACCGCGCACCACGGTCCCGGCAGGTTGCCCTTCGAGGCAACCGCCATGGCCCCCCGGCTGCCCGGCCCCGCCTCCCCGCCACGACCGGCGCTGTCGAAGATGGGCTCCGAGGCACGACCCAGGAGGCCGCCATGCCCGAGATCCCCGAAGGCGCTGACCCAGAGCAGCTCCAGGCGAAGAACAGCAACACCTACGACGAGGCCGAGCAGGTGGGCGACATCTACGTGCCCGAGATCGGCAGCGAGGAGGAGCTCGCGTGAGCAACGTCGCCGCATACCTCGAGGCCGCCAAGCAGGTCGTCGACCTGTACGACGGCGTCAAGACGATCGTCTCGGACGGTCGCCCCGTGCTGACCAGCAACGACATCGTCGCCTGCGCCGTGCCCCAGGGCGCCGACCCGATGTCGATGCCCGCGGCCGGCACCAACGTCCACAAGATCGTCTACGACGAGGAGTGGGAGATCCCCTACATCACCTCGTGGAGCACCAAGGCGACCGTGAAGATCGCCTGGGCCTACGGGGCCCGCTACAAGGGCGGCGGCGCCTACATCCCCGCCGTGTTCACCTGGTGCGAGGACAGCGACCTGTCCACCGGCCAGGACTTCACCGTGACCTTCGAGGCCGGGTCGCCCTACACCCAGGGCGACGAGAACGCGCCCTACGCGGTGCTGCCGGTCAAGGTGCACTTCCACGAGGAGAGCGTCGTCGACAGCTTCGACAAGACCTACCAGTACCTCCTCTACGGCTACGGCGGCGAGGCCCAGCGCCTCTGAGCCACCGCGCTCCACGGCGCGGCGCGATGCCGGGTTGGCGTGGGGCCGGCCCGGCATCGCCGCGCCCGGGCCCGGACACCTGCACCGGCCCCGCGCAGCACTAGCGTGGCCGCCCGTCATCCGACCCGGTACGGAGGCACGCCGTGGCGCCCGTTGGCTCGGCCACCACACCCCCCACGCCACACGACGCAGCCCCGTCGACCGGAACCCCCCGGCCGGTCCCCGCCCCGCCCCCGTCGCTGCTGCCCCCCGACTCGGCCCTCTACCGGCTCAAGCGCCGGCTGCTGGGCAAGCCGCTGCACAGCGAGGAGCTCGAGCACCAGCGGCTGAGCAAGCCCGTCGCCCTCGCCGTCTTCGCGTCGGACAACCTCTCCTCGTCGGCCTACGCCACCGAGGAGATCCTCCACGTCCTGGTCCCCGCCGTGGGCCTGGCCGCCTTCTCGCTGGTCGTGCCCATCACCGCGGCCATGCTGGTCGTGCTGCTGCTCCTCATCGTCTCCTACCGGGAGACCATCAAGGAGTACCCGTCGGCCGGCGGCGCCTACCTGGTCACCAAGGACAACTTCGGCCTCCTGCCGGCCCAGGTCGCCGGGGCCGCCCTGCTCATCGGCTACGTGCTGACCGTGGCCGTGTCGGTGTCGGCCGGCTCCGCGGCCCTGATCTCCACCGTCGAGGGCCTGGCCCCGCTGCGGATCCCCTTCGCCCTGTCGTTCATCGCGCTCATCGCCTACGGCAACCTGCGCGGGGTCCGCGAGTCGGGGAAGGTCTTCGCGATCCCCACCTACTTCTTCGTCCTCAACATGGCGCTGCTGCTCGGCTACGGGCTCTTCCGCCACCTCACCGGCGGCCTGCCCGTGGTGGGCACGCACCTGGAGGGGATGGTCCACTTCGGGGCCGACGAGGGGGGCGGGCTCATCCTCGGCGCGTCGGCCTTCGTGCTGCTGCGCGCCTTCGCCTCGGGCGGTGCCGCCGTCACCGGCGTCGAGGCCATCTCCAACGGGGTGCCCGCCTTCGAGGAGCCGGCCTGGCGCAACGCCCGGTCGACGCTGCTGGTCATGGGCACCGGCCTGGGCGTCATGTTCCTCGGCCTGTCGCTGCTGGCGTCGCGGATCCGGGTCGCCCCCTTCGAGGACGGGACGCCGACCGTCCTGGCCCAGATCGGCGAGGCCGTGTACGGCTCGTCCGCCCTCGGCGGGGTCATGTCCAACGTCCTCAACACGGCCACCATGCTCATCCTGGTCCTGGCGGCCAACACCGGCTTCGCCGACTTCCCCCGCCTGGCCAGCCTCCAGGCCGGCGACAGCTTCCTGCCCCGCCAGCTCACCAAGCGGGGCCACCGCCTCGTGTTCTCCACCGGCATCGCCGCCCTGGCCGGCGCGGCCGCGCTGCTCGTGGTGGTCAGCGGGGCCGAGGTCACCCGCCTCATCCCCCTCTACGCCATCGCCGTGTTCACCGGGTTCACCCTGTCGCAGGCCGGGATGACCCGCCACCACGTGCGGCGTCGGGAGCGGGGCTGGGTCCGCGGCGTGGTGGCCAACGGGGTCGGGGCCACCCTGTCCGGGCTCATCGTCGCCATCGTCGTGGTCACCCGGTTCGAGCAGGCCTGGGTGATCCTGGTCCTCATGCCGATCTTCGTGGTCGGCCTGCTGCGCCTCAACCGCCAGTACCAGACCGAGGCCGCGCACCTCGAGGTCGACGTGCCCGCCGCGGCCACCGCACCGATCCTGCGCCGCCACGTGGTCCTGGTCTTCGTCGACCGGCTCGACCTCGCCGCGGCCCGGGCCATCCAGTACGCCCGCACGCTCACCCCCGACGAGCTGCGGGCCGTCCACTTCGCCATCGACGAGGACGCGGCCCGCCGCCTCGCCGCCGACTGGGGCCGCCTCGGGCTGCAACGGGTCCCCCTCGAGCTGGTCGAGTGCCCCGACCGGCGCCTGACCCGGGCCGCGGTCGAGACCGTCGCCGCCGAGCTGGCCGGGGGCGACACCGAGGTGAGCGTGCTGCTCCCCGAGCGCAAGTACCGGGGCCTGTGGCACCGGATCCTGCACGACCGCACCGGCGACTCGATCCAGGCGGAGGTCTCCCGCCTCCCCCACGCCAACGTGACCTCGGTCCCGTTCCACCTCGACGCCCTGGGCGAGGACCGGGTGCCCCTGTCGGCCCTGGTCCGGGGGAGCCGGGCCACCGAGGGCGAGGGACGGGTCGCCGCCCCGCCCGGTCCGGTCCCCGCCGGCACGGGTGGCGGGGACGGCGGCCCGGTCGACCCGGGCGCCACGCCGATCGTGCGGGTCCGCTACCGCGACGACGTGGAGATCGCCGGCCACGTCCGGTCGGTGCGGGTGGCCCCGCTGCGCGACGCGCCCACCTTCGAGGTCGTGGTGGCCGACCACACCGCGGCCGTGTCGCTGGTCTTCCTCGGCCGGCGGGGGATCCCCGGCATCCAGGTCGGCACCCGGCTCCGGGCCCGGGGCACCGTGGGCATCCACAAGGACCGCCTGGCCCTGCTCAACCCCCTCTACGAGCTGATCGGCTGAGCCGGGGCCGCCGCAGCCGACCCGGATGCCCGATCGATGGCCGGACGACAGGCACGAGCCCCGACGGCCGGACGACGACCCGGGGCCCGGGCGCTCAGCGACGGGCGGCGCGGTGCTCCTCGGCCCGGGCCACGATGTCGGCCATGATCCGGGCCAGCTCGAAGTCCTTGGGCGTGTAGACCGCGGCGACCCCGGCCGCGGCCAGCGCCGGGCGGTCCTCGTCGGGGATGATCCCGCCGGCCACGACCGGTGCGTCGACCCCGGCGTCCCGCAGCCGGCGCACCACCTCGGGCAGCAGCTCGAGGTGCGAGCCCGACAGGATCGACAGGCCGACCACGTCGACGTCCTCCTGCACCGCCACCGCGGCGATCTGCTCGGGCGTGAGCCGGATGCCCTGGTAGACGACCTCCATGCCCGCGTCCCGGGCGGCGACCGCGATCTGCTCGGCCCCGTTGCTGTGGCCGTCCAGGCCCGGCTTGGCCACCAGCAGGCGCACCGGGCCGCCGGGCAGCGCCCGGACCCGGTCCGCCACCGCGGCCAGCCCGCCCGAGGACCCCTCGGTCCGCGCCGCCCCGACGCCGGTCGGCGCCCGGTACTCGCCGAAGACCTCACGCAGGGCACCGGCCCACTCGCCGGTCGTGCCCCCCGCGTGGGCCAGGGCGATGGTCGGCGGCATCACGTTGCCGCCCGCCTCCAGGGCCAGCCGCAGGTCGTCCACGGCCCGCTTCACCGCGTCGGCGGAGCGCTGGTCGCGCCAGCGGGCCACGTCGGCCACCATCTCGGCCTCCACCGCCGGGTCGACCCGCAGGATGGCCTCGTCGCCCTCCAGCGGCGACGGCTCGGTCTCGGTGAAGCGGTTGACGCCGACCACCGGCAGGTCCCCGGACTCGATCCGGCGGATCCGCTCGGCGTGGCTGCGGACCAGCCGGCCCTTCAGCTCGTCGATCGCCGCGAAGGCGCCGCCCAGCGACAGGACCTCCTCCAGCTCGGCCCAGGCCGCGTCGGCCAGCTCGGCCGTGCGCCCCTCCACGACCTTGGACCCCTCGAACAGGTCCGGGTACTCCAGCAGGTCCGACTCGTAGGCCAGGACCTGCTGCATGCGCAGCGCCCACTGCTGGTCCCACGGGCGGGGCAGGCCCAGGGCCTCGTTCCAGGCCGGGAGCTGGAGCGAACGGGCCCGCGCCCGGCGGGACATCGTCACGCCCAGCATCTCGAGCACGATGCGCTGCACGTTGTTCTCCGGCTGGGCCTCGGTCAGGCCCAGGCTGTTGACCTGCACGCCGTAGCGGAACCGGCGGGCCTTCTCGTCGGTCACGCCGTAGCGCTCCCGTCCGATCCGGTCCCACAGCACGGTGAAGGCCCGCATCTTGCAGATCTCCTCGACGAACCGGATGCCCGAGTTGACGAAGAAGCTGATGGAGGCGAACACGGCCGGGAACCGCTCGGGGGCCACCTGACCCGACTCGCGCACCGCGTCGAGCACGCCGACCGCGGTGGCCAGGCTGTAGGCCAGCTCCTGGACCGGGGTCGCGCCGGCCTCCTGGAGGTGGTACGAGCACACGTTGATGGGGTTCCAGCGGGGGATCCGGTCGGCGCAGAAGGCGACCATGTCGACGATCAGCCGCAGGCTGGGCAGGGGCGGGAAGATGTAGGTGCCCCGGGACAGGTACTCCTTGACGATGTCGTTCTGCGTCGTGCCCCGGAGCTGCTCGCTGGGCACCCCCTGGCGCTCGGCGTTGGCCACGTAGAGGCCCAGCAGCCACGCCGCGGTGGCGTTGATGGTCATCGACGTGTTCATGTCGCCGACCGGGATCCCGTCGAGCAGCGTGGCCATGTGGCCGAGGTGGACCACGGGCACGCCGACCTTGCCCACCTCGCCCCGGGCCAGCGGGTGGTCGGGGTCGTAGCCGGTCTGGGTCGGCAGGTCGAAGGCGACGGACAAGCCGGTCTGGCCCTTGGCCAGGTTCGTCCGGTACAAGGCGTTGGACGCGGCCGCGGTGGAGTGCCCCGAGTAGGTCCGCATCATCCACGGTGCGTCGGGTCGCTCCAGGTGCCATTCGCTCATCGACCCAGCTTCCCGCGCCCCGGGCGGCCTTACAAAGCAGGCCCGGGCCGCCCGAAGGGCGGGGCCGGCAGCTCCAGCGCCCGGGCGAGCAGGGCCAGGTACCGGGCCCGGGGGACCTCGACCACCCCCAGGCTGCGCAGGTGGGGGGTGGCCCACTGGACGTCGAGGAGGCGGCCCTCCACGCCGTCGGCCCGCAAGAGACCGACGAGGCCGACCAGGGCCACCTTGGACGCGTCGGTCCGCCGGTGGAACATCGACTCGCCGGCGAAGAGGCCGCCGATCGCCACCCCGTAGAGGCCCCCGGCCAGCCCGTCGCCGTCCCACGCCTCCACGCTGTGGGCCCAGCCCAGCCGGTGCAGCTCGCCGTAGGCGGCCCGGATCTCGGCGGTGATCCAGCCGCCCGATCGACCCGGGTCGGCGCAGGCGGCCACGACCTCGTCGAACGCGGTGTCGACCCGGACCTCGAAGCGCCGGGCCGAGCGGCGCAGGGACCGGCTCACGACCAGCCCGTCGAGGGGCAGGATCCCCCGGGGATCCGGGCTCCACCAGGCCAGCGTCGAGCGCTGCACGTGCATCGGGAAGATCCCGGCGCGGTAGGCGGCGAGCAGCGTGCTCGGGGCCAGGTCGGCGCCCACGCCGACGATGCCGTCCTCGTCGGCCACCTCGACGGGTGGGAACCGCCACCGGGTCGGACCCGGGTCGATCGGCGCGGGCACCGCCACCGTCTACCAGAGCCCGCCCGCCCCGGTCGGCGCGGGCCAGGGCCTCCGGGGAGGTGCCGGACGGGTCAGGGCAGGGTGATGCGCCTGCTGTCGGTGTCCTCCCACGACCAGTCGCCCGCGGACCACCGGGTCGGCACCGGCCGCGCCGACGCCACCACGTCCAGGTCGGCCTCGTCGGCGGGGAGCCGGAACCGGAAGGTGACCGCCTCGGTCGCCCCGGCCGGGACCCGCACCGCGGTCCCGACCACGAGGTGGTCGCCGTCGGGCCCCTCGACCAACGGGTCCCGGCCGACGACCTCCACGCCGGTCGCCGCACCCGGCACGGTCAGGGTCAGCACGCCCTGGTACTCGCCCGGGGCCAGGCCCGAATTGTTGTAGGGCCCCACCACGTAGGTGGGCTCGCCCTCGACCGCCGTCGGGTTGCGGACCTCGACCCGGACCTCGACCACGTCCTCGTCGCCGTCGGCGGCGATCTCCAGGCGGGCGTCGAGGCCCACGAACCAGTCGAGCTTGTTGCCGCCCCGGTTGACCAGGGACAGCACCAGGCCGTCCTCGGGCACCGCGCCGGCCACGCCGCCGGCCTCGAAGCCGGCCTGGACCTCCTCGTCGGCCGACCAGGCCATCAGGTGCCGGGTCCGGACCACCCAGCCGAACGAGTCGATGACCGAGCGGTCGATCCGGTCCGAGCGGCCGAGCGCCTCCAGCGCGGCCCGGGCCACCGCACCCAGCCGGTCCCGCCGCTCGGCCTGGGCCTCGTTGGACACGCCGTCGGCCAGCGCCAGGTACTGGTCGTGGAGCAGGTCGGCGACGATCCCGTCGGGCGAGACGGGCACCCCGTCGACCTGGACGTCGCCCGACAGCGTCAACAGGAACTGGAGGGCGAAGGGGTCCACGGCGAGCACCCCGTCGACCGGGCCCCGGCCCGACGCCTCGTAGAGCGCCGCCGCGGTGCGGGCGGTGGCGTCGAAGCGGACCGAGGTGC
This sequence comes from Acidimicrobiia bacterium, assembly GCA_050247895.1. Lineage (GTDB taxonomy): Bacteria > Actinomycetota > Acidimicrobiia > Acidimicrobiales > VFJN01 > CAVPEW01. The sequence continues at coordinate 7,379 of JBFWTJ010000067.1, forward strand.
CCAGGTGGCGGACGTCGCCGTTGGGGTCCATCCACGGCCACAGCGCGGCCTGGTCGGCGTCGAGCTCGACCGGCTGGGCCGGGACCACCTCCTGGGCCGGTTCGAGCTGGCCGACGGTGATCTCGCCCGCGGTGACCTCGAGGGTCCCCCACTGGAGGAACATGCCCGACCCGTTCTGCATCTGGGCGTTGTTGGCCGCCAGCAGCAGCCAACGCCCCGGCCCGTCGAGCGCGTCGGCCAGGCTCCCGGCCACCAGCCGCGTCCGCTCCAGGGTGGCGCGCATGTCGTCGAGGTCGCCGCCCAGCTCCTCACGGGCGTCGGCCAGCCGACCGATGAGGCCGCCGGTCGGCCCGAGGTCGACGCCGCCGATCGTGGCCTCCAGGCCGGCGGCCACCTCGGCCACCTGGCGCAGGACCGCGGTGCGCCCGGCCCCGGCGGGCAACGGACCGGACAGGACGGGGTCGAGCTCGGCCAGCGCGGCCCGACCCGCGGCGACGACCTCGTCGGTCGAGTGGGCCATGGCCGATGCCGAGCGCAGCTGCCGGCCGAGCACCGGCACGATCCGCAGGGGAGCCAGCACCGGGTGGCCCAACCGGTCGTCGGCCGCCGCGAACCGGGCCCCGGCCGCGTCCAGCTCGGCCCGGCCCTCACCCTCGAGGAGGCCGGCCGGGCCGACGTGCTGGACCTGCCGGACCAGCTCCCGCCCGGCCTGGATGTCGTCGTGCGCCCGCACGACGATCCAGGCGCACCAGGCCGACCACACGGCCACGCCCAGGCCCGCCAGGACGAGGGCGCGGCGCACGGTCACGCGCGATGGCGGCGCCTGGACATCGTGGTCAGCGTGACGCCGCCCACGATGGCGGTCACCGCGAGGGCGGACAGGGCCGCCACGTCGCTCCCGGTGACCGGCAGCGAACCCCGGGTGACCTGGACGCCGAGGACCTCGACCGGCTTGCGGGTCGGCGCGGCCTTCTTCACGACCTTCTCGGAGCTGCCCCGGTCGACCTTCGGACCCGGGTCCTTCGGGCACTCGACGATGCCGGCGTGCCCGGCGTTGGGGCACGTCTGGGCCGATGCCGCCCCACCCGGGAGCACCAGCACCAACGCGCCGAAGAGGACCGCCATGAACCTGCCCGTTGCCCGCATGGCAGCAAGGTACGACGGATCACCGGCCGTTTGCACGATCATCAGCGATCCTTCAGCGAAGTCTCAGCTCCCCGACAGCCTGGAGCCCCGGCGCGTAGGCCGAACGACTCAGCGGCGGTGGTCGTAGAAGCCGCGACCGCTCTTGCGACCGAGCTGGCCCGCGGCGACCATCCGGCGCAGGGCGGGCACCGCGGCGTAGTTGGGGTCGCGGAACTCGTCGTAGAGGGCGTCGAGGATGGCCAGCGACGTGTCCAGGCCGACCAGGTCGAGCAGGGCCAGCGGACCCATCGGGAAGTTGCAGCCCCCCTTCATCGCCGCGTCGATGTCGTCGCGCGAGGCGGTCCCCGACTCCAGCATCCGAACGGCGTTGTTCAGGTAGGGGAACAGCAGGGCGTTGACGACGAAGCCGGCCCGGTCCTTGACCTCGACCGGCGACTTGCCGCAGCGCTCGGCCACCTCGCGGGCGGTGGCGATCGTGGCATCGGACGCGGTCAGCGGGCGCACCACCTCGACCAGCGACATGGTGGGCGCCGGGTTGAAGAAGTGGAGGCCGCAGACCCGGTCCGGCCGCTCGGTCGACACGGCCAGGTCGACCACGGGCAGCGTGGAGGTGTTGGTGGCCAGGATGGCCGACTCCTGCACCGCGCCGTCGAGCTGGCGGAACAGGTCCCGCTTGACCGCCAGGTCCTCGACGACCGACTCGACGACCAGGTCGCAGTCGTGCAGGTCGCCGAGGTGGTGGGTGGGCGTGACCCGGGAAAGGGCCTCCTTGGCTACGTCGGCCTCGAGGCGCCCCCGCTCGACCTGCCGGCCCAGGCTCTTCTCGAGGGCGGCCACGGTGGCCTCGGCCGTCTCCTGCTGGCGGGACCGCAGCACCACGTCGAACCCGGCCCGGGCGGCGACCTCGGCGATCCCGGCCCCCATGATCCCTGCGCCCACGATGCCCAGACGGCGGATGCTCATCGCACGAAGCTACCGGCTGGTAACCGGGCGGGGCCAGGCAGGCGGGCGCCGCGGTAGCTTCGGCCGATGCCCGGCACGTTGGCCCTCATCGGTGGTGGCGAGTGGAGCGACGGCTGCACCTTCGACGAGGCGCTGCTGGCCGCGAGCGGCGGTGCCGAGGTGGCGGTGATCCCGGCCGGCGCGGCCTACGAGCACCCCGAGCGGGCGCTGGCCCGGGCCGCCCTGTGGTTCGAGGGGCTCGGCGCGGTGGTGCGGGAGATCCCGGTGCGGACCCGGCCCGAGGCGCTCGACCCGGCCAACGCGGCCCGGGTCCGCGACGCCCGCTTCACCTACCTGTGCGGCGAGTCGCCCATGCACCTGCGCTCGGTCCTCATGCACAGCCCGGTGTGGGAGGCGCTCGTGGACGCTTGGCTCGGCGGGGCCGTCCTGGCCGGCACGGCGGCCGGCGCGATGGTCCTGTGCGACCCGATGGTCGACCCCCGGGGCGGTGCCCTCACCCTCGGGCTGGGCCTGCTGCCGGGCACCGCGGTGATGCCCCACTACGACACCTGGAGCGACGACAAGGCCCGGCGCACCGAGCAGATCGCGCCGGCCGGCACCCGGCTGGTCGGCATCGCCGAGCGCACGGCGCTGATCTGGTCGCCCGAGGGGGGCTGGTCGTCCGAGGGCGTGGGCGACGTGCAGGTCCACCTCGACGGCCGCGCCGGGGAGCTGGGCGACCTGGTCCCGCCCCGGGCCGAGCGCCAGCCCGCGACGACGCCCTGACCGGCCCGGCCGGGCACGGGCACCGGAGCTCGCCGGCCCGGGCGTTCAGGCCTTGCGGATGTCGACGACGTCGATCTCGAAGGCCAGCGGGGTGTCGGGCGGGATGTTGGGCCGACCGGCCGAGCCGTAGGCCTTCTCCGCACCGATCTCCAGGCGGCGGCGCTCGCCGGCCTTGACGCCCACGAGGCCCTCGTTCCAGCCGTCGATGACCCCACCGGGGATGGTCACCTCGAGGGGCTCCCCCCGCTCCCACGACTGGTCGAACTCCTCGCCGGAGGGCAGGACACCCACGTAGTGGGCCACGATCGTGTCGCCGGCGACGAGCGCCTCGCCCTCGCCCTCGATCAGGGTGGTGACCTCGACGGCGTCGGGGGCCAGGTCGGCCGGGGCGCCCTCGGGGGTGGGCGGGGTCCGGGCGAGGACCTCCTCGACCAGCTCGGGGTCCTCCGTGCCGGCGGCCTCGCCGTCGTCGTCGTCACCGGACAGCAGGGCGACCAGGGCCCCGATCAGGACGACGCCGCCGACCAGCAGCAGCAGGGTGCGGATCTGCTTGCCCCGCTGGCGGCGCTTGGTCGTGCGCGCCGTCTCGACCTGCTTGACCTGGCGGCTCTCCCGCTGGCGCTCTCGCTTCGGGCTCGGCATCGGGCGAGCACGATACCGGCCCTGCCGGGGGTCCCGATCCGCGCTCTCCTGAAAGAGGGACTAACGGTGCAATGCCCGCATTGCGTAGGGTTTGCCGCACGAGGCGTCGACCGAGGGGAGCGCGCCCGATGACCGCGAACGACGACGAGCCGGGTGGCACCACGTTCTCCGCCGAGGTCGGCCAGCGCCTGCGCGCCGTGCGCCGGGGCAAGGGCCTGTCGCTCGACGAGGTGGAGTCCAGCTCCGGCGGCCGGTGGAGCGCCTCGGCGGTGGGTGCCTACGAGCGGGGCTTCCGCAACCTCAGCCTCCCCCGCCTGCGGGAGCTGGCCGAGTTCTACGACGTGCCCATGTCGGTCCTGCTGGGCGAGGGCGAGCTCATCGGTGCCGGCCCCCGGACCGGCAAGCTCGTCCTGGACCTCGTCGCGCTCCAGGGCGTGGACCGGCCCGAGGCCGACGCCGTCCTGCGCTACCTGCGCTCGATCATCCTCGAGCGGGGCGACTACAACGGCCGGATCCTGTCCATCCGCCGGGACGACATGCGGGCCCTGTGCTCGCTGCTCCAGCAGGACGAGGCCGCCGCGCTCGACACCCTGAGGGAGTGGAGCGCGCTGGTCGAACCGGCCACCTGAACCCGGTCCGCCCGGGCCGCGGGACGGCTTCGTCGGACGGCGGATCCCGCCGGTAGCGTCGTCCGCCGTGCTCGTCGTCCAGAAGTTCGGTGGGACGTCGGTCGCCGACCCCGAGCGGATGCGGGAGGTGGCCGACCACGTCACCCGCACCGCCCGCCACGGCAACCAGGTCGTGGTCGTCGTGTCGGCCATGGGCAAGGAGACCGACGAGCTCATCCGCCTGGCCCACGAGGTGTCCACGGTCCACCCGGGCCGCGAGATGGACATGCTCATCACCGCGGGCGAGCGCAAGGCCACCGCGCTGCTGTGCATGGCCCTGCACGACATGGGCGTCCCGGCCGACAGCTTCACCGGCAGCCAGGCCGGCTTCATCACCGACACCGCCCACACCAACGCCAAGATCGTCGAGATGCGGCCCGACCGGATCCGCGCCGCCCTCGACGCCGGCCGGGTCGCCGTGGTCGGCGGGGCCCAGGGCGTGTCGACCGACCGGGACGTGACGTTCCTCGGCCGCGGCGGCTCGGACACCACGGCGGTGGCCCTGGCCCACGCCCTGGGCGCCGACGCCTGCGAGCTCTACACCGACGTGTCGGGCGTGTTCACCGCCGACCCCCGCGTGGTGCCCGTGGCCCGGCGCATGTCGGCCATCAGCTTCGACGAGATGCTGGAGATGTGCGCGTGCGGCTGCCCCAAGCCGGCCATGCGCTCCGTCGAGTTCGCCCGGACCTGGAAGGTGCGCCTCCACGTCCGGTCGGCGTTCACCTGGGAACCCGGCACGTGGGTGCAGGAGGAGGACCCCACCATGGAGCAGGCCATCGTCTCGGCGGTCGTCCACGACGCCACCGAGGCCAAGGTCACCGTCGCCGGCGTGCCGGACCGGCCCGGCGTGGCCGCCCGGATCTTCCGCCGCCTGGCCGACGCCGACGTCAACGTCGACATGATCGTCCAGAACGTGTCCGACCACGGCGTGACCGACATCTCCTTCACCGTGCCCACCGAGAGCCTGGCCACCGCCGAGGCGATCTGCCGCTCGGAGGCCGGCGAGGTCCACGCCACCGGGGTGACCACCGACGCCGACATCGCCCGGGTCAGCCTGGTCGGCGCGGGGATGAAGACCAACCCCGGCGTGGCCGCAACGATGTTCGAGGTGCTGGCCGACGCCGGCATCAACATCGAGATGATCTCCACGTCGGCCATCCGCGTGTCCTGCGTGGTCCGCCACGACGACGTCGAGAAGGCGGTGCAGGTCCTCCACACCACCTTCGGCCTCGACGCCTGAACCCGGCGGTCCGATCCGCCTTGGGCGGCGCGGACCGCACCCGTAGCCTGTCGACCATGCGCGTCGGGATCGTCGGAGCCACCGGTCAGGTCGGCGGGGTCATGCTCCGCATCCTCGAGGAGCGGGGCTTCCCCCTCGACGAGCTCCGCCTCTTCGCCAGCGCCCGCTCCGCCGGCCGGGCGCTGGAGTGGAAGGGCGAGCCGGTCACCGTGGAGGACGCGGCCACGGCCGACTGGTCCGGCCTCGACCTGGCCCTGTTCTCCGCCGGCGCCACCTCGTCACGGGAGCTGGCCCCGAAGGTCGCGGCCGCCGGGGCGACCGTGGTCGACAACTCCTCGGCCTGGCGGATGGACCCCGACGTGCCCCTGGTCGTGCCCGAGGTCAACGCCGACGCCCTCGCCTCGATCCCCAAGGGGATCGTGGCCAACCCGAACTGCACGACCATGGTGGCCATGCCGGTCCTGTCGGTGCTCGACCGGGCCGCCGGCCTCGAGGCCCTGGTCGTCTCCACCTACCAGGCCACCTCGGGCGCCGGGCTGGCCGGCGTCGCCGAGTTGGACGACCAGGTCCGCAAGGTGGCCGACCGGGCCGCGGCCCTGGCCCACGACGGCCGGGCGGTCGAGTTCCCCGCACCCTCGAAGTTCCCCCGCCCCATCGCCTTCAACGTCGTGCCCCTGGCCGGCCAGGTCGTCGACGACGGCCTGCGGGAGACCGACGAGGAGCAGAAGCTGCGGAACGAGAGCCGCAAGATCCTCGGCCTGCCCGACCTGGCCGTGTCGGGCACCTGCGTGCGGGTCCCCGTCTTCTCCGGCCACTCGCTGTCGATCAACGCCCGCTTCGCCCGACCGATCGACCCCGACCAGGCCGTCGAGCTGCTCCGCCACGCCCCGGGCGTGCAGCTGAGCGACATCCCGACCCCGCTGGAGGTGACCGGCGGCGACAAGACCCACGTCGGCCGGATCCGCCGCGACCCGACCGTGGACAACGGCCTGGCCCTGTTCCTGTCGGGCGACAACCTCCGCAAGGGTGCGGCGCTCAACGCCGTCCAGATCGCCGAGGCCCTCCTCTAGCCCGACCACGAGCGGGCGAAGGAACGCCAGCGGTGCTCGGCGACCGACAGCCGGACCGCTGCGGTCACAGCCGACACACCGGCACCCGCTGCGGGCGGCCACCACCCGAGCGCGACGCTCCTTATGCCGACGATATGCGGCGGACCGCAGGATCTGGGCGACGTCGCACCGCGCGCGTCGCCGGAGGTCGGCCCGGGACCGGAGCCGTGCAGGCCGCCGCGTCCCCGGACCGCGCGATGACGAGGCTTCTACCCGGGAGGGACGTGTGCGCGTGCTGATCGTCGAGGACGAGCCCTACATGGCCGAGGCCATCCGTGACGGGCTGCGCCTCGAAGCCATCGCGGCCGACATCGCCCTCGACGGCAACGCCGCGCTGGAGATGTTGGACGTCAACGCGTACGACATCGCGGTGCTCGACCGTGACGTCCCGGGGCCGTCGGGCGACGACGTCGCCGCGCACATCGTCGCCTCGGGCACCGGGATGCCCATCCTGATGCTCACCGCGGCCGACCGGCTCGACGACAAGGCGTCGGGGTTCGAGCTGGGCGCGGACGACTACCTGACCAAGCCGTTCGAGCTCCGGGAGCTGGTGCTCAGGCTCCGGGCGCTCGACCGCCGACGGGCGCACAACCGGCCCCCGGTGCGCGAGATCGCCGGCCTGCGACTGGACCCGTTCCGCCGCGAGGTCTTCCGGGACGGCCGCTACGTCGCGCTCACCCGCAAGCAGTTCGCGGTGCTCGAGGTGCTCGTGGGGGCCGAGGGCGGGGTCGTCAGCGCCGAGGAGCTGTTGGAACGGGCATGGGACGAGAACGCCGATCCCTTCACGAACGCGGTGCGGATCACGGTCTCGGCCCTGCGCAAGCGGCTGGGCGAGCCGTGGGCCATCGCCACGGTGGCCGGCGTCGGATACCGCATCGACACCGGATCGGACGAGGGGGCAGCAGGAGGCGACGGTGGATAGGCCACCCGGCCTGAGCGTTCGCATGAAGCTCACGCTCAGCTACGCCGGCTTCCTGATGGTCGCCGGTGCCCTGATGCTCACCGCGGCCTGGCTCGCCGGCCAGGACGAGGACTCCCTCCTGCTGCGGTACGTGCCCGAAGGCGTGAGCAGCGCCATCGGTTCGCTGATCCCGGGCAACCGGTCGTTCATCCTGCGGAGGTTCGCGCCCGCCGCCGCGGTCGCGCAGGCCTTCCTGCTGGTCTTCGGCCTGGCGGGCGGGTGGATCCTGGCCGGCCGGATGCTCGCCCCGCTGTCGCGCATCACCGACGCCACCCGCCGGGCCGGCGCGGGATCCCTCGACCACCGGATCGCGCTCGAGGGCCGGCAGGACGAGTTCCGCGAGCTCGCCGACAGCTTCGACGCCATGCTCGCCAAGCTCGAGACGCACGTGGCCGAGCAGCAGCGGTTCGCGGCGAACGCCTCGCACGAGTTGCGCACGCCGCTGGCGATCACCCAGACCCTCCTCGACGTGGCCCGCAACGACCCGGACAGGGAGACCAGCGAGCTCGACGAGCTGCTCTACTCGGTCAACAAGCGAGCGATCAGGCGCACGGAGGCCCTGCTCCTGCTGAGCCGGGCCGACCGGCGATCGTTCGCCCGGGACCCCGTCGACCTCTCGCTGGTCGCGGAGGAGGC
>JBFWTJ010000068.1:0-15398 GCA_050247895.1 Acidimicrobiia bacterium
TTGGCCGGGTCGCCGCGCAGCACGGGCAGGTCGACCGGGCGGACCAGGGCGGGGTCGACCTCGAGCTCGACGTGGGTGCCCGATAGCGCGACCAGCTCCCGGGCCAGCTCCTCGACGGATCGGTCGACGCCCGAGCAGACGTTGTAGACGTCGCCCGGCTCGCCCCGCTCGGCCAGCAGCCGGTAGCAGCGCACCACGTCGCGCACGTCGGTGAAGTCCCGCCGCGCCGTCAGGTCGCCGACCGGGATGCGGCTCCCGCCGCCCTGGGCGGCCCGGGCGACCCGGCCGGCCAGGGCGGGGGCCACGAACGCCTCGGACTGGCCCGGGCCGAGGTGGTTGAAGGGCCGCACCCGGATCGTCTCGAGGCCGTAGCCCAGGTGGGCCTGCACGGCCAGGTCCTCGGCCGCGGCCTTGCTCGCCGCGTACGGGCTGGTCGGCCGCAGCGGGGAGGTCTCCCGCAGGGGCAGCTCGTCGGGGGACACCACCCCGTACAGGTCGGCGCTGCCCACGACCAGGCAGCGGCGCACGCCGGCGTCCCGGCAGGCGAGCAGCACGTTGAGGGTGCCCAGGGCGTTGACCCGGAACGCCTCGACCGGGTGCTTCCAGGAGCTGCCCACGTCGGCCCAGCCGGCCAGGTGGTAGACGACCTCGGGCGCCTCGGCCCGGATCCGGGCCGACAGGGCGTCGGCGTCGGTGACGTCGACGGGGTCGGGCCCGCTGCGGTCGAGGCTGGTGCAGTCGTCGCCCTGCCCGGCCAGGTGCGCCACCAGGTGGCGCCCGACGAAGCCGTGGCCGCCGGTCACCAGCGCGCGCACGGGCACCAGGGTCGGGTCGGCGGCATCGGCGCCGGAGCCTACCGGTGGCGCCGCGCCACCCCGGTCCCCGGCGCCGGTCGGCCCGTCCGCGTGACCCTCGGTGGCCTCAGGCGGACCGGCGCGCCGCGTGGGCCCGGCGCCACAGGTCGACCAGGCCGGCCGTGGTGGCGTCCCAGGTGAAGCGGCCGGCCCGCCCGGGACCGGCCGCGGCCAGCCGGTCGGCCAGCTCGGGGTCGCCCAGCACCCGCCCGAGCGCGTCGGCCAGGGCCACCTCGTCGCCCGGCGGGACGAGCAGGCCGGCGTCGCCCACCACCTCGGGCAGCCCCCCGGCCTCGCTGGCCACCACCGGCACGCCCGCCGACAGGGCTTCGGCCGCGGGCAGCCCGAAGCCCTCGTAGAGGGAGGGCACGGCGACGACCGAGGCGCCGGCCAGCAGGTCGGCCCGCTCCTGCTCGCCCACGAAGCCGGTCCGCACCACCCGCTCGGCGTGGGCCGACCGGCGGCAGGCGGATTCGAAGGCATCGAGCCCCCAGCCGTCGGGGCCGGCGACCACGAGCCGCAGGGCGCGGTCGGTGCCGGCGAGCCGGTCGAACGCCGCGACCAGGGTCGGGAAGCCCTTGCGGGGCTCGATCGTGCCCAGGGCCAGGACGTACCGGTCGCTCCCGGCGGTGGCCCGCCCCCGGGCCGGGTCGCCGCCCCGGGTCGGCGTGACCCCGTTGGGCACGGCCACGACGCGCCCGGGGGGCGCGCCGAGCAGCTCGACGACCTCGTCCCGCACGAACGACGACACCGTGTGGACCCACGCACCCCCCTCCAGGGCCCGCTCGACCAGCCCCCGGTACTGCAGGACGTCGGGCGTGCACATCTCGGGGTGGTGCAGGAACGTGAGGTCGTGGACGGTCACGACCCGGGCCGCACGGGCCGGTGGCACCACGAAGTTGGTGCCGTGGACCACGTCGATCGGGCCGGTCCAGGCCTCGATGCGGGGCAGGTCGGTCCGGCGCCACAGGGCCCGCAGGGGTGCCGCGGCCATCGGCCGGGTCGCGGTGGCCACCCCGGCGGGGACCAGGTCGGCCAACTGCTCACGACCCCGGAAGGTGACGGCGTAGGCGAGCGGCGCCACCTCCCCGGGACGGGCCGCGACCCCGGCCAGCACCTCGGCCACGAACCGCCCGATCCCCGTGCGCGGCCCGTAGAGCGGGGTGGCGTCGAGGGCGACCACCAGCGGACGGCCACAGAGGGCCGCCGCGGGATCCGGGTCGTCGCCCGGCGTCGTGTCGCCCCCTCCGGGCGCGGTCCCGGTCACCCAGGGCGACCGGCGTCGCACCCGTGGGCACCCGGGAGCGTCGCGCCGGTTCGGCGGTCGTGGTCGGGATCGCTCGCCTCGGCGCCGGGATCGGCGGTCGGACGGGCCGTGTCCGGATCGGTGGCGTCGGCGTCGAAACCGGCCACGTCGGTCGGGGGAGCCGTGTCCGGGTCGGGCGTGCCGGCACCTGGATCGGCCGCGTCCGCCGGGCGGGCGGTGTTCGGGTCGGGCGCGTCGGCCGTTCCCGCCCCGGGCCTCGGGGGCCGGGTGGTCCGGGCCAGCTCGCGGCGCAGCACCTGGAGCCGTTGCACGGCCAGGACGCCCAGCCCGACGCCGGTGTAGGCCACGTCCCGGGCGTGGCGGGCCATCTCGTCGGCGGTGGGGCGGGCCATCGGTGCTCCTGTCGGGGTCCCACCCGACCTTACGGGCGGAGCCGTCCCGCTGCGGTGCCCCGGGGGGAGTCCGAGGGATGGAAACGGCGCGGCACTAGCCTCGAACGATCGTGGATCGCCCCTCACCAGGCTCCGCCGCGCCTGTGGCACCCGCCCCACCCTCCGAGCCGGCCCCACCCGCTGCACCCGCGGTCGTGGCGGTGGTGGTCGCCCACGACCCCGGCGACTGGTTCGAGGAGTGCCTGTCGTCCCTGGGTGACCAGGACTACCCCAACCTGGCCGTGCTGGTCGTCGACGCCGCCTCGGAGGCGCCCGTCGAGGAGCGGGTCCACGCCGTGCTGCCCGACGCCCACGTGCGCCGGCTCGACGCCTCGAGCGGGTACGGCGCGGCGGCCAACGAGGTCCTCGATGTGGTCGACGGGGCCGCCTTCCACCTGCACTGCCACGACGACGTGGCCCTCGACCCCGACGTGGTCCGGGTGCTCGTCGAGGAGGCCTACCGCTCGAACGCCGGCGTGGTGGGCCCCAAGCTCACCCGCTGGTACGAGCCCCGGCGGATCACCCAGATTGGCGAGAGCATCGACAAGGCCGGCTACGCCGTGCCGCTGGTCGAGCGGGGGGAGCTCGACCAGGAGCAGCACGACAGCGTGCGGGACGTGTTCACCGTCCCCGGCGGCTGCACCCTCATCCGGGCCGACCTGTTCTCCGAGGTGGGCGGGTTCGACGAGGGCATCGAGCTGCTGGCCGACGACCTGAGCCTGTGCTGGCGGGTGCACCTGGCCGGGGCCCGCGTGATGGTGGCTCCCGACGCCCGGGTCCGCCACGTCGAGGCCCTGTCCGGCCGCCGGCCGGCCCCCGAGCGGCGTCGGATGCTCAACCGCCACCGGCTGCGGGTCGTGCTGACCTCCTACTCGCCCCTGTCGCTGCTGCGGGTGGTGCCCCAGATCGTGGTCCTCCACGTGGCCGAGGCGCTCTACTCCCTGGTCGTCGGGCGGACGAGCCGGGCCCGCGAGGTCGTCGACGCCTGGTGGTGGAACCTGCGCCGGCCCGGTGAGCTCCGGGTCGCCCGGCGCCAGGTCCGCTCCATCCGCCACGTCCGCGACGGCGAGGTCCGTCGCCTCCAGGCCCGGGGGAGCGCCCGGGTCGGGGAGTTCCTGCGCGGCCACGTGACACCCGAGGCGCGGGCCGCGCCGGCCGCGGTCCCGGGGCCCGACACCGGGCCGAGCGCCGCGGCCCGGTGGTCCCTGGGGGTCTGGGCCGCCATCGCCGTCGTGCTGGTCGTGGGCAGCCGCCACCTGCTGACCCGGGGCGTGCCGGCCGTCGGCGAGATGGCCCCGTTCTCCGACGGACCGGCGATCCTGCTGCGCGAGTGGGCCAGCGGTTGGAGCCGGGCCGGCCTCGGTTCGGACTCGCCCGCCCCGACGGCCTACGCCCTGCTCGGCGTGGGCGGGTTCCTGGCCGCGGGGGCCATGGGGGTCCTGCGGCTCGTGCTCACCCTGGGCCTGCTGCCCCTGGGCGCCTTCACCGCCTACCGGCTGGCCGCGCCCCTCGGCTCGACGCGGGCCCAGCTCGTGACCCTGGTCGTGTACGTCGCGAACCCGCTGCCCTACAACGCCCTGTCCCAGGGCCGCTGGTCGGCCCTGGCCGTCTACGCCGCCGCGCCGGTCCTGGTCGGCCGCCTGGCCCGGGCCGCGGGGCTGGCACCGTTCGGGTCGACCGGCGGCGTGCCCGGTCCGTCGGTCCGCCCGGGACCGCTGCACCGCGACGTCCTCGCCGTCGGGCTGGTCACCGCCCTGGTGGGCGCGCTGCTCCCCGCGGCCCTGGTGGTGACCGTGGCCCTGGCCCTGGCCCTGGTCCTGGGGTCCCTCCTGGTCTTCTCCACGGCCGGCGACGGGCGGCTGCTGGTCGCCGGGCTGGGCGGTGCGGCGGTCGCCGCGGTCCTCCACGTCCCCTGGACCTTCGACTTCGTCGGCCCGGACGCGACCCTGGCCGGCTTCCTCGGCGTCGAGCGGACCACCGGGACCTTCGGCCTCGACGCCCTGCTGCGCTTCGACACGGGCGCGCTGGGAGCGGGGCCGCTCGGGTACGCGCTGCTGGCCGCGGCGGCGCTCCCGCTGCTGATCGCCCGGGGTTGGCGCCACGGCTGGGCGGTGCGGGGCTGGACGGTGGCCCTGGTCTGCTGGGGCCTGGCCTGGGCCGGCGAGGAGGGCTGGCTGGGGGTCGGCACGCCGGCGCCCGACGTCCTGCTCGCCCCGGCCGCGCTGGGCCTGGCCCTGGCCGCCGGCCTGGGTGCGGCGGCGTTCGAGATCGACCTCCCCGGGTACCGCTTCGGTTGGCGCCAGCTCGCCTCGGGGATCGCGGCCATGGCCGTCGTGGTCGGCGCGGCGCCGGTGCTGGGGGGCGCCCTCGACGGCCAGTGGTCGATGCCGGCGGGCGACCACGCCCGGGCCTTGCGCTCCCTGGACGCCGCGATCGACGCCGAGCCGGCCCGGGTGCTCTGGCTGGGCGCGCCCGACGTCGTCCCGCTGCGGGGCTGGGAGCTGGACCCGGGCCTCGAGTACGCCACGACGTCGGGGGGCGCGCCGGAGGTGCAGGACCTCTGGAGCGGGTCCGACGCCGGTTCGACCGGGCTGATCGCCGAGGCCCTGGACCTGGCCCGGGCCGGGGACACGGCGCGGCTGGGCCGCCTGCTGGCACCCATGGCCGTCCGCTACGTGGTCGTGGTCGAACGGCTGGCCCCGGCCCCGTGGACCACCCAGGACGTGGCGATCCCGGAGGGCCTGGCCGCGACGCTCGAGGCCCAGCTCGACCTGCGCCACCTCGACGTGCCGGCCGGGCTCCAGGTCTACGAGAACGAGGCCTACGTGTCGGCCCTCGCCCTGGCGCCCGACGGCGCGGCGGCCGAGGCCACCTCGCTGACCGACGCCCTGGCCCTCGACGTGTCGGGCGCCGTGCCGGTGCTGCCCGACGAGACCGGCGCGTTCCGCTGGGAGGGCGACCTGCGACCCGGGTACCTGCTGGCCTCGCAGGGCGCGTCGGGCCGGTGGCGCCTCGAGGTCGCCGGGGAGGCGGCCGAGCGGGACGAGACCTTCGGCTGGGCCAACGGGTTCGCGGTCGAGTCGCCCGGGCCCGCCGTCCTGTCGTACCGCACGCCGGTGCTGCGCTACGTCCTGCTCGGCATCCAGGTGCTGCTGTGGCTGGCGGTCGGCCGGCACCTGCTCAAGGGCCGCTTCGGCCCGCCGCCCGCGGGCCACCGGGGAGCCGGCCGGTGAGCTCGGCCCGCCTCCCCGCGCTGGTGGTCATCGCCGGATCGCTCGCCGCCGGCCTGCTCGTGCAGGCCAACCGCGGCGAACCCGTCGTCACCGACGACTCCGGCCCGGGCATCCTCGTGCCCGCCGCGCCGGGGGAAGGGTCGCTGTCGTCGACCTGGTACTGCGCCGGCGGCACGGGCACCGAGGGCGGCATCGCCGACCACGTGGTCCTGATGGCCAACCCGGGCACCGAGGCGGTGACGGCGACGCTCACGGTGCTCGGCGGCGACGTGGCCCCGCCGCTGCCCGACGCCGCGTCGACCACGACGACCTCGACCCCGCCGAGCTCGACCACGACCCCGGCGGCACCGCGGCCGGTGCGCGAGCCGGTGGTGTCCCAGGTCGAGGTCCCCGGCGGGGAGCGCGTCGACGTGCGGCTCGGCACGCTCCTCGACGCGCCGCTGGTCTCGGCGGTGGTCGAGGTCGACGGGGGCGAGGTCGTGGTCGAGCACCGGCTGGCCGGCGAGCTCGGCTCGTCCTCCGCGCCCTGCGCGACCACGGCGGCGACCGACTGGTCGTTCCCGTGGGGCACCACGGCGCGGGGCAACCGCGAGCTGCTGGTCTTCATGAACCCGTTCCCCGAGACCGCCACGATCGACATCTCCTTCGCCACCGACGAGGGCGTGCGGGAGACGCGCCGGTTCGAGGGCTTCCCGGTGCCGGCCCGCAGCGTGGTCGGCGCCTACGTCGACGAGGACGTGCAGCGCCGGCTCCAGCTCTCGGCCCACGTGACCACCCGGGCCGGCCGGGTCGTGGTCGACCGGATCCAGACCTTCGACGGGACCGACGGGCGCCGGGGGCTGACCGTCGGGCTCGGCGCGCCGACCCCGGCGCTGGTCTGGGCCTTCCCCGACGGGATCGCCGGGGAAGGCGCCGGCGAGCAGGTCGTGGTGTTCAACCCGACCGCGGAGGTGGCCGAGGCGCAGGTCGAGGTCCTGCCCGCCGACGTGGACGAGGCCGGGATCCCCGAGCCGTTCGCGGTGTCGGTCGCCCCGGGCCGCTACGCCCTGGTCTCCCTGCACGAGGACGAGCGCGTCACCCCCGGGACGGCCCACGCCGTGGTCGTCCGCTCGCTCAACGGGGTGCCGGTGGTGGCCGAGCAGGTCCGCTGGTCGGACGGCAGCGACGGGAGCGTGCGCGGGGTCGGCGCGACCCTCGGCGCGCCCCTGATGGGTCGGCGCTGGCTCCTCGCCGCCGGGAGCACCTCGGCCGAGGTCGACGAGGTGCTGACCGTGGTGAACCTCACCGACCAGGACGCCGAGGTCGACGTGGGTGCCTTCGGCGACGGCCGGGTCGGGCCGATCGACGGGCTGAGGACGCTCGAGGTGCCCTCGCAGGGACGGGTCCAGGTCCGCCTGCGCGACCTCGTCCAGCGCCAGCCCCTGCCCCTGGTGGTCGAGTCGGACGTGCCGGTGGTGGTCGAGCGGAGCCTCTACACGTCGGACGCGGTGGGGATGAGCCACTCGATCGCGGTGCCGGTCGGCCCCACCGTCGTCCCCGACGAGAGCTGAGCCACCCCGGATCCGACGTCGTCGGCCGGCCGGTGGAGGCCGGCAGGGCCTGCCGCCCCGCGCTTGCGCGCCCCGGCGTTCAGCCCGAGCTGTCCGGCACGCCGGGCCCGGTCCGCCCGGCGTCGGTGGTCCGCCGCCGGATCTGGAGCCGGGTGACCTCGGGCCGGGCGCCGATCTCGTCCATGACCGCGTCGAGGTCGGTGCCGCGCCCGGTGCGCAGCTCCACGGTCACCGTGCGGGTCCCGTCGCCGTCCGCACCGGGCTCGTCGTCGTGGACCTGGAGCGCCTCGACCTCGACCTCGGCCTCCTCGAGGATGCGCAGCAGCGGGCCGAGGGTCCCGTGGCCGCGCTCGTACTCCACCCGCAGGTCGTGGCGGGCCAGCGCCAGGCGCTTGGCCAGCGGTTCGACCACGCGGAGCAGGACCAGGGTCACCAGGGCCAGCGCCACGGCGAAGGCCGCGGCGAGGATCCCGCCCGCCGCGGTGGCCACGCCCAGGCCGGCCGCGAGCCACACCGTGGCCGCGGTGGTCAGGCCGCGGACGCTGGCCCCGATCCGCAGGACCGCGCCCGCGCCGATGAAGCCCACGCCGGCCGCGACCTGGCCCGCGACCCGGGACGGGTCGATCCCACCCCGCTCCACGTCGGTGAACCCGTAGGCGCCGACGAGGGTGAACAGGGCGGCGCCCAGGGCGACCAGGGCGTGGGTCCGCACGCCCGCGGTGGTGCCGAAGCGGGCCTCGCGCTCCAGGCCGACGACCGCGCCGAGCAGCGTGGCCGCGGCCAGCCGGGCCAGCAGGTCGGCGGTGTCGAGGTTCACCGGCCCGGCACCGCCCGGCCGGCGGTCGGCCGGGATCGGCATCGTGCGGGGAGCCGTCGCGGACGTGGGACCATGGGCAGCTACGACCTCAGGAGGAACGCCGAACGTGACACGTGCCTGGCCGGGCGAACCGTATCCCCTCGGGGCGACCTTCGACGGCGTCGGCACGCGGTTCTCGGTGGTGTCGGCGGTGGCCGAGGCGGTCGAGCTCTGCCTGTTCGACGAGGACGGCGGCGAGACTCGGGTGGAGCTGCCCGAGCGGTCCGGCGACGTGTGGCACGGCGACCTCCCCGACGTGCAGCCCGGGCAGCGCTACGGGTACCGGGTGCACGGGCCGTGGCGGCCCGAGGAGGGGTTGCGCTGCAACCCGGCCAAGCTCCTGCTCGACCCCTACGCCAAGGCCGTCGACGGCACGGTGCGCTGGGACGAGGCCGTCTTCGGCCACCGGTGGGCCGCGCCCGACGAGCGCAACGACGCCGACTCGGCGCCCTTCGTGCCCCGCAGCGTGGTGATCAACCCCTTCTTCGACTGGGCCGGGGACCGCCAGCTCCGCACGCCGTGGGAGGACACGGTCATCTACGAGGTGCACGTGAAGGGGGCGACGGCCCGGCACCCCGACGTCCCGCCCGAGCTGCGTGGCACCTACGCCGGCATCGCCCACCCCGCGTTCCTGTCCCACCTGGACCGGCTCGGCGTCACCGCGGTCGAGCTGCTGCCGGTCCACCAGTTCGTCCACGACGCCCGCCTCGAGCAGCGTGGCCTGCGCAACTACTGGGGCTACGACTCGATCGGCTTCCTGGCCCCCCACGGGGAGTACGCGGCCCGGGGGACCCGGGGCGAGCAGGTCCAGGAGTTCCGCCAGATGGTCCGGGAGCTGCACGCCGCGGGCATCGAGGTGCTCCTCGACGTCGTCTACAACCACTCGGCCGAGGGCAACCACCTGGGACCGACCCTGTCGTTCAAGGGCTTCGACAACCGGGGCTACTACCGCCTCGTGGCCGAGGACCCCCGCTTCTACTTCGACTACACGGGCACCGGGAACACGCTGAACATGCGGGACCCCCACACCCTGCAGCTGGTCATGGACAGCCTGCGCTGGTGGGTGACCGAGATGCACGTGGACGGCTTCCGGTTCGACCTGGCCTCGACGCTGGCCCGCAGCCTCCACGAGGTCGACCGGCTGTCGGCCTTCTTCGACCTGGTCCAGCAGGACCCGGTGATCTCACAGGTGAAGCTGATCGCCGAGCCCTGGGACGTGGGCGAGGGCGGCTACCAGGTCGGCAACTTCCCGCCCCTGTGGGTCGAGTGGAACGGCCGGTTCCGCGACGCCGTCCGCGACTTCTGGCGGGGCGCGGAGACCGGCGTGGGCGAGCTGGCCTACCGCCTCACCGGCTCGTCGGACCTCTACGAGGACGACGCCCGCCGGCCCCACGCGTCGATCAACTTCGTCACCGCCCACGACGGGTTCACCCTCACCGACCTGGTCAGCTACGACCACAAGCACAACGAGGCCAACGGCGAGGAGGGCGAGGACGGCGAGTCCCACAACCGCTCGTGGAACTGCGGGGTGGAGGGGTCGACCTCCGATCCGGCGATCCTGACCCTGCGAGCCCGGCAGCGGCGCAACCTGCTGGCCACCACCCTGCTCTCCCAGGGCGTGCCCATGCTGCTGCACGGCGACGAGCTGGGTCGGACCCAGCTCGGCAACAACAACGCCTACTGCCAGGACAACGAGGTGTCCTGGATCGACTGGGCGTCGGTGGACGAGGAGCTGCTGGCCTTCACGTCCCAGCTGGTGCAGTTCCGCCTGGCCCACCCCACGTTCCGGCGCCGGCGGTTCTTCCAGGGCCACCCGATCCGGGTCCCGGGCTCCACCGAGGAGATCCCCGACGTGGCCTGGTTCGACCCGACCGGGGCCGAGATGACCGACGAGGAGTGGCACGAGCCGTGGGCCCGCACGCTCCAGATGCTGGTCAACGGCGACGAGGTGGGCGTCGACCGCCGGGGCCAGCCCATCGTCGACGACCGCTTCCTGCTCATGCTCAACGGGCACGACGAGGCGCGGGCCTTCACCGCCCCGGCCGCCCGGTACTCGCCGGCCTGGCAGGCCGTGGTCGACACCGCGGCCGGGGTCGTCCTCGACGGCGAGGGGCCCCGGCCCGACGGCCCGCCGCCGGTGCCGGCCGGCGCCGAGGTGGAGGTGGAGGGGCGCAGCGTGCTGCTCCTGCGGGGGGTTCCGGGCCGGACCGGGTGACCGGGTGGCCCGGCCGGTCCGAGGTGTCAGGTCCGCGGACCGGGCGGATCAGACCAGCGTGGAGCCCGAAGCGGACACCTCGGCCCCCGCCACCGGCGCGGCCCGCATCCTCGACCCCCGCCGTCCGGCCGACCGCCGCGAGGTCGACCGGCTCCGTGGCGACCCCCTGGTCGAGGTCGACGACCGCATCGGCGAGCAGCTCGGCGAGCTGGTCCTGGCCCGGGCCGGGGACGCCTCCCCGACCGAGGAGCAGGTGGCCGATGCGGTCGCCCGCCACGTCGGCCCCGGCCCGGTCGGCGAGCACGGCGTGTGGGTCCACCACCCGTGGAGCCGCCGGCTGGTGCACCTGCTGGACGAGGACGAGGTGGTCGAGCTGAGGTTGGTCCACCGGGCCGGGCTCGGCCCCGACGAGGCCACCGCCCGCCGGGGGCTCGTCGTGGGCGTGGCGGGCGACGCGGCCGGCCCGGTCGCGGCGACCGCCCTCGAGCTCGTGGCCGGAGGCGTCGGCGAGCTGCGGACCCTGGACCCGGGCGCGGTCACCCCGGCCGACCTGGGCGAGGGGGGCCTGGCCGTCCACCACCTCGGCCTGCCCGGGGCGGTGGCGGTGGCCCGCCTGGTGGCAGAGGTCGATCCGTTCGTCGCGACCTGGTGCCGCGAGGCAGGCGACGGGGCCACGCTGCGCCGCTTCCTGTCGGGCCTGGACCTGGTCCTCGACGCGTCGGGCGGGTCGGCGTGGTCGGCCGAGCTCGCCGCTGCCTGCGGTGCCCGGCGCGTCCCGCTGGTGCGCCTCGCGCCCGGGGCCGACGCCGTCGACGTGGTCCGGTTCGATCTCGAGCCCCACCGTCCCGCGGGACCGCCGCCCGGAGGGGCAGGCTCGCACGGCAGCCGTGGCCTGGGCCGGGCGGTGGCGCCGGTGGCGGTGGCCCTGGCCCTGCGGATCCTGGGGGGAGAGGCCGTGCCCTCGGGGCGGGTGCACCTGCGGGCCGCGCCGCTGCGGGTCGTGCCCACCCCGGTGCCCGACGTGCCCGCCGCGGTCGCCACGCGGGGCCGGCGCACCCGCTGAGCCTACCCGGTTGGCCCCGGCCCGGTGCCGTGGGCAGGCTGGGGCCATGGCCCGCCTGATCCTGGCCCTGGTGCTCGCCGCCGCCGCGGTCGGCGTGGCGGCGCTGGTCCAGCGGCGGCAGCGGCCGGCCCCGCCGGTCCGCACCGGCCACGCCGTGCCTGACCAGCTCCGCCGGGAGGACTTCGCCCGGCCCGACGCGCCCTGGCTGGTCGTGGTGTTCAGCTCGGCCACCTGCGACTCGTGCGCCGGGGTCTGGGATCGGGCCCGGCACCTGGAGAGCGACGCGGTGGCCACCCAGGAGGTCGAGGTCGTGGCCGACCGGGAGCTGCACCGCCGCTACGGGATCGAGGCCGTGCCCACCACCGTGGTGGTGGACGCCCGCGGGGTGGTCCGGGCCAGCTTCCTGGGTCCGGTCACCGCCACGGACCTGTGGGCCGCGGTGGCCGAGGTCCGCGAGCCGGGCAGCACCCCCGGCTCCTGCGCCTCCTGAAGGGGGGCCGGTCAGCGCCCGGTGGGCACGTCGGCGACCGGGCCGGGCGCGCCGACCGGGGCCGGGGTGGGTGGCGCCGGGCGGCTCTTGGGCTGCCACTCGCCGAACTCGTCGTCGGCCGTGCGGCCGCTGCGGCCGAGCTCGACCAGGCGGTAGACCTCCTCGGCGTCGACCGACTCGTGCTCGAGCAGGGAGCGGGCCACCAGGTCGAGGCCGTTGCGGTTCTCGGTGAGCGTTGCGTGGCAGCGCTCCTCCTGGTCCCGCAGGATGCGCTCGACCTCCTCGTCGATGACCCGGGCCGTCTCGTCGGAGTAGTCGCGGCTGTGCATCAGGTCGTCGCCGAGGAACACCGCGCCCTGGGAACCCCACGCCATCGGGCCGACCCGCTCGCTCATGCCCCACTCGCGCACCATCTTGCGGGCCAGCTCGGTGTTGCGGACCAGGTCGTCGTTGGCCCCGGTCGAGATCTTCCCGAAGACCAGCGACTCGGCCACCCGGCCGCCCATGCGCACGACGAGCATGTCCTCGATGTAGTCCTGGCGGTGGATGTGCCGGTCCTCGACCGGGAGCTGCTGGGTCACCCCGAGGGCCATGCCGGCCGGGATGATCGAGACCTTGTGGAGGGGGTCGGCGTGCTCGAGCACGGCGGCGCAGACCGCGTGGCCGCCCTCGTGGTAGGCGATGACCTCCTTCTCCGCGTCGGAGAGGGCCATCGACTCGCGCCGGGCGCCCATGAGGACCCGGTCCCGGGCCATCTCGAAGTGCCGCTTGTGGATCTGGTCGTCGCCGGCCCGCACCGCGAACAGGGCGGCCTCGTTGACCAGGTTGGCCAGGTCGGCGCCCGACATGCCGGGCGTGCCTCGGGCCACCAGGTCGAGGTCGACGTCGGAGGCCAGGCGCTTGCCCTTCACGTGGACGTCCAGGATGGCCCGCCGCTCGTCGAGCTCGGGCAGCGGGACGACCACCTGGCGGTCGAACCGGCCCGGGCGCAGCAGGGCCGGGTCGAGGATGTCGGGCCGGTTGGTCGCCGCCATCATCACGATGCCCTCGGTCGCCTCGAAGCCGTCCATCTCGGCCAGCATCTGGTTGAGGGTCTGTTCCCGCTCGTCGTGCCCGCCGCCCAACCCGGCGCCACGCTTGCGGCCGATCGAGTCGATCTCGTCGATGAAGATGATGGCCCGGCCCATCTTGCGGGCGGTCTGGAACAGGTCGCGCACCCGGCTGGCGCCCACGCCCACGAACATCTCCATGAAGTCCGAACCGGTGACCGACAGGAAGGGGACCCCTGCCTCGCCGGCCACGGCCCGGGCGATGAGGGTCTTGCCGGTTCCGGGAGGGCCGACCAGCAGCACGCCCTTGGGGATCCGGGCCCCGATCTCGCGGAACCGCTCCGGGGTCCTGAGGAAGTCGACGACCTCGCGGATCTCCTGCTTGACCCCGTCGTAGCCGGCCACGTCGTTGAAGGTCGTGCCGGGGCGCTCGGTGCTGTAGGTCTTGGCCCGGGACCGGCCGATCGACATGATCCCGCCCATCTGCGACTGCGCCCGGCGCTGCATGAAGGCGAAGAAGCCGATGATGAGCACGACGGGCAGCAGGAAGGGGAGGAGGCTCTCGAGCAGGCCGGGCTGGGGGGTCTTGTAGGTGACCTTGACGCCCTGGTCCTCCAGGACCTGCTTGTCGCCGTCGGGGAGGCCCCCGTCGAGCGGGCCGGTCGTGCGGAACTCCGTGCCGTCCTCGCGCTGGCCCACGACGGCACCGTTGGTGTTGTCGATCTCGATGGACGAGACCTTGCCGTCGCGCACGTCGGCCATGAAGTCCGAGTAGGGGACCTCGTCGCCCGCGCCGCCGTCGAACAGGGCCGGCAGCAGGAAGATGGCGGCGAGCAGGCCCAGCAGCACCCACAGCCCCCAGCGGGGAAGGCCCTGGTCGGCGCGGGTCCCCCGCCCCGGGCCACGCGGGTCTCGCGGCGGCGGAGGAGGCGGCGGCGGGCCCTGCGAGCTCATGCAGGGACAGGATACGGGTTGCCCCGCGCGACGCCGCTGTCGACGTGCCCGGGACCGGGGCGGCATCCGTCGGGCAGGCCACGGGCGCCGGTAGCGTCACGGCCCATGTCCCGGATGTGCGCGCGGCCCGGTTGCAGCCTCGAGGCGGCCGCGACCCTCACCTACGACTACGTGGCGCGGCGGGTCTGGGTCGGCGACCTCGAGGCCGAGCGCCACCCCATGGCCTACGACCTGTGCGCCGACCACGCCGACGGGTTGCGGGTGCCCCAGGGCTGGGCGCTCGAGGACCGGCGTCTCCGCTTCCCCCGCGCTCTGGCGTCCTGACCTGCCCGGGGCGACCCCCGGCCCCTAGCCTGTCGCCCGTGACACAGCCGGCCGCGACGTCCGACCGTGCGCTCGCGGAGGCCCCGGCGTGGGGCCTGGGCGAGGTGGCGATCGGCCTGCTGCTGGCGATCGTCGGGGGCAACGTCACCGCCGGGCTGGCCCTGGCGCTGTCGGGCGAGCCCCGCTTCGACGACCTGCCCCTGGCCTGGGTGGCGCTGGCCCAGGTCGGGCTGTGGGCCGGGTTGCTCGGCATGCCGGCCTGGGCCGCGGCGACCAAGGGCCGGGGCCTGGTCCGGGACCTGCGGCTGCGGGTCACCTGGGGCGACGTGCCGCTGGGCCTGGTGGTGGGCGTGGTGCTCCAGCTCGTCGTGGTCCCGCTGCTCTACGTCCCCCTGCTGCCGCTGCTCGACCGGAGCCGCAGCGACGTCGAGGCGCCGGCCCGGGAGATGGCCGACCGCGCCGCCGGTCCGCTCGGGGTCGTGCTGCTCGTGCTGATCGTGGGGATCGCGGCCCCGATCGTGGAGGAGATCTTCTACCGGGGCCTGTTCCAGCAGGCGCTGCTGAAGCGGGGCCTGCCGGCCGCCGCCGCGGTGGGGATCAACGCCTTCGTCTTCGCGGCGAGCCACTTCCAGCTCCTCCAGTTCCCCGCCCTGTTCGCCTTCGGCCTGGCCGTCGGGTGGCTGGCCTGGCGGCGGGGTCGGCTGGGCCCGGCCATCGCCGCGCACGTGGCGTTCAACATGGTCACCGTGGTGGCCCTGCTGGTGACGTGACCTCGTCCGTCGCGACGCAGCCGGGGATCGACGACGACCCGCCCGGGGGCTGGCCCCCCGACGGGCCCGATGTCGACGAGCCGGTCGAGCCGCCGCCGGCCGACCCGGCCGGTGACCGGCGCGACCGCGTGGTGCGCAACCTGGTCGACGCGGCCGTGGTGCTGGCCTGTGCCGCCTTCGTGTTCTTCCAGCTCCACCCCCGGCTGATCCTGTCGGCCGCGGTGCCCGCCGGGGGCGACATGGGCGCCCACGTGTGGGGGCCGGCCTACCTGCGGGACCACCTGCTGCCCGACCTGCGGGTGAGCGGCTGGACCCCCGACTGGTACGCCGGCTTCCCCGCGT
>JBFWTJ010000069.1:0-15313 GCA_050247895.1 Acidimicrobiia bacterium
CGACTGGTACGCCGGCTTCCCCGCGTACCAGTTCTACATGGTGGTCCCGGCCCTGCTGATCGTGGCCCTCGACGTGGGCCTGTTCGGCGGCCCGCTGTGGGTGCTGCCGGTCCTGGGCGCCGCCGCCCTGGCCGTGACGGCGTGGCGGGCCGGGCCCGGCACCCGGCGCAAGGCCCTCGCGGCCGCCGCGGTGGTGCTCGCGGTGGTCGGCCCCGACCTCCACTACGGCACGGCGTTCAAGCTGGTGACGGTGGCCGGGCTGCTCAGCCTGCCGCTGGCCCTCTACGCCCTGGGCCGCCTGGCCGGGCTGGCCTTCCCGGGTCCGGCGCTGCTGGCGGTGGCCGGCGTGCCGTTCCTGTTCAACCGGAACTTCACCATCTACGGCGGGAACGCGGCCTCGACGCTGGCCGGCGAGTTCGCCTTCTCCCTCAGCCTGTCGCTGGCGGTGCTCTACCTGGGCGTGCTGATCCGGGGGCTGCGCACCGGCCGGCACCGGGCCCTGGCCGCGGTGCTGCTCGCGCTGACCGGGCTCTGCCACATCATCCCGGCGATCTGGGTGCTGGGCGTGACCGTGGTGGCCGTGGCGTCCCGGTGGCGGCGGGCCGCCTGGGCCTGGGCCGCCGCGGTGCTGCCGGTGGGCGGGCTCCTCGCCTCGTGGTGGGTCCTGCCCTTCGTGTGGCAGCGGGCCTACGTGAACGACATGGGCTGGGAGAAGATCCCGTACCGGCTGCCGGTCAACGACGGCGGGGCGATCTCCCGGACGTTGCTGGACTTCGAGGGCGAGACCTTCTGGCGCTACCTGCTGCCCCGCAACGGCCCGGTCCCCGAGGGCGTGCCGGTCGGGCCCTTCGCCGACGACATGCGCTGGGTGTTCGCCCTGGCCGTGGTGGGCCTGGTCCTGTCGCTGGCCTTCCGCATCCGCCTCGGCCGTTTCCTGGCCGTGGTGGCGGCTGGCACGGCGCTGGCCTTCGTCCTGGTGCCCGACGGGCGGCTGTGGAACGCCCGGCTGCTGCCCTTCTACTACCTGTGCCTCTACCTGCTCGCCGCGGTGGCGGTGGCCGAGGTGGCCCGGGTGCTCGGCGGCGCGCTGACCGGCGAGGTCGAGCGGCCGGGCCTGGCCACGCCGGTCGCGGTCACCCTCGTCGCGCTGGCCTTCACCCTGGTCGTGGTGGGCATGCCGCTGGGCCGCCTGCCTCTCGGCGAGCGGCAGCTCGACGGCTCCTACCGCTGGATGGGCTTCGAGACGACCTCCAACAGCTTCGTGCCGTCGTGGGCCAGGTGGAACTACGACGGGTACGTGGGCAAGCCCGCGTACCCCGAGTACCGGGCCGTGGTGACCACGATGGCCGAGCTGGGCGAGGACCGGGGCTGCGGGCGGGCCTTCTGGGAGTACGACAGCGAGCTGAACCGCTACGGGACCCCGATGGCGCTCATGCTGCTGCCCCACTGGACCGACGGCTGCATCGGCTCGATGGAGGGCCTCTACTTCGAGTCCTCGGAGACGACGCCGTTCCACTTCCTGGTCCAGTCGGAGCTGTCGGCGTCGCCGAGCTCGGCCCAGCGCTGCATGCCCTACCGGGGCTTCGACGTCGACCGTGGGGTGGAGCACCTCCAGCTCCTCGGTGTCCGCTACTACATGGCCACCTCGGCCCAGGCGCTCACCGCGGCCCGGGGCCACCCGGACCTCACCGAGGTGGCCTCGTCGGGTCCGTGGACGGTCTTCGAGGTGGCCGACAGCGAGCTGGTCACCTCGCTGGCCAACGAACCGGCGGTGCTCGACGGGCTGGAGAACGACCACCACGGCTGGGTGGGCGACCCGACCGACCGGCCCTGCGCCGGACCGGCCGTGCAGTGGTTCCAGGACGCGTCCCTCTGGGACGTGGCCATCGCGGCCTCGGGCCCCTCCGAGTGGGCCCGGGTCGACGTCGACGCCTTCGCCGCCGCGCCCCGGCGGGCGGTGGTGCCGGTGACCGTGTCGGGCATCGAGACGGCCGACGACCGGATCTCCTTCGACGTGTCCGAGCCCGGCACCCCGGTCCTGGTCAAGGCGTCCTACTTCCCGAACTGGCGGGTCGAGGGCGGTCGGGGGCCCTACCGGGTGGCCCCGAACCTGATGGTCGTGGTGCCCGAGGGCACCCACGTCGAGCTCCGCTACGGCCGGGCGCCCATCGAGTGGGTGTCCTACCTGCTCACGTTGGCCGGCGTGGCGCTGGTGGTCCTGCTCGCCCGGCGGCCGCCGCTCGAGATGGCACCGGCGCGCCGCGAGGAGCGGGAGGCCCGGTCGTGGCGCCCCGAGGGCGACCCGGACGACCTGCCGTGGTGGGACGAGGACGATCCCTGGCCGGCCGTCCCGGCCCCGGGCGGGTGGGCGGCGCCGGGGGACGGTGGAGAGCCGGATCCCTCCCCGATGAGCGAGCCGCCCACCGGCCGGCCGTCGGACCGTGACCCGGGGCCCGCCTCGGCCTCGGGGCCGTCTGCGGGCGGGTCGTCGGACCGTGGCCCGGGGCCCGCCCCCGCCGTCGAGCGCCGCGACCCCGGGTCGTCCGACCCGACCTCGTGACCGGTCGGTTGGGCCGGTTCGCGCTCGTCGCGATCGTGCCGACGGCCCTGGACGTGGCCACGCTGGTCCTGCTGCGTCGGGGCCTGGGCTGGATCCTGGTCCTGGCCGACCTCACGGCGGTCGGGGTGGCCTCGGTGGCCTCGTACCTGCTGCACCGGGCCGTCACCTTCCGCAGCGACCCCTACGTGCGCTGGGTCCGCATGCCCCTGGCCTTCGCCCTGGTGGCGGCGTCGGCCGCGCTGGTCGACGTCGTCGTGCTGCGGAGCCTGTTCGTGGCCTTCGGCTTCACCACCACCGGCGGCCTGGTGGCGGCGAAGGTGGTGGCGCTGGCCGCGGCCGCGCTGTTGCGGGGCGTGCTCTACAGGGCGCTGCTGCTCGAGGTCCTGCGCCGGGAGATGGGCCAGCGGGTCGAGCGGCCGGCGCCCCCGGGCGACCTGCGGGCCTCGGTCGTGGTCCCGGCCTACCGGGAGGGGTCGACCATCGGCGCCACGGTCGAGGCGCTGCGGGCCGGGTTGGCCGCCATTGCGGCCGACGGCGGCGTGGAGATCGTCGTGGTCGACGACGGGTCGGGCGACGGGACGGCGGACGCGGCCGCCGCGGCCGGGGCCGACCAGGTGGTCGTCCTGCCCCGGAACCGGGGCAAGGGCGGGGCGGTGCGGGCCGGGGTCGGGGTGTCCCGGGGTCGGGTGGTGGCCTTCACCGACGCCGACCTGTCGTACTCGCCCGACCAGGTCGCCCGCGCCGTGTTGTTGGTGGAGGAGGGCTGGGATCTCGCCATCGGCAACCGCCGGCACCCGGGCTCGGTGGGCAGCGCCTCGGGCCTGCGCACGCTGGGCAGCCGGGCCATCAACCTGCTGGCCGCGCTGGTCCTGCTGTCACGGCCCCACGACACCCAGTGCGGCCTCAAGGCCTTCCGCTCCGACGCGGCCCGCCTGGTGTTCGGGCTGGGTCGGCTCGACGGCTTCGCCTTCGACGTCGAGGTCCTGCACCTCGCCGAGCGGCACGGCCTCACGCTGGCCGAGATGCCGGTCGAGGTCCGGCGCTCGGACCGCAGCTCGGTCCGGGTCGTGACCGACACGCTGCGCCTGCTCGGCGACCTGTGGGAGGTCCGGCACCTGTCGGCGACGGGGGCCTACGAGCTCGGCGCCACGGGCGCGGAGGCCCTTCCGTCGGGGGTCGGTCGACCCGCCGGGCCCGCCCCGGGCTGACCCGGTCCGGGTCCCGGCCGCCCGACGGCCCGGCACTAGGGTGACGACGCCATGTCCAGGCTCGACGCGATCTTCAAGGCGTACGACATCAGGGGCACGACCCCCGACCAGTTCGACGCCGGGATCGCCGGGTCCGTCGGCCGGGCCTTCGCCCGCTTCGTGGCCGAGGTCGACGGGGCGGACCGCGTCCTGGTGGGTCGCGACATGCGGCCGTCGGGGGTCGAGCTGGCCGAGGCCTTCGCCGAGGGCGTGCAGTCCCAGGGCCTGGCCGCGGTCGACCTGGGCCTGGCCTCGACCGACCTCGTCTACTTCGCCGCCGGGTCGCTCGACGCGCCGGCCGCGATGTTCACCGCCTCGCACAACCCGGCCCGGTACAACGGCATCAAGCTGTGCCGGTCGGGCGCCCGGCCGGTGGGGGAGGAGTCGGGGCTGCGGGAGATCAAGGCCATGGCCGAGGCCGGCGTGGCCGACCACCCGGGCGAGCCGGGCCGGCGGGACCGGGCCGACCTGCTGGCCGCCTTCGCCGCCCACGTGCGCTCCTTCGTCGACCTGGGCGCGCTGCGGCCGCTGCGGGTGGTGGCCGACACGGCCAACGGCATGGGCGGGCTGGTGGTGCCCGTGGTCTTCGAGGGCCTGCCGTTCGACCTCGAGGTCATGTACGGCGAGCTGGACGGGACGTTCCCCAACCACCCCGCCGACCCCATCGATCCGGCCAACCTGCGGGACCTCCAGGCCCGGGTGCGCGCGGTGGGCGCGGACGTCGGCCTGGCCTTCGACGGCGACGCCGACCGGGTGTTCCTGGTCGACGACCGGGGCGAGCCGGTGTCGGGCTCGACCACGACGGCCCTGGTCGCCGCGGCGCTGCTCGAGCGCGAGCCGGGCGCCACGATCCTCTACAACTGCATCTGCTCCAAGGCCGTGCCCGAGGTCATCGCCGAGCGGGGCGGCCACGCGGTGCGGACCCGGGTCGGCCACAGCTTCATCAAGGCGGTGATGGCCGAGACGGGTGCGGCCTTCGGCGGCGAGCACTCGGCCCACTACTACTTCCGGGACAACTTCCGGGCCGACTCCGGGGCGATCGCCGCGCTGGTCGTGCTCGAGCAGGTCTGCCGGGCCGGGGTGCCCCTGTCCGAGCTGCGCAGGCCCTTCGATCGCTACTGGGCCTCGGGCGAGGTGAACTTCCGCGTCGAGGACCCCGCCGTGGTCGTCGAGCGGGTGGCGTCCGCCTACCCGGCCGGGTCCCAGGACCGGCTGGACGGCCTGACCGTCGACCTGGGCGACTGGTGGTTCAACCTGCGGCCGTCCAACACCGAGCCGCTGCTGCGCCTCAACCTCGAGGCGGCCGACGGGCCCTCCGGGTCGGCGCGGCTGGCCGAGGTGCGCGCCCTCATCGAGAAAGGTGGCTGACCCGATGTCCCTCGACCCGATGCTCCTGGAGATCCTGGCCTGCCCCCAGGACAAGGGCCCGCTGCTGTACTTCGAGGACGAGGACAGCCTCTACAACCCCCGCCTGCACCGCCGCTACGCCGTCCGCGACGGGATCCCGGTCATGCTGGTCGACGAGGCCGAGTCGGTCGACGACGCCGAGCACGACCGGCTGGTGGCCAAGGCCGTGGCCACGGGCATCACGCCCACGTTCGAGGCCTAGCCCGGTGACCTCCCTGCTGCCCGAGGGCGTCCTGGACAGCCTCGGGATGTTCGACCTGGCCGCCCGCCTGCCCGAGCAGGTGGAGGCGGCGAGCCGGCTGGGCGACGTGGGGCCGCTGCCGGACCACGACGCCGTCGAGAACGTGGTCGTGCTGGGCATGGGGGGCAGCGGGATGGCCGGCGAGGTCGTCCAGGCCGTCGCCGGGCCGTTCATGGCCGTGCCGGTCACCCAGGTCCGTGGCTACGAGGCGCCCTCGTCGGTGGGCGACGGCACCTTGTGCTTCGCGGTGTCCTACTCCGGCGACACCGAGGAGACGGTGGAGGCGGCGCAGGCCGCGGCCGAGGCCGGGGCCCACATGGTCTGCCTCTCGGCCGGGGGCCGGTTGGCCGAGCTGGCCGCGGCCTGGGATGCGGCCCACGTGCGCCTGCCCGACATCCCGATGCCCCGGGCCGGGATCGGGGCGCTGTCGATCCCTCCGCTGCTGATCCTCGAGCGCGTCGGCCTGTTCCCGGGCGCGGGCCAGTACGTGGCCGACGCCGTCGAGCAGCTCAAGCGTCGCCGGGACCAGCTTGTGGCGGGCGATGCGGCCCGCCGGCTGGCCCGGGCCGTCGGCCGCACCATGCCGGTCGCCTACGGCGGCGGCGACCTGGGCCGGGTCGCGGCGCAGCGGTTCAAGAACCAGGTCAACGAGAACGCCAAGGCACCGGCCTTCGCCAACTTCCACCCCGAGCTCGACCACAACGAGATCTGCGGTTGGGGGGCGCACGGCGACGTGACCCGCCAGGTCGTGACGGTCGTGAACTTCCGGCACGACTTCGAGCACCCGCAGGTCATGCGGCGCTTCGAGCTCACCCGGGACCTTCTGGCCGAGGTCGTCGCCGGCGTGCACGACGTGGTCGCGGCGGGGGAGGGGGCGCTGGCCCAGCTCCTCGACCTGGTCATCCAGGGCGACTTCGCCTCGCTGCACCTCGCGGTCGAGCTCGACGTCGACCCCGGCCCGATCCCGGTGCTGGAGGACCTCAAGCGCGCGCTGGCTCGGTGACGGCGCGGCCACGGGGCGTGTAGGCTCGTCGCCCGGGCTGTACCGGGTGGCGCTGGATGCGCCCAGCCCTCCGAGAAGACGTCGCTTCGCGCTGTTCCAGCGCGCCCTTCTGGAGGACCCCATGACCCTTTCCCCCCACGACTTCAAGGTCGCTGACCTCTCCCTCGCGGCCTGGGGCCGCAAGGAGATCGAGCTCGCCGAGCACGAGATGCCGGGCCTGATGGCCCTGCGGGCCGAGTTCGCCGACTCCCAGCCGCTCGCCGGCGCCCGGATCGCCGGGTCGCTGCACATGACGATCCAGACCGCGGTGCTGATCGAGACGCTGGTCGCCCTCGGGGCCGACGTGCGCTGGGTGAGCTGCAACATCTTCTCCACCCAGGACCACGCCGCCGCCGCGGTGGTCGTGGGCCCGGACGGGACCGTCGAGCGTCCCGACGGCGTGCCGGTGTTCGCCTGGAAGGGCGAGACGCTGGAGGAGTACTGGTGGTGCACCGACCAGCTGTTCCGCTTCGCCGACGGCGCGCCGAACATGATCCTCGACGACGGCGGCGACGCCACGCTGCTGGTCCACAAGGGCGTCGAGTTCGAGAAGGCCGGCGCGGTCCCGACCGCGACCGAGGACGACCCCGAGGAGTGGGGCGTGATCCTCGACCTGCTCCGCCGCTCGGTCGCCGAGGAGCCGGGTCGGTTCACGGCGCTGGCCGCGGCGATCAAGGGCGTCACCGAGGAGACGACGACCGGCGTCCACCGGCTCTACCAGATGCACGAGGCCGGCGAGCTGCTGTTCCCGGCGATCAACGTGAACGACTCGGTGACCAAGTCCAAGTTCGACAACCTCTACGGGTGCCGGCACAGCCTGATCGACGGCATCAACCGGGGCACCGACGTGATGCTGGGCGGCAAGGTGGCCGTGGTCTGCGGCTACGGCGAGGTGGGCAAGGGCTGCGCCCAGTCGCTGCGGGGCCAG
Source organism: Acidimicrobiia bacterium (assembly GCA_050247895.1). Classification (GTDB taxonomy): domain Bacteria; phylum Actinomycetota; class Acidimicrobiia; order Acidimicrobiales; family VFJN01; genus CAVPEW01. Next base: position 7,426 of record JBFWTJ010000069.1, read on the forward strand.
GGCTGCCGGGTGATCGTCACCGAGGTCGACCCCATCTGCGCCCTCCAGGCGGTCATGGAGGGCTTCGAGGTCAACACCCTGGAGGCCGTCGTCGGCACCGCCGACGTGTTCGTCACCGCGACCGGCAACAAGGGCATCATCTCGGCCGAGCACATGGCCCGCATGAAGCACAACGCCATCGTCGGCAACATCGGCCACTTCGACAACGAGATCGACATCGCCGGCCTGGCCCGGTTGAGCGACGTGCGCAAGGTCGAGGTGAAGCCCCAGGTCCACGAGTTCGTGTTCCCCGACGGGCACTCGGTGATCATGCTGTCCGAGGGCCGGCTGCTGAACCTGGGCAACGCCACCGGGCACCCGAGCTTCGTCATGTCCATGAGCTTCACCAACCAGGTGCTGGCCCAGCTCGAGCTGTTCACCAGGACCGCCGACTACCCCCTGGGCGTCTACGTGTTGCCCAAGGTGCTCGACGAGAAGGTGGCCCGGCTGCACCTCGACGCGCTGGGCGTGAAGCTCACCCCCCTCAGCACCGACCAGGCCGACTACATCGGCGTGCCGGTCGAGGGCCCCTACAAGCACGAGAACTACCGGTACTGACCCGGCGCGCGCCGCCGGCGACGCGCCTGACCTGGTCCCCCGTGCTCGGCGCGGGGGACCAGGCGCGTCTGGGCGGCGCTCAGGCGAGGCGGACCCGGACGGCGGTGACCGCCGAGGGGGTCGCGTCCTCGCCGCCCTCGCTCGACAGGACCAGCACGCCGTGGGTGGCGCCGTCGGGCACGGTGAAGGGCACGGGGTCGCCGGACCATGGGCCGAGCACGCCGTCGCCGCGGCCGGTCACGAAGCCCTCGGCGAGCGGGGCGGTCGGGTCGCCGTCGGCGAAGAGCCGGACCTGCACGTGGCCCTCGAAGGCGTAGGCGGACCCGATCGTGGCCAACGGCGAGGCGATGCGCGCGCCGGTGACGGGCTGGTCGAGCACGATCGACTCGGTCACCGCGCCGATGACGAACCAGGAGTCGTCCTGGAGCTGGCGGACCATCACCGTGGTCACCGGCCCGGCGGGCCGGGGCCGCAGCTCGACCTCGCCGGAACGGCTGTCGCCCTGCTGGAGCTCGCCGACCACGGGGTCGGGCATGCCCACGAGATCGACGGCGAACGAGCGGACCGCGGCCACCGGGTCGCTGAAGCGCTGGGAGGTGCTCGGCGAGGGCCAGAGGGCCACGTCGGGGTCGACGCCACCGGTGGGGATCGTCGAGGTCGTGGTGGTGGTCGTCGTGGTCGTGGTCGTGGTCGTCGAGGTGACCGTGGTCGAGCTGGGCGTCGGCTCGGTGGCGAGGTCCTCGCCGTCGTCGCGCAGCAGCGCCACCGCGCCCAGGGCGACGGCGGCCACCACCACGGCGGCGGCCGCGCCGGCCAGGACGCGGGTGCGGGTGGGCCGGGCTTTGGGTGTCATGAGCTCCTCCTCGATGCGGGCCAGGCTGCCGGGCCGGGGTTCGACGCGGGACGTCCGGTGCTCGATGGCCCGGCGGAGGCGGTCCTCGGTGGTCATCCTCCGGCCCCCAGTCGTTCGGCGAGGCCGCGCAGGCCCCGGTGGGCGTGGGTCTTGACCGACCCGGGCGAGATGCCCAGGGTGGCGGCGATCTCGGCCTCGGGGAGGTCGAGGTAGTAGCGCAGGGCGAGGACCTCGCGCTGGCGGTCGGGCAGGGTCCGCAGGGCGGCCAGGACCCGGCGGGCGTCGTCGGCCGCGGTGGCCGTGGCCTCGGCCGAGGGCCCCGGTTCCGGGGCCGCCGCGAGGTGGCGCCGGCGCACGGTCCGGCCCCGCAGGTGGGAGCGGGCCCCGTTGAGGACGGCGCTGCGCAGGTAGGCGGGGGCCCGCGTGGGGTCGGTCGGTCCGCCCCGGCGCCAGACCCGGACGAAGGCCTCCTGGACGATCTCCTCGCAGGTCCCGACGTCGTCGACAAGCAGCGACGCCAGCCGCACCAGGGCGCGGTAGTGCTCGCGGTGGAGCTCGGCGAGCTCGTGCGGTCCCAACCCGCGCTGCGCCGGCATGGCGGCCATCATGACGTGACAGACGCCCGAGGCGGGGATCGGTTGACAGGCGCGTCGACCTTTTCTCCGGCGGACCGTGCCGGGGGGACTTCCCGTCGGTGGTCGGTCGTACCGTCGGGCGGGTGCTGGTCCCGTCGTGCTGCGCCCTGTGCCGGTCGCCCGGTGCCCCGGTCTGCCGGGCGTGCGAGCGCCGGCTCGGCGCACCGCCGCACCTGCCCGCGCCGGGCGGCCTCGAGGTGTGCGAGGTGCTCTACCTCTACGACGAGGCGAGCCGGGCGCTGCTGCTGGCCCTGAAGCGGGCCGACCGGCGGGAGGTCGTCGGGTGGTTGGCCGACCGGTTGGCGGTCGCCGCGGGCGCGGGGCCGGTGCCCGCGGCGGTGACCTGGGCCCCGACCGGAGCGGCGAGGCGGCGGGCCCGGGGCTTCGACCAGTCGGAGCTGCTGGCCCGGGCCACCGCCCGGCGGCTCGGGGTGGCCGCCCGGCCGCTGCTGCGCCGGCGCCCCGGGCCGGCCCAGGCCACCCGCCGGCGGGAGGAGCGCGTCCGGCACGCCGGCTTCGCCCTCCGGGGTCGTGGCGGACCGGGCCCGGTGGTGGTGGTCGACGACGTCGTGACCACCGGCGCGACGCTGTCGGCGGCGGCCCGGGCCCTGCGTACCGGGGGTGCGGCGCACGTGTGCGCCCTGGCCGTCGCCCGGGCGCCGCGGCCGGCCGCGACCTGCTGACAGGGCGCCCGCGCGAGGGCTACGGTGCGGGCAGCGACAGCGAACGGGAGGTACGTGGTGGAGATCACCGTCAGCGCCCGGAACGTCGACATCTCGCCTGTGCTTCGAGAGGCGGCCGAACGAAAGCTCGGCCGCCTCCGTCGTCTCCAGGCGGGCATCGACCGCGTCATCGTCCACTTCACCGAGGAGCAGAACCCGCGGATCGCCGAGAGGGAGATCTGCGAGGTCATGCTGGCCGGCAAGGGACGGGTCGTGCGGTGCAAGGTCGCGGCCCGCGACGCGTTCGCGGCGATCGACCTGGCCGTCGACAAGCTCGAGCACCAGCTGGCCCGGCTCAAGGGCAAGGTCGAGGCCCGGAACCGGGGTGGTGCCCACGCCGGCGACGAGGTCTTCCGGGCCGCCACGGCCTAGGCGACGGTCCTCGGCGCCGCCGCCTCGGCCGGCGGCGCCGACCGACGCACCTCCACGCCACGACCCGGAGCGCACCGGGCCCCGCCTGGGGGGTCCGGATCGCACCGGCCCGCCTGCGGGCCCCGGGCCTGAGCCGAGCCGCCCGCGGGGCCGGACCCGCATCGGTCCGCGCCCGCGGGCCGTGTCGGCGCGGTGGGAGCGACGGGCGCGGGCTGCCGGCCCGCTCCGGACCGGGTAGGTGTTGGCCGGCGGGGTCCCGAGCGGGAATACTGGGGCGAGATGTTTAGTTCAGGTAAGAGATGATCAAGACGGGACCCGGCACGCGGAACCTGGTGGAGGTGGCCGCGGCGCTCCGGCTGGCCGTCGGGCGCACCGCCCGGCGCATGCGCCAGGAGGCCGACGGCCGCAACCTCACCCAGATGGGCATCCTCTTCACGCTCGACCACCGGGGCCCCATGACCCTGGGCGAGCTGGCCTCCGCCGAGCGGGTCGCGCCGCCCACCATCACCAAGGCCGTGGCCAACCTGGAGGCCGACGGCCTGCTCCGCAAGGAGATCGACGAGGACGACCGGCGGATCCAGTGGGCCCGGCTCACCGCCGCCGGCCGGCAGGAGGTCGACCAGGTCCGCAGCCGCCGGGAGGCCTGGCTGGCCACGCGGCTGGCCGAGCTGGACCCCCGGGACGTCGAGCGGCTGGCCGAGGTGGTCCCGCTCCTGGAGCAGATCGCAGCCGACGAGGAGGTGGCGCCCGGCGGCCCCCGGGCGGGGCGGTGACCCGGCTCCGGGGCGAGGCCCGGTCGACCTTCCGTTCGCTGCGGCACCGCAACTTCCGCCTCTTCTTCGTCGGCCAGGCCATCTCCCAGACCGGGACGTGGATGACCACGATCGCCCAGGTCCTCCTGGTCCTGGACCTGACCGACTCGGGCGTGGCCCTCGGCCTGCTCACCGCCTTCCAGTTCGGTCCGGTCCTGCTCCTGGGCGCCTGGGCCGGCGCGGTGGTGGACCGCAGCGACAAGCTGCGGATGCTCAAGGCCTTCCAGGTGGCGGCGATGGTCCAGTCGCTGGTGCTGGGCTCGCTGGTCCTGGCCGGGTGGGCCAGCGTGCCGGTCATCTACGCCATGGCCACGGTGCAGGGCCTCATCACCGCCTTCGACAACCCCCTGCGACGGTCCTTCGTCATGGAGGCGGTGACCGAGGACGACGTGGCCAACGCGGTCAGCCTCAACACGGCGATGATGGTCGGCTCGCGGATCTTCGGCCCCGCCCTGGCCGGCCTGATGGTCCTGACCGTGGGCTACGGCTGGACCTTCCTGCTCGACTCGGTGTCCTTCGTCGCCGTGCTGGCCGGCCTGTCCCGCATCCGTCCCGAGGAGCTCCGCCTGGGCCAGATCTCCGAGCGGGCCAAGGGCCAGGTGCGCGAAGGGCTGCGCTACCTCCACTCGGACCGGCGCCTGTTCGTGCCGATCGTGATGTGCGCCATCGTGGGGACGCTGGCCTACAACTTCCAGGTCACGATGCCCCTGCTGGTGACCGGCCCGCTCGACGGCAGCGAGGGCGACTTCACCATCCTCTTCTCGATCCTCAGCCTCGGGTCGGTGTTCGGCGCCCTGTGGACGGCACGGCAGAAGGCGGTCACCCCCCGCCAGATGGTCGGCTCGGTCCTGCTCTTCGGCCTGTCCATGCTGCTGATCGCGGCGGCGCCCCGCATGGCCGTCGCCTACCCGGTGTCCCTGCTGGTGGGCCTGGGTGCGGTCGTCTTCATGACCTCGATCAACGCCGGCGTCCAGCTCCTCGCCGCGCCGGAGTACCGGGGTCGGGTCATCGCCATCCACGCCATCGTCTTCATCGGCAGCACCCCCATCGGCGGTCCCCTGGTGGGATGGGCGGCCGAGGTCGGCGGGGCCCGCCTGTCGATCCTCATCGGCGCCGCGTCCTGCCTGGTCGCGGCGGTCTACGGGTACCGGGCGCTGCTGGTCCCCGAGCGCCGGGAGGCCTCGACGCCGGCCCTCGCCGAGGCCCGGATCGGGGCCGCCGACGTGGTCACCCTGGCCGACTGAGGCCGGGTCCGGGCCTGCCGACCGCGGGCCCCCGACCCGGCGGTAGCCTCGGATGCCGCATGGGCATCTTCGACAAGATCCTGAGGTCAGGCGAGGGCCGCAAGCTCAAGGCCCTCCAGGCCCTGGTGCCCGACATCGGGGCGCTGGAGCCCGAGCTGGAGCGGCTGTCCGACGACGCGCTGCGCGGCCGCACCGGCGAGCTGCGCCAGCGCCTCGACAACGGTGAGGAGCTCGACGAGCTGCTCATCGACGCCTTCGCCGTGGTCCGCGAGGCCGGGCGCCGGGTGCTGGGCCAGCGCCACTACGACGTGCAGCTCGTCGGCGGGGCCGCCCTGCACTTCGGTTCGATCGCCGAGATGAAGACCGGCGAGGGCAAGACGCTGGTGTCGACCCTGCCGGCCTACCTGAACGGGTTGACGGGCAAGGGCGTCCACCTCATCACCGTGAACGACTACCTGGCCCGGCGCGACTCGGAGTGGATGGGGCGCCTCCACCGCTGGCTCGGCCTGACCGTGGGCCTCGTGGTGCCCCAGGGGGGCGACGCCGAGCACAAGCGGGCCCAGTACGGGTGCGACATCACCTACGGGACGAACAACGAGTTCGGGTTCGACTACCTGCGCGACAACATGGCCATGTCCCGGGCGGCCCAGGTGCAGCGGGGCCACGTCTACGCCATCGTCGACGAGGTCGACTCGATCCTCATCGACGAGGCCCGGACCCCGCTGATCATCTCGGGCCGGGTCGCGGACGCGGCGCAGCTCTACTACCGGTTCGCCAGCATCGTGCGGAGCCTGCGGCCCGACGTCGACTACGAGGTCGACGAGCAGAAGCGGACCGTCTCGCCGACCGAGGCCGGCATCGAGAAGGTCGAGGCCGCGCTGGAGGTCGAGAACCTCTACGACGGCGTGGCCCAGAACCTGGTCCACCAGCTCCAGGCCGCCCTGCGGGCCAAGGAGCTCTACAAGCGGGACAAGGACTACATCGTCCAGGCCGGCGAGGTGAAGATCGTCGACGAGTTCACCGGCCGCATCCTCGAGGGCCGGCGCTGGTCCGAGGGCCTCCACCAGGCCGTCGAGGCCAAGGAGGGGGTGAAGATCAAGGAGGAGAACCAGACCCTCGCCACGATCACCCTCCAGAACTACTTCCGGATGTACGACAAGCTCTCCGGCATGACCGGCACCGCCCAGACCGAGGCGGCCGAGCTGGCCAACACCTACAACCTCCACGTCGTGCCCATCCCCACCCACCGGCCCCTGGCCCGGATCGACGGCGGCGACCAGATCTACAAGGGCGAGGACGGCAAGTTCGACGCCGTGGTGGACGACATCGCGGCCCGCCACGAAGCCGGCCAGCCGATCCTCGTCGGCACGATCTCGGTGGCCAAGTCAGAGCGGCTCTCCCGCCTGCTCGACAAGCAGGGCATCGCCCACGAGGTGCTCAACGCCAAGCAGCACACCCGGGAGGCGGAGATCGTCGCCCAGGCGGGCCGCCTCGGCGCGGTGACCGTGGCCACCAACATGGCCGGCCGTGGCGTGGACATCCTGCTCGGCGGCAACCCCGAGGGCCTGGCCCGGCGCGACCTGCGGGCCGACGGGGTCGACCTCGACACCGAGGAGGGGCAGGCCCAGCTCGCCGCCCTGACCGAGCGCTACCAGGCCGAGACCCGGGCCGAGGGCGAGAAGGTCCGGGACCTGGGCGGCCTCTACGTGCTGGGCACCGAGCGGCACGACTCCCGCCGCATCGACAACCAGCTCCGGGGCCGGTCCGGTCGCCAGGGCGACCCGGGGGAGAGCCGCTTCTACCTGTCCCTCGAGGACGACCTGATGCGGCTCTTCGCCGTCGGGGCCATCAACTGGGTCATGGGCAAGACCCTGCCCGACGACATGCCGCTCGAGTCGAAGATGGTGACCAAGGCCATCGAGCGGGCCCAGACCACCGTCGAGCAGAAGAACGGCGAGATCCGCAAGAACGTCCTCAAGTACGACGAGGTCATGAACGAGCAGCGCAAGGTGATCTACGCGCTGCGGGACCAGGTGCTGGACCAGCGCGACCTGCGGGGCCGGATCGTCGACGAGTACCTGCCCGAGGCCGTGGAGGCCCTGGTCGAGACCTACTGCGTGGCCGACGTGCCCGACGAGTGGGACCTCGAGGGCCTCCAGACCGAGGCCCAGACCTACTGGCCCTCGGGCCTGCGCGTGGACGACCTGCGCGCCGCGACCAGCACCGACCAGCTCTACGAGCTGCTCGTCGACGACGCCATCGGCCACTACGAGCGGCGGGAGGCCGAGCTCAGCCCCGAGGTGATGCGCCAGGTCGAGCGCCAGGTCATGCTCCGGGTCATCGACACCCGGTGGAGGGAGCACCTCTACGAGATGGACTACCTGCAGGAGGGCATCAACCTGCGGGCGATGGGCCAGCGCGACCCGCTCACCGAGTGGCAGCGCGAGGGCTACTCGATGTTCGGCCAGATGATGCACGGCATCGCGCAGGACCTGATCCGCTACGTGATGCACGTCCAGGTCCGCGTCGAGGCGCCGGCCGAGCCGGGCCCGGATGCCGCCGTCGCCCCCACCGTCGCCGCGGGCGACGAGGCCCCCGCGGTGCGCGACGTGTCCTACTCGGCCCCCGAGGAGCCCGGCTCGGACACGGCGGC
>JBFWTJ010000070.1:0-15256 GCA_050247895.1 Acidimicrobiia bacterium
CCGCTCCCAGCTGCGCGCCGATAGCGGGACCCGCCCATCGCGTAGCGGTTGTTCAACGCTCGGGCGATGCCCACGGCTCTTAGGGAACCATCGCGGTCGAGAGCGACCTGAGAACCTCCGACAACACTGACCTCTGGTCGAGAGCACAGGATCGCGACACAGGTGCGTACGTAGTGGGGTTCGATCCGCGTCCGAGCGTCGATCCGACAGGTGATGTCACCCGTGGCGACCCGCAGGCCCACGTTGAGGTTGCTCGGCGTGGTCGCGATTGGGTTGTGGATCACCTCCGCCCTCGCGAACCCTCGCCCCGCGAGCGCAGCCGCTGCAGCATCTGCGCTGCCATCCGACGAGTCGCCGTCGACCACGAGGACCTCGATGCGCTCCTGCGGGTAGTCCTGGGCCACGATGGCGTCCAGGCAGCCGCCTATGGCGGCGGCTTCGTCGCGCATGGGGATCAGCACCGTCACCAACGGACGGGAGCTGCTCAACGTCCGGCCCCCTCGCCACCCAGCATCGAGCGGATCGTACGGCCCACGATGCGCAGGTCGGTGACCAGGCCCTGGTTGCGGAGGTACCAGAACTCGTACTGGAGCTTCTGGAGGGCGTCGGACTCGCTCCCGGCGTAGCCGTACTTCACCTGGGCCCAACCGGTGAGGCCCGGTCGTACGACGTGGCGGAGGCGGTAGAAGGGCAGCTTCTCGGTGAGCTCGGCCACGTAGGCGGGCTGCTCGGGCCGGGGCCCCACCACCGACAGGTCGCCACGGAGGATGTTCAGGACCTGCGGGAGCTCGTCGAGGTGGGTGCGCCGCAGGACCCGGCCGAAGGGCGTGACCCGGGGATCCCGCGCCCCGGTCCACTCGGTGGGCGAACCCGCGGCCGACGGACGCATGGTCCGGAACTTGAGCATCGTGAACTCCCGGCCGCCCTTGCCGACCCGGGCCTGCCGGTAGAGCAGGGGGCCCCGGTTCGCCACCAGGTCCCCGACCAGGACGACCGGCAGGACCACGGCCAGGGCCACGGTCCCCGCCAGGGCCAGCGCCACGTCGACCACCCGCTTGGAGCGGACGTAGCGGGCCCGGTGGACCTCGCCGATGTCGAACAGGAGCGACGCCTGCTCGAGCTCGGCGATGGGCAGCTTGCCCAGCCACTGCTCGTAGAAGCCCGACAGGGTGCGCACCCGCAAGCCAGCCTCGTGCAGTGCCGCGGCCTGGGCCACCAACCGCTCGTCGGCCAGGGCCGCTCGGTCGAGCACCAGGACCGTCGCGCCCTCGGCCACGGCGACCTCGGCCAAGCCCTCCCGGGCCGCAGCGTGGTCCAGCTCCACGACGACGGCTGCGGGGTGCTCGGGCGCGCCGGCCAGCTCCTCGCGCAGCTCGGCCACGTCGTCGGGCGTGCCCACGACCGCGACCCGGTCCCGCGCCTCGGCCCGGGCCCGGCCGCCGATGGCCAACCCGGTGCAGGCGCCGAACCAGTCCACGAGCAGGACCGCCGACCCGAACACCACGAAGCGGGGCAGCAGGGCGTCGCCGAGCACGAGCTGGAGGGCCGACATGGCGCCCGCCGCACCGCCCGCGGCCAGCATGGCGTGGGGCAGGGCGGCCCGGCGCGAACGGGGCACGTCGGGCAGGCCGACCGCGTAGGCGGCCACGCAGAGCAGCGCGGCGTAGGCGACGGTCCAGCCAAAGCGGGCCGACCCCGTGTAGGGGTAGTGCCCGATGTACCGGGCGTGGACCAGAGCCAGGCCGAACACCACCACCAGGACGCCCGCGTAGAGCAGCGGGCGGGCGGCCCGCCTCACGGCGCGGTGGCCAGGTCTCGGAGCATCCCCACCAGCATGAGGGCGTCGACGGCGGCTCTCAAGGACCGTTCGGCCCTTCCTGGACCCTGCGGGCCCGGCTCAGCGAACCAGCAGGGGGGCCAGGAACTGGCCCGTCCAGCTCCCGGGATGCGCCGCGACCTCCTCGGGTGTGCCCTCCACGACGACCGTGCCGCCGCCGCTGCCGCCCTCGGGGCCCAGGTCGACGATCCAGTCGGCGGTCTTGATGACGTCGAGGTTGTGCTCGATGACCAGGACCGTGTTGCCCTGGTCGACGAGGCGCGAGAGGACGGTCAGGAGCTTGCGGATGTCCTCGAAGTGCAGGCCCGTGGTGGGCTCGTCGAGGATGTAGATGGTGTGCCCGGTCGATCGCTTGGCCAGCTCGCTGGCGAGCTTCACCCGCTGGGCCTCCCCTCCCGACAGGGTCGTCGCCGGCTGGCCGAGCCGGACGTAGCCGAGGCCGACGTCGACAAGGGTCTGCATGTGCCGTGCGATGGCCGGCTGGTTGGCGAAGAACTCGGCCGCCTCCTCGCAGGACAGGTCGAGCACATCGGCGACGTTCTTCTCCTTGAAGGTCACGTCGAGCGTGTCGCGGTTGTAGCGGGCCCCCTTGCAGATCTCGCAGGGCACGTAGACGTCGGGCAGGAAGTGCATCTCGATCTTGATCGTGCCGTCCCCCGCGCACGCCTCGCAGCGGCCGCCGGACACGTTGAAGCTGAACCGGCCCGGCAGGTAGCCACGGACCTTGGCCTCCTGGGTCTGGGCGAAGAGCTTGCGCACGTGGTCCCAGACGCCCGTGTAGGTCGCCGGGTTCGAACGGGGCGTCCGCCCGATCGGGCTCTGGTCGATGTTGATGACCTTGTCCAGGTGCTCGAGGCCCGTCACCGTCCGGTGGAGGCCGGGAGGCGTCTTGGACCGGTAGATGCGCTGCATGAGCGCCCGGTAGAGGATGTCGTTGACCAGCGTGGACTTGCCCGAGCCCGACACGCCGGTCACCGCGACGAAGCACCCGAGCGGGAAGTCGACGTCGATGCCCTTCAGGTTGTGCTCCCGGGCCCCCTTGACCGTCAGCCGGGCCTTGCCCACCTTGCGCCGCTGGGTCGGGACCGGGATCGAGCGCTTGCCGGCCAGGTACTGGCCGGTCGCCGACGCCTTGTTGCGCAGCAGGGCCTTGACCGAGCCGGAGTGCACCACCTCGCCACCGTGCTCACCCGCGCCGGGACCGATGTCGACGACGTGGTCGGCCACCTTGATGGTGTCCTCGTCGTGCTCGACGACCAACACGGTGTTGCCCAGGTCCCGCAACCGGACCAGGGTCTCGATCAGGCGGTGGTTGTCGCGCTGGTGGAGGCCGATCGAGGGCTCGTCCAGGACGTAGAGGACCCCGACGAGCCCGGAGCCGATCTGGCTGGCCAACCGGATCCGCTGGGCCTCGCCGCCCGCCAGCGTGGCCGCCGAGCGGGAGAGGCTGAGGTAGTCGAGCCCCACGTCGAGCAGGAAGCCCATGCGGGCGTTGATCTCCTTGACCACCCGCTCGGCGATGAGGCGGTCCCGCTCGGAGAGCTCGAGCCCGGCGAGGGCCTTCGCCGCCTCGCCGATCGACATGTTGGCGATGTCGGCGATGCTGTGGCCGTCGATCGTGACGCCGAGTGGCAGGGGCCCGAGGCGGGCGCCCGCGCAGGTCGGGCAGGGGACCTCGCGCATGTACCCCTCGACCTGCTCCCGCTGGGCGTCGGACTCGGCGTCGGAGTGGCGGCGCTGGAGCCACGGGATGGCCCCCTCGAACGCGGCCGTGTACGTGCGCACCCGGCCGTAGCGGTTGCGGTAGCGGACCTCGACCTTGCCCACCCCCGTGCCGTGCAGCAGCGCCTGCTGCTGCTTGCGGGTCAACCGGGACCACGGCGTGGCCGGGTCGGCGCCGATCTGCGCGGCCACCGACTCCACCAGGCGCCCGAAGTACTGGGACCGCCCGCCGGCCCAGGGGGCGAGGGCCCCCTCGGACAGCGAGGCGTCGGGGTTGGGCACCACCAGCTCCGGGTCGACCTCGAAGCGGGTGCCCAGGCCGTCGCATGCCGTGCAGGCCCCGTAGGGCGAGTTGAACGAGAAGTTGCGGGGTGCGAGCTCGTCGAAGCTCCCGTGGCCGTTGGGGCAGGCGAGGTGCTGGGAGAACGTCATCGTCTCCTCCTCACCCTCGCCCTCCCGGGGCACGAGCTGCACCTCGGCCACGCCCTCGGCGAGGCGCAGGGCCGTCTCCAGGCTGTCGGTGAGACGCCGCTCGACGCCCGACCGCACCACCAGGCGGTCGACGACGACCTCGATGGTGTGCTGCTCGTAGCGGGCGAGCTCGACCTTCTCGGTCAGCTCGTGGACCTCGCCGTCGATCCGGGCCCGGGCGAAGCCCTGCGCCGACAGGTCGGCCAGGAGCGTCTCGTAGGTGCCCTTGCGGCCCCGCACCACGGGAGCCAGCACCTGAAAGCGGGTGCCCTCGGGGAGGGTGAGGACCCGGTCGACGATCTGCTGGGGGGTCTGCCGGGTGATCTCCGCCCCGCACTCGGGGCAGTGGGGCACCCCGATCCGGGCGAAGAGGAGGCGCAGGTAGTCGTAGACTTCGGTGATCGTCCCGACCGTCGAGCGCGGGTTCCGGCTGGCCGACTTCTGGTCGATCGAGATGGCCGGCGAGAGGCCTTCGATGAAGTCGACGTCGGGCTTGTCCATCTGGCCCAGGAACTGGCGCGCGTAGGACGAGAGCGACTCGACGTAGCGGCGCTGGCCCTCGGCGTAGATCGTGTCGAAGGCCAGGGAGGACTTGCCCGAGCCCGACAGGCCGGTGAACACGATCAACTTGTCGCGCGGGAGCTCGATGCTGACGTTCTTGAGGTTGTGCTCCCGTGCGCCGCGGACGAGCAGGACCCCCGAGGAAGCGGATGCGGCCACCGGACCAGGCTAGCGGCCGCCACCAACCAGCGAACGCATGTTCGTCGTTCAGCGCCCCAGGCAGCGATAGGGCGGGGACACCCGCCTCGGACCCGACGCCTCGAGGTCCACGACGCCGTACCGTCGGCCCGTCTCGGCGGTGACGGCTCCTGCAACGGACCGCACCTCGGTGGCGTCGAAGCCGGCGAACGCCACCCGATCGACGCCTGCGGCGGCCACGACCTCCAGCACACGACCCAGCTCCCCGATCGGCGCGGCCAGCCAGCACCGCTCCGGCCACCCCCGCCAATCGAGGCGCGGGATCTGCGTGGTCGAGGCGACGAGGACGTCCGGGCCCAACGCGACGACCTGCTCGATGGCTTCGCCGTTGGACCGGCGCACCCGCTCGGTGATCAGGACGGCCGCGCCCCCCTGGACGACGAGCGAGGCCGCGAGCACCCCGGCGACGAAGCGCTCGCTCGAAAGGCGCCCAGCGCCGGCCGCACCGACCGAGCCCAGCAACCGTCGTGCACCGATGCCCGCAAAGGCTGCGAGGACACCCAGGAGAGGCGAGAAGAAGCGACCCCCCCACTGCAGCGACCCCCCATCGTCGTACTGCGTAGCCAGGACGAGGAGTGCGAAGGCACCGCAGGCAGCCGCCAGCGCCCGGCGACCGGCGCGATCCGTCGCGGCTGGATCCGGTCCGGCACCGACCCGAATCGGCGCCCGCCCCGATACGCCGGCGGGAACCGCGCACAGCAGGAGCAGTGGTGCCGCGGCGAACAACCCGGTTGCAGGGACGTCGGACGCCACCGCGACACGGCAGGTCGAGATCGCCAGGACCGCGACGAGGCGAAGCCCGGTGAGCTCCACCGAGCCCTTGACGACCCCGACGACCACGAGAGCGACGCACAGTACGCCGAGGAACCCGAGCCACCGTTCGGGACCCGGTCCGATCCCCCCGTCGAGGAGAGAGGTGACCGCGGCGTCCAGACGGCGGCCGAGATCACCGACGGTCCCGCGAGCCGTCAAGGTGTCGCCCGAGGATCCCTGGGTCAGGCTCGCCGACCAGCTCCTCTCGGCCACCAACGTCGTTGCGGCGGTCGCCACACCGACGGCGGCGGGCAGCAGGTCGCGCCATCGGCGTTCGAGAGCTCCCACCATTGCCGCTCCACCCGCGACGGCCAGGGCCCAGAGGACACCCTCCGAACGCAGCAGGACGCCCGCACCGGCAGAGGCGGCCACAGCTACCAGCCAACGACGGTCGACCCTCGCCTGGAGCGTGGCCCACGCGAGCAGAGCGCCACATGCAGCCGACGGCGCATGGGCCCACAGGATCCACCCGTTGGCCGCGACGGGAGAGGCCGCCGCGATCCAGAACGCCCACGGCCCCGCTCTCGAGGACCCGATCCTCGCGGCGATGGCCCACGAGGCGATGGCCACGACGACGATGGACGTGACACCGAAGATCCTGAAGCCGAGGGCCTCGCCGAAGATGCCGGCGGCGACTGCGAGCAGGCCGGGCCACGCCGGATGGGAGACGTAGGTCCTCACCTGCCGGCCATCGAAGACCGCCCCGAAGTAGGGCTGGTGCTCTCCCCGGGGATCGACCTCGAGGAAGGCATAGCCGACGTCGCCGCCGTTGTCTCGGGAGGCACGTGCTTGCAGAGCGTAGGTGCCCTCGTCCGTGGTGAAGGAGCTGTCCAGGTCGAGAACGCCCCACAGCGCGATCAACAGGACGCAGAGGACACCCACATGCCACCCGACGCGTCGGCGCACGGGTCCGTCCTTCTCGTCCACGGCCGGCGAGTCTGGCAGCCGCCGGCCCGCAGCCGGCTCACCCCACCTCGCGCAGCTCCCGCTTCAGGTCCTTGATCTCGTCCCGGATCCTCGCCGCGTACTCGAAGCGCAGGTCGGCCGCGGCATCGTGCATCTCGTCCTCCAAGGTCTGGATGAGGCGACGCAGCTCGTCGCCGGGCATCTCGGCGACCTCCCTGCGCACCTTGTCCCGGCTCCGGGAGCGCTGCCCGCCCGACGGGAGCGGGGCGGTCTCCGAGGGCCGGAGGTGGGCGAGGATGTCGGTGACGGCCTTGCGGATCGTCTGGGGATCGATGCCGTGCTCGGCGTTGTAGGCGAGCTGGAGCTGCCGCCGCCGGTTGGTCTCGGAGATCGCCCGCTGCATGGAGTCGGTGACGGTGTCGGCGTACATGATCACCTGGCCCTCGACGTTGCGGGCGGCACGGCCGATCGTCTGGATCAGCGAGGTCTCCGAGCGCAGGAAGCCCTCCTTGTCGGCGTCGAGGATGGCCACCAGCGCGACCTCGGGCAGGTCGAGGCCCTCCCGGAGCAGGTTGATGCCGACCAGGACGTCGAACTCGCCGAGGCGCAGGTCGCGCAGGATCTCGATCCGCTCGATCGTGTCGATGTTCGAGTGCAGGTAGCGGACCCGCAAGCCCTGTTCGAGCAGGTAGTCGGTCAGGTCCTCGGCCATCTTCTTGGTCAGGGTCGTGACCAGCACCCGCTGATCACGCTCGATCCGGACCGCGATCTCGGTCATCAGGTCGTCGATCTGGCCCTTCGTCGGCCTCACCACGATCTCGGGATCGACCAGGCCCGTCGGACGGACGATCTGCTCCGCGATCTGGTCGGAGACCTGGAGCTCGAAGGCCCCCGGCGTCGCCGACATGAACACGACCTGGTTGAGCCGCTCCATCACCTCCTCGAACCGCAGCGGCCGGTTGTCCGCGGCAGAGGGGAGGCGGAAGCCGTGCTCGATCAGCACCTCCTTGCGGGACCGGTCGCCCTCGTACTGGCCGTGGAGCTGGGGCACCGCCACGTGGCTCTCGTCGATGACGAGGAGGAAGTCGTCGGGGAAGAAGTCGAGCAGGGTGTGGGGCGCCTCACCCGGAGCCCGACCGTCGATGGGCGCGGAGTAGTTCTCGATGCCGTTGCAGAAGCCGACCTCCTGCATCATCTCCAGGTCGTACTGGGTGCGCATCCGCAGGCGCTGCGCCTCGAGCAGCTTGCCCTCGGCCTCGAACTGGGCCAGCCGCTCGCGCAGCTCCACCTCGATCCGCTCGATGGCCTTGCGCATCCGCTCCTCGCCGGCCACGTAGTGGGTCGCCGGGTACAGCACGAGCTCATCGAGCACCGCGACCTGCTCCCCGGTCAGCGGGTCGACCACCTGGATCCGCTCGATCTCGTCCCCGAAGAGCTCGATCCGAACCGCCGTCTCGTCGTAGGCGGGGTGGACCTCGATCGTGTCGCCCCGGACCCGGAACTTGCCCCGGACCAGGTTCAGGTCGTTCCGCTCGTACTGCATGTCGACGAGCTTGCGCAGGATCGACCTCTGGTCCCGCTCCTCCCCCGCCTTCAGGAACAGCAGGTTCTCGCGGTACTCCTCGGGCGAACCGAGGCCGTAGATGCACGAGACGGAAGCCACGACGATCACGTCACGCCGGGTCAGCAGGGCTGCGGTGGCGGCGTGGCGGAGCCGGTCGATCTCGTCGTTGACCGACGAGTCCTTCTCGATGTAGGTGTCCGAGGCTGGCATGTAGGCCTCGGGCTGGTAGTAGTCGTAGTAGCTGACGAAGTACTCGACCCGGTTGTCGGGGAAGAGCTCCTTGAACTCGTTGGCCAGCTGGGCGGCCAGGGACTTGTTCGGGGCGAGCACCAGGGTGGGGCGCTGCACCTGCTCGATGGTCCAGGCGATCGTGGCGCTCTTGCCCGAGCCGGTGATGCCCAGCAACGTCTGGAACCGGTCGCCCCGGCGGATGCCCTCGGCCAGCTGCGCGATCGCGCCCGGTTGGTCGCCCGCCGGCGCGAACTCGGACCTGACGCGGAACTCGGGCACGGTCGGAGGCTACCGATGCTCGATGACAGCTCCTGTCAGGGTTGGCGAAGGCCCTGGATCCAATCCCAGGCCTCGTCCACCCGCCGGGCGAGATCCTCGAGCGTTCCGGAGTTGTCGACGACCAGGTCGGCCCGGGCGAGGCGCTCGGCACGGCTCGCCTGACGGCCGATGCGAGCCCGGGCGTCGTCCTCGCGCATCCCCCGCTGCTCGACCAGGCGGCGCACGGCCAGCTCGGGGTCGACGTCGACCACGATCAGCCCCGCGTGGCTCGACCGGCCCGACTCGACCAGCAGGGGGACGTCGAGCACCACGACCCGGTCGGTCCCGGACAGCTCGGCCAGGCGCCGGGCGATCTCGGCCCGGACCGCCGGGTGGACGATGGCGTTCAGGTCGGCCAGCGCCTCGGGGTCGGCGAAGACGACGTCGGCGACGGCCTGGCGGTCCAGCGTGCCGTCGGCGGCCACGACACCCGGCCCGAAGCGGGCCGCCATGGCCTCGAACACCGGCGTCCCGGGGACCTGGAGCTCGCGGGTGATGGCATCGGCGTCCACCACCGCGGCACCCCTCGCCGCCAGCATCGCCGACACCGTCGACTTGCCCGATCCGATCCCCCCGGTCAGCCCGATCACCAGCACCGGCGCACGGTAGCCCTGGCACCCGCGGTGGCGCCGCACCGGGCCGAGGTCGTCCGATCCGGACCCGGGGACCGGCCGCGACCTACGCTCGTCGCCGTGCGGGAAGGGCAGCGGCGCACGCATGAGAGCGACCGGGAGGCAGCCGGCAGGAGCGCGTGCGGGGGTGAGACCCATCACGAGCGGACCTGAGGGCGATCTGGCTCAGCCAGACGTGTCGGCCGGCAGCACTCCTCCGTCCGACAGCGCCGCGGTCCCGGTTGCCCCGCCGGGATCGCGGGAAGCCGACACGACACGGACCAATGCCGTACCTGCCGGTTCCGGAGGTCTGCGCGCCCGGCGAGCCGGCCTCTCGCGTCGGACGCGCGGCCCGTCGGCAGGATCACCGGTCGCGAGCATCGAACAACGCGATTCGCTGGTGACCTTCAACCCGGCGATCACGGTGATCAGGTGGGGAACCGTCACGGTCAGCCTGGTCCTCGCCGCCCGCGACATCCTCGACGGCGATGAGCGGCTGCTCGCGGCCGCCGCAGTGCTCGTCGTCTACACGATCCTCCGCACGATCTGGCCCATCCGCTACCGCGACGACATCCGCAGCCAGCTAGCGGTGATGGTGGAGGTCGCGGTCATGGTCCTGGCCGTGGACGCGACCGGCTACTGGGACTCCCCGCTGACCTTCGCCGTGCTGACCGCCGTCGCGGTCGCCGGGTTCGCACGTGGCTTCGGCTTCGGCCTGCGCATCGCCGCAGCCACGACCCTCGCGGTGACCCTGCCCTACGCCACCCTCCCCGAGTTCGAGGAGATCGGGCTGACCAGCTCGATCCAGTGGTCGGCAGAAACGCTGCTGGTCGCGCTGGTGGCCGGGTATGCCCGACGCATCTCCGGTGAAGCCGACCTCCAGCACTCGCTGGCCCTCGACCGCCTGGGCCGGCTGACCGACGCCAACGCCCTCCTGTTCTCCCTGCACCAGGTCGCCCAGAGCCTCCCCGCCTCGCTCGACTACGACGAGGTCCTCGACTCGACCATGGCCCAGGTCGGCGAGCTCTTCGACTACGACTCGGCGGCGATCGTGCTGCTGGACGAGACCGACGGGCGCTGGCACGTCACCCGCCGGGAGGGCACGCGCCCCCCGGCACGGATGACCACGGCCGAGCTCCCCCCACCCCTGGCCCGGGCACGCAAGGTCCGGGGCCTGGTCTCCGAGCAGAACCTCCTCGCCACCGGCGGACCCGGCCTGTCGCCCAGCGCCAGCTCGGGCCTCTACGCCGCGCTGCCGGCCCGGGGTTCGGTCATCGGCGTCATCGCCCTCGAGCACGGCGAGCGCCACCACTTCCTCCAGCGCGACATCGAGCTGCTCGGCGGCTTCGCCGAGCCCGCCGCGCTGGCCATCGACAACGCCCGCTGGTTCGCCCGGCTGCGGACCGTCGGTGCGGACGAGGAGCGGACCCGGATCGCCCGCGACCTCCACGACCGGATCGGCCAGTCGCTGGCCTACCTGGCCTTCGAGCTCGACCGCATCGTCAAGAACCGGGCCAAGGTCCGCCAGAAGGACGAGACCACCGAGGCCCTCGACCACCTCCGGGACGACGTCCGCGGCGTGATCCGTGAGGTCCGCGACACGCTCTACGACCTGCGCACCGACGTCACCGAGGCGCAGACACTACCGGTGACCCTGGAGCAGTTCCTGGCCCGGGTGCAGGAGCGCAGCGGCCTCGAGACGACGCTGCGCTCCGACGAGACGGCACGGCTGCCGATCCTCCAGGAGCGCGAGCTGTGGCGCGTCGCCCAGGAGGCCGTGACCAACGTCGAGCGCCACGCCGACGCCACCCACCTGACCGTCACCTGGCGGTGCGACGGGCACGAGGCCGAGCTGGAGGTGGCCGACGACGGCAAGGGCTTCCCGGTGGGCAAGGCCGGCCGGCTCGACTCCTACGGGATCCTTGGGATGCGCGAGCGCGCCGCCAGCATCGGGGCCAGCCTGACGTTCCACTCGGAACCGGGGAAGGGCACACGGGTACGCTGCACGATCGTCGACAAGAGGTCCTGAGGGTGGAGGTCACGTGACGATCCGGGTGCTGCTCGCCGACGACCACCGGATGCTGCGCGAAGGGCTGCGCCGCTCCCTCACCGAGGAGGGCTTCGACATCGTCGGTGAGGCCGAGAACGGCGAGCAGGCCGTCACCCTTGCTGTCGAGCTCACGCCCGACGTCGTGCTCATGGACGTGTCGATGCCCGAGCTCGACGGCGTGGAGGCCACCCGGCAGATCACGGCCGCCGGCGTCGCCACCCGGGTCATCATGCTGACGATGCACGCCGACAAGGAGGTGCTGACCGACGCCATCCGGGCCGGCGCCTCCGGCTACCTGGTCAAGGACTGCTCGACCGACGAGGTCGCCGATGCGATCCGGACCGCGACCAAGGGCGAGACGGCGTTGTCACCCCAGCTGGCGGCCACGATGCTCGACGAGGTCCGGCGCCTCGACAGCCCCAACGCCTCCGAAGAGGAGCGGGTGGTCACGAAGCGTGAGGAAGAGGTGCTCCAGCTCATCGCCGACGGCTGCTCGACGCCGGAGGTCGCGGCCCGCCTCTACATCAGCCAGAAGACGGTCAAGAACCACCTGGCGTCGATCTACCAGAAGCTCGATGCCAGGGACCGCACGCAGGCCGTCCTCCAGGCCGTCCGCATGGGGATCGTCCAGCTCACCTGAGCCCCCTGGAAACGACCGCTGACCAGGGAGAACAGACGTAGGGCCGGATGGCCTATTCATGTTCGGCGAGGCGGGCCCGATACTCCTCTCGGACAGGCAGTCAGCACCGGGGCGTCCGGGGCTGTGACAACAGGGAGCCACCTAACAAAATGATCAGCTCACTCGAGTTCCTTGCGACGTGGCTGCGGGCGCGGTTCGATGACGAGAAGGGTGCGTCGCTCGTCGAGTATGCGCTCCTCGTTGCCCTCATCGCGGTCGTGTGCATCGCCGCCATTCGCCTCATCGGCACCAGCGCGAGCGAGAAGCTCAACTCCACCGGCAGCACCCTGTCGGGCGACTGACGATCCCGAGATCAGTGTTGTCGGAGCGGGGCAGGCTGCATCAGCCTGCCCCGATCCGACGTTTCGACAGAAGGTTTGCGGATCGATGAGCGCAATACCGGAACCAGAGAAGGAACCCGGCCACGACCGAGGCGCCAGCCTGGTCGAGTACGCCCTCCTCCTCGCTCTCGTCGTCCTCGCCGCGGTCGCATCCCTGGACTACTTCGGTGGCGCGACCGGCGGATCACTGGATCGCTCGGGTTCCGAGATCACGTCGTCGTTCTCCGACTGAACTGCTCGTCCCGCGCCGCTGACGAGCTCCAGCTCGTGGAACCTCCTCGAGGGTCCCGACGGCGGGTCAGCACACTCGGAGATCTCCCCCGAGATCGGCACCCCTCCGGCAGACGAGGGTCCAGCTCTCGTCGCTGTACAGCGTTCGCCAACCTGCGAGGTTCGCGAGGCGCACGACGGGGCCGTCCGTCTCGTAGAGAAGCAGGTCCAAGCCCCATCGGTCGGTCGTGGACCGCCATTCGGGCCTGCCCTGCCACAGTCCCAGAGCGTCCTCGACCACGTCGGGCGCGTGCATGTCGAACCGGTCGTCGAAGAACACCATCGGTTCGGCCGTGGCACCGTACAGGAGCTCCACGTAGTTCCCCGTCAGGTCACCCGTGCCCATCCGCACCTGTCCGAGGTCGACGCCTCGAGCGCGGATGAAGGCCAGGGCATCCACCGGGTACCTGGTCAGCCGGTAGTCCGGAGCGCGAAGCCCGACGATCCCCATCGAACAGGCCGCAAGGATCAGAGCCGCGCCCGCGATCCGAGGGGATCTGAGGCGTTGAGTCGCCTGGATGCCCCGCATCCCGGCGCAGCAGGCCGCCATCGGGACGACGAGCACCACCGACGCGACGGCAACGTTCCGAGCCGCAGTCAGCGCGAGCCCCGCGGCGAGGGCAACCAGCAGAGCTGAGCGCACGCTCGGCCTACGGACCAGCAGGACGACCGCCACCAGCAGCTCGACCAGCAGGATTCGCTGACCGGCGTCGGTGAAGTCCGGAGCCTGCCACTCCGCGACGACACGGAGCTGGTCCGATCGAGCCAAGAGCTCCAAGGGGAAGACCAGGATCTTCGGACCGATCGGGGTGAGGACGCCGCCCAGGATCACGCCGCCGGCCCCCCAGGCGAGGGCGCGTCCGTCCCCGGCGTTCGACCGCTTGTCGAACCGACTGCCGGTCGCCGCTACGAACAGCACGACCAATCCCAAGGGATACGAACCGTGCACGTTCACCCACACCCAGCCCACAGGCACCAGCACCCAAGGCGGGACGTGACCCTCGGCAGCGCCCATGAAGACGACCAGACAGAGAAGCCCGACCATGTAGGGCCGCTCCGACCACGTCGCTGCGCCCACCATCAGTACGAAACCGCACAGCACCGTCCGGACCAGCAGGTTCGACGTGGGTCGACTGAGAACCCACGCTCCCGCCATGACCCCTGCCGTCACGGTCCCCATCGCGGCACGGATGGCCACCGGCCCACCCCACGCCTCCAGGCCGGCGTAGAGGACGGAGGCCAGCCAGCTCTGGACCACCCACGGATCCCCCTGCGAGGTGAACGTGTAGGGGTCGACGCTGGGGATCGAGCCCGTATCCAGGATCAAGCGCCCGGTCGCAAGATGGGTCAGGAAGCTGTTGTCACCGAGTGGCCGGGCGCCGGCAGCGAAGGCCAAACCCACGAACAGGACACCGATCCAACCGAGTGTCGCGCCCCCCCGGCGTTCCCCCTCAGCGCTCACGCCCTCAGAGGTTGTCCATGATGTTCATCATCGCCGGGCCGAGGATCACCACGAACAGGGCCGGGAAGATGCAGAACACCATCGGGATCAGCATCTTCACGGGCGCCTTCTGCGCACGTTCCTGGGCGAACTGGCGCCGCTTCACGCGCATCTCCTCGGCCTGGGTCCGCAGCACCCGGCCGATGGAGACACCGAACGTGTCGGCTTGCAGCAGGGCCAGCACGAACGAGCGGATCTCCGGGATGTCGGTCCGGGCATCGAGGGCGCGCAGCGCGTCGGCTCGGCTCGAACCGGCACGTATCTCGCCGAGCATGCGTGAGAACTCCTCGGTCAGCGGCCCGGGCACAGCCGCCACCGTCCGATCCAGAGCCTGCTCGAAGCCCAGACCGGCCTCGACCGAGATCACGAGCAGGTCCATCACATCGGGCAGCTTCGAGCGCATCACCATGGCCCGTTCCTCGACCTTCCGGTTGAGGACGGCGTCGGGGCCGAGGACCAGGAGCAGGGCGACCAGGAAACCGACCGCGACCGCGCTCGTGCCCGACAACGGTGAGAGCCGATAGGCGAGGAACCCGGCCGGAAGCGCTCCCGCGATGGTCAGGACCCTCACCGCGAGGAAGCGGTCTACGGCCTCGGCCCCACCGATGCCCGCGGCCACGAGCTTCGCTCGGATCTGGTCGGTGTAGCCCCCCGGGGTCAGACGTCGACCGAGCTCCGTCAGGCCGTTCAGGATCGGGCTGATCGCCCTGTCCTTCAACGGCGCCAGCATCTCGGACTCACGGACCGATTCGATCTCGTAGTCCCGGAGCTGGCGGAGGCTGGCGCGCACGACGGCCTTCTCCTGTGCCTGGGTCAGCACGGCGAAGAGCACGAGCCCCAGTGCCAGGCCAACGCCGGCAACACCGATGGCGAGCATCAGATCTCCACCTCGATCGTCTTCTTCATCCACCAGAACCCGAACCCGGCGAGGAGCACCGACCCGACCAGCAACAGCTGGCCGAGCGTCGTGTCGAACAGCGGGTCCATGTACTCGGGGTTCAGGGTGTAGATGAAGAACCCGAGTGCAGGGGGCATGATGCCCAGCACGATGGCCGACATGCGGCCCTCCGCCGTCAGGGCCTTCACATCGCGGCGAAGACGCTCCCGCTCGGTCATCGTCTCGGCGACGGTCAGGAGGAGCTCGGACAGGTTGCCGCCCACCTCCCGCAGGATCCGGATGGCC
>JBFWTJ010000071.1:0-14750 GCA_050247895.1 Acidimicrobiia bacterium
GACGGCGATCACCAGGATGGCGCCGATGTCGTCGGCCACGGCCAGGGTGAGCAGGAAGACCTTGCCGGCCAGGGGCACGCGCCGGCCGAGCAGGGTGACCACGCCGACGGCGAAGGCGATGTCGGTGGCGGTGGGGATGGCCCATCCGCCGCTCCCGGCGCCGCCGCTGTTGAGCGACGTGTACAGGAGGGCGGGGACCGCCATGCCGCCCAGGGCGGCGATCACGGGCAGGGCCACGGCGCGGAGGTCCTGCAGCTCGCCGTGGACGACCTCCCGCTTGATCTCGACCCCGACGAGCAGGAAGAAGGCGGTCATGAGCGCGTCGTTGACCCAGGCCTGGAGCGAGAGGTGGTCGAGGTGCAGGAGGCCGCCGAGCTCGACGCGCAGGGGGGTGGCCCACAGGTCGAAGTAGGAGTCGGACCACGGGGAGTTGGCCCAGGCGATGGCGACCACGGCGGCGGCGAGCATGACCACGCCGCCGGCGGCCTCGTGGCGCAGGAGCCGTTGGAGGGGCTGCACCACCGTGCGGGGGATGTAGCGGTCGGACTCGCTCCAGGTGTGCTTCAGGGGCATGCCGGTGGCCATGGCGCGGGTCGGTCTCCCGGTGCGGGTCAGGGTCGGACGGGCCGGTCGGAGGCGCCCGGGACCTCGAGGACCACGCCGCGGCTGCGCACGGTGTGGAGGTGCAGGCCCACCGCCTCGAGCCGCTTGGCCAGGCGGGCCACGAGGGTGCGGATGGAGTTGAGGCGACGGCTGCCGCCGGCCGAGGCGTAGGCCCGGGCGAGGTCCTCGGTGCGCACGAGCCGGCCGACGTTGTCCAGCAGGAGCTCGACCACGGGCAGCTGCGTGTCGGGGATGGCGATCCAGCGGCCGTCGTAGCGCAGGAGCCCGGCGTCGTCGAGGGCCGGTCGGGGAGCGGCCGTGGTGGAAGAGGTGAGGTCCGGTGGCTCGTCCATGGGCGGGAGGGGGGGGGGGGGGGGTCCCGGCCGGGGGGGGGGGGGGCGGGGCCGCCCCACGGGGGCGGTCCTCAGATCTCGGCCCGTTCCGCGGAGGTGGACGGGGCGGGCGACGGCATGCCGGCGGCGACGGGGACGACGCTGAAGGAGCCGAAGCCCTCGCCGTAGCCGGGGGAGCCGTGCTCGAGGACGTCGAGCCCGGCGAGCTCCTCCTCCTCGGAGACCCGCAGGCCCACGGTGGCCTTGAGCACGGCGAACAGGACGTAGGCGGTGATCGAGGTCCAGATGGCGATGGCGATCACGCCGATGACCTGGGTGACGAGCTGGTCGGCGCCGCCACCGTAGAAGAGGCCCTGGGACCACAGCTCGGTGTCGTCGCGGGCGAACAGGCCGACGCAGATGGTGCCGAAGGCGCCGCAGACGCCGTGGACCGACACCGCGCCGACCGGGTCGTCGACCTTGATCACCCGGTCGATGAAGTCGACCGCGAAGACCACCAGCACGCCCGAGGCCAGGCCGATGATGATGGCCGCCTGGGGGGTGACCGCGGCGGTGCCGGCGGTGATGCCGACCAGGCCGGCGAGCAGCCCGTTGCCGGTCATGCCCACGTCGGGCTTGCCCGACTTGGCCCACACCGTGGCCATGGCGGCCAGCGCGCCGGCGGCGGCGGCCATGGTGGTGGTCACCGCGATGCCACCGATGGCGCCGTCGGCGGCGAGCTCGGAGCCGGGGTTGAAGCCGTACCAGCCGACCAGGAGGATGAAGCAGCCCAGGATGGCGAAGGGGATGTTGTGGCCGAGGATGGCGCGGGGCTTGCCGTCGGGGCCGTACTTGCCGATGCGGGGTCCGAGGGCCTTGGCGCCCCAGAAGGCGGTGAGGCCGCCGACCATGTGGACGATGCTCGACCCGGCGAAGTCGTGGTAGCCGACGGGCAGCGGTCCCGCGCCCTGGGCCAGCCAGCCGCCGCCCCACTGCCAGCGCACGACCACCGGGTAGATGATCAGGCTGATCACGAAGCTGTAGGCCAGGTAGGCCTTGAACTTCGTGCGCTCGGCCATGGACCCCGAGACGATGGTGGCCGCGGTGGCGGCGAAGGCCACCTGGAAGGTGAAGAAGACCGGGACGGTCAGGGTGCCGTAGGTGAAGGCGCCGTCGCCGAGGAAGAACCCGTCGGCGCCGAAGAACTTCCCGAACCCGTCGAGCGACCCGCCGTAGGCGATGGCGAAGCCGATGGCCAGGAAGGCGATGGCCCCGGCGCAGAAGTCGATGAGGTTCTTCATCATGATGTTGGCCACGTTCTTGGCCCGCGTGAGCCCTGCTTCGACCAGCGCGAAGCCGGCCTGCATGAAGATGACCAGGACGCCGGCGAGCAGGATCCAGACGTTGTCCAGGTTCGCCTGGACCTCCGCCGCGTCCTGCGCGAACGCCGGGGCGGCGGAGCCGAGGACGCCGACGACGGCGAGGACCCCGCCGGTGAGGAGCTTGCGCCTCGCTCGTCGGGGGCGGCTGGCGGACGGGTGGTGCATGTGGCTTCTCCTTGGTCGGGCTCCGGCGTCGGGCCGGAGGCTCGGGCGGCGCGCACGGGCGCGCCGGGCCTTCCCGCGGCCCTGGTGGGTCGCGGCGCTGGGGTCGGGGGCGGCCCGGTTGCCCTGCCGGGCACCGCGGGACGGGCGCACCTCGCCGACGGCGAGTCGAGCTGGGGCGGTCGGCCCCGGCGTGATCCGGTGGCGATCGGACGATCGGGTCCCGGGCCCGGGGCCGCCGTGCGTCGGCGGCAGCCCGTGGGCCGGCCCCTGGTTCGCACGGCTCCGGCGCGACCCGGCGGTGACCGGGTGGTCGCGGACCGGACGGGAGGCGGGCTGCTCGTCCGGCCGTGTCCGGGTCGGCGAGCGGACCGCCTCCGTCGCGGGGCGCACCGGGGCCCGGGCCCGGCCCGCGGGGTCAGAGGGCGTCGGGTCGGTGGCCTCGCCGCACGTCGTGCGACGCTCGGGAGGAGCTCACCGTGCCCGGCACGTCTCCACCGCCGGCGAGCCGGATCTCGGGTCGACCCGGAGGTCCGGGCCGGTGCCGATCCGCGCGCGGGGGCGTGCTAGGCGAGGGCGGGGGGTCCGCGCCGGGCCAGGTGGGCCCAGGACAGGACCGGGTCGCCGGTGCGGTCGTCGTTGGCGACGAAGATGCGCCGCAGGGCGACCAGGCAGACGGCGATGACCAGGATGCGGACGACGGTCGACGCCGCCGACTCGGTGGGGATGACGACCTTGGAGGTCGACACGTTGCCCGAGGCGACGACGCTGCTGGTGCCGGTGTCGGCCTGCTGGATGTCCGCCGCGCTCCCGTTGGAGGGGTCGACGGCCAGGGTCAGCAGGAGGCAGACCAGCAACGCACGCACCGCGAACCGCGCCATCGCCCTCCCGTCCGTCCGTCACGTTCGAGCGACCCACGTCACCCGACGGCGCGAACGATAAGGACGGCACGTTGCCGCTCTGTACGCCACCTGTTACGGCGTGCGTGCGCTTCGCTGTCGGGTTCCTGTCGTCAGGCGGGTTGCGGTGCGCGCCGCAGCACCAGGGCACCGGCCGACGCGGCCACCAGGGAGGCCGTCAGGATCCCGACCTTGGCCTCGTCGACGAGCGCCGCGCCGTCGAAGGCCAGCCCGGCGATGAAGGTCGACACCGTGAAGCCGACCCCGGCCAGCACGGCCATGCCGAGCAGGTGGCGCGGACCGACCCCGTCGGGCAGGTCGGCCCAGCCGAGCCGGCGGACCGCCGAGAGGGCGAGGAGGATCCCGACAGGCTTGCCCAGCACCAGCCCGGCCGCGACGCCCGCGGTGACCGGTGAGCCGAGCGCGTCGCCGAGCCGGTCGGGGGAGAGGTCGACGCCGGCGTTGGCCAGCGCGAAGAGCGGGACGACGACGTAGCTGGTCCAGGGGTGGAGGAGGCCGGCCAGCCGCTCGGTCGGGGCCACCGACTCGCGCAGGTCGAAGGACGCGGCCCGCACCGCGGCCGCCGTGACCTGAGGGTCGGCGGTGAGCCGGCCGGCGATCCGATCGGCGTCGGGGGCCGACAGCAGGGGCCGGGCCGGGGTGAGCAGGCCGAGGGCGACGCCAGCGATGGTGGCGTGGACGCCCGAGCCGAGCGTGGCGAGCCACACACCGGCCCCGAGGACGAGGTAGGCGGGGAGGTAGCGCACGCCGGCCCGGCGCAGGACGGCGACGGCGGCGAGGCCGGCGAGCGCGGCGAGGCCCCAGAGCGGGTCGAGGTCGTCGGTGTAGAAGAGGGCGATGACCGCGACGGCGCCGAGGTCGTCGACGATGGCCAGGGCGAGCAGGAGCACCTTGAGCCCGGCGGGGACCCGGTCGCCGAGCAGGGCCAGCACGCCGAGGGCGAAGGCCACGTCGGTGGCCATCGGGATGCCCCAGCCCGCGCCGCCCTCCCCGCCGGCGTTGAGCGCCGTGTAGACGAGCGCCGGCACGACCATCCCGCCCAGCGCGGCGGCGGCCGGGGCCAGTGCGCCCCGCCACGTCCGCAGGGCGCCGGTGACCAGCTCGCCCTTGATCTCCAGGCCGATGACGAAGAAGAACACGGCCATCAGGCCGTCGTCGATCCAGTGGCGCAGGTCGTGCTCGATGCCGAACCGCCCGAGCTGGATGCCCAGGTCGGTGGCCCACAGGTCGTGGTAGGCGGCCGACCAGGGGGAGTTGGCCCAGGCCAGGCCGACCACGGCCGCGGCGACCAGCACCATCCCGCCCGCGGCCTCGACCTCGAGGAACCGGGCCAGGGGGCGACCCACGGCCCGGGCCAGGACGCCCTGGCCCCCGAGCCAGGTCGGACGGTCGTGCACGGTCATGCCGGGTGCTCCTGCAGGGGGTCGACGGATTCGTTCGCCGACCAGCCTTCCCGGCACGCCGGGACGCAGCTTAGACGAGAGCTGGGATATAATTCGATAACGAAATAGCATTTGCTTGACATATGTCCGACCACTCAATACCGTCACCGACGAGCGCTGGCGGGGGCTCTCGGCCTTGGCCGTGGGTGCCGGCGCACCGTCGGCTTCGTCACCGGGCGAGGTCAGTAGGGGGAGGACGCGAGAGATGTCTGTCGTCACGGGTCGTGTGGAGCGCCTGCGCGAGAAGCTGGAGGCCAACCAACCCGCCCTCGGCGTGATGCCGACGCTCGGGAGCGAGCTCGCGGTCGAGACGTACGGCTGGGCCGGGTTCGACTACGTCATGGTCGACTTCGAGCACGGCTCGACCGACCTGTCGAAGATCGAGAACCTGGTCAGGGCAGCCGAGGTGTCCGGGATGAGCGCCCTGGCCCGGGTCTGGAGCCACGATCCCTGGATCCTCACCAAGGCGCTGGACACCGGGGTCATGGGCCTGGTCGTGCCCTTCGTGAACTCCGTCGAGCAGGCCGAGGCCATCGTGTCGGCGACGAGGTACCCGCCGGTGGGCACCCGGGGTTCGTGCCCAGCCATGCGGGTCGCCCGCGACCACTACATGCACGGCGGCTACCGCGCCTACATCGAGGCCGCCGGCAACCCGCTGGTCATCGCGATGATCGAGACGGTCCAGGGCTTGGAGGCGGTCGAGGAGATCGCCCAGGTCGAGCACATCGACGGGCTGTTCTTCGGTCCGGCGGACTTCACGTTGTCGTCGGGCGTGAGCCTCGACTCGCTGTCCCAGGACGAGGTCGTCCGTGCCCGTGACCGCGTCAGGGACGCGGCGAAGCGTGCCGGCAAGATCGTGATGGAGAACGCCTTCACACCGCAGGACGTGGTCGAGTCCCTGCAGGCGGGGGCCGGGATGAGCATCTGCGCCACCGACAGCCTGGCGCTCGGTCAGGCGGCGCGGCAGTTCGTCGACGGGGTGGTCGCCGAGGTGCGGGGTCGCTAGGGCGGGCTCGGCCCGCCGTTCCGAAGTACGTGCGTCACATGGGGGGATCATGAGAAGAGAACTGTCGGTCCGGCGCGCCGTTGCAGCCGTCTCGGTGCCACTCCTGCTGGCAGGTGCCTGCGGTGATTCCGACGACGAGGCCGCGACCTCGGACTCGGATCGGGTCGAGCTGACCCGTGTCAGCATCGGCACCGGGATCGGGACCCCGGTCCTTTCCATCAGCAACGCCTTCGTCCTGCCCGAGTACCTGGGCTTCTGGGAGGAGGAGGGGCTCGACGTCGACCTCCAGCCGAACGAGGGTGGGAGCGGTGGCGTCATCCAGGCCCTCGAGGTGGGCAACCTCGACGTGGGCCACGCCGGCGCGGCACCCCTTCCCGCGGCGATCGCCAGCGGGATCGACCTCGTGGCCTTCTTCGTCGAGCACCGCCAGAACTACCACTGGCCCGCGGTCCTGCCGGGCAGCGAGATCGAGGAGCCGGAGGACCTCGTCGGCAAGAAGATCGGTGTCCACAGCCTGACCGCGGCGAGCGTCGCCTACACCAAGGAGTACATCTCGCGGGCCGGAGGCGACCCGGCCAAGATCGAGTTCGTCGCGGTCGGCGTCGGCGCCGATGCGGCCGAGGCGCTGAAGGCCGGCCACGTCGACGCGATCGTCATGTGGGCCCACGCCTACGTCGGGCTGGAGAGCGTCGGCTACGAGTTCCGCTACCTCCCCGACCTCCTCGAGGAGATGGGCTTCCAGACCGTGACCTTCGCGAAGAGGGACTTCGTCGAGGATCCCGCCAACCACGACACCCTCGTCGGCCTCGCCCGCGGCATGGCCAAGGCGATGATCTTCGCGGCCGAGCGGCCCGACTGCGCCGTGCGCGCCCTGTGGGACGTCTACCCCGAAGCCCGGCCCACGGGGATCTCCGAGGAGCAGGCCCTGAAGAACGGCATCACGGAGATGGAGGCCAACGCCAAGTACGAGGTGCCGGCCGACGACGGCCGTTGGGGCGACGCCACCCACGACGAGGTGGCGCTGTTCCTCAAGGTCCTCAGCAGCGACCTGGACGTCGACGACATCTGGACCGACGAGCTCATCGAGGAGATCAACGACTTCGACCACGATGCCATCCGGGAGATGGCCGAGGACTTCGAGTGCGGTTGACCGAGGCGACCGGCACGGTGGTCGAGGCAGGGCGACCGATCGACGGGGTCGGCCATCCGATGATCGCCGTCACCGACGTGACCAAGCGGTTCACCAGCCGGGCCGGCGTCGCTCACACCGTCCTGGAGGACGTGAGCCTCGATGCGGGGCCAGGAGAGTTCATCAGCCTGGTGGGCAGGAGCGGGTGCGGCAAGACGACCCTGTTGAAGATCTTCGCCGGCCTCGTCACGCCCACCGAGGGCCAGCTCACGGTCATGGGCCGTGAGCGCGATCGGCCCGAGCCCTCGTTCGTGGGCTTCGTCCCCCAGGCACCGGCTCTCCTGCCGTGGCGGACCGTGCTGCGCAACGTCCTGCTCCCGGTTCAGGTGCTCGGTGGCGACCTGCGCAGCGCCCGCCAGCGAGCGGTCGCGCTGCTGGGGGCGATGGACCTCGGGGATGCGGTCGACAAGCACCCGTGGGAGCTCTCCGGGGGGATGCAGCAGCGGGTGGCGATCGCACGGGCCTTGATCCACGATCCCGCCGTCCTGTTCATGGACGAGCCCTTCGCGGCCTTGGACGCCCTGACCCGGGACAGCATGGCGGGCCAGCTGCAGCGGGTGCACATGCAGCACGGCAAGACGGTGCTCTTCGTCACCCACAGCATCCCCGAGGCCGTCTACCTGTCGGATCGGGTGATCGTGATGTCCAAGGACCCGGGGCGGGTGGCTCGCGTGTTCCCGGTCGACCTCCCTCGCCCCCGCCAGCACGCCGAGGTCCTGCGGTCCGACCTCCTCCCCGAGATCGAGGCCGCCCTCGGGGTCGATGCTGGAGGTGCCGGTTGACCGAGAACCTGTCGACGGCCGAGCGGACGAGCCAGCTCGCGCCACCGAACGCCGAGCAGGCCACGCCGATCCTCGCCCCCCGTCCTGAAGCACGGATGTCCTCGGCGGGCCGGCCGGGTCCAGGCCGGCTCCGCCGCCTGTTCGGGCAGATCCCGAACGGCGCGTACACGGCACTCCTGCTCGGCATCCTGCTGGTCCTGGCCCAGCTGTCGGCGAGCAACGAGTGGATCTCGCCCCACCTCGTGCCCGCGCCGACCGACGTGTGGTCGGCCTTCACCGACGGGGTCGAGCGCGGCCTCTACTGGCGGCACGCCCAGTCGACGCTGTCGGCCATGCTCGGCGGGTTCCTGGTGAGCTCGACGCTCGCCCTGCTCGTCGCGGCGGTGTTGGTCAGCAGTCCTCGGCTGGAGGGCATCATCGCCCCCCTCATCGTGGGCTTCGAAGCCGTGCCCAAGGTCGCGGTGGCCCCCCTGGTGCTCCTGTGGGTGGGCTTCGGGCAGTCAGCCAAGGTGACCATCGTGGTCATGGCGACGTTCTTCCCGATCCTGGTCAGTGCGCTCCAGGGGCTCCGCGTGCGCGATCGCGACACCTACGAGGTGATGAGGGTCCTCGGTGCGTCGCGCTTGGAGCTCCTGCGCTACCTGCAGTTCCCCGGGGCTTTGCCGTCGATCTTCGCCGGATTGAAGATCGGAATCGTGTTCGCCTTGCTGGGCGCGGTCGTTGCCGAGCTCGTGGGGGCGTACAACGGCCTCGGATATCTCCTGATGCTCGAGCGGGCCAACTTCAACGCGCCGGGCGTCTATGCGATCCTGCTCATTCTCATGGTGATCGGGATATTCATCCAGGTCGTCATGTCACGCATCGAGAATCGGGTCGCGTTCTGGGCCCGTGACCACAGTCGATCGTGAGGACTCGTCGGGAGGCTGACGTATCGGACCCCCCTGAGCCGGTCCCACCGCGGAGGTTCGGAACGGACCCGAGCGGTGGGACCGGCGGGTCGGCCACGAGGCTCCGGACCCTCGTGGCGGCCCTGGGGGCAAGGCAGACGGCGCAGACCGGCCGGGTAGGATCGGTCAGGTGACGCATGATCCGACCGATCACGACCGACGGGTCGACCGGGCACGCCGAGGCGCGGGCGCGAGGCGCGTCGCCGGAGCGTCCACTTCGTCGGTGAGAACGTCACGAGGACCCGCGTGGCCCTAGACCCCGGGCCGATCAAGGTGCCCAAGGCAAGTGATGTCGTTGCGAACGTAATACGCGATCAGTTCGTCAACGGTCGGTTCAGGCCGGGCGACACCCTTCCGAGTGAAAGTGATCTCGCCGTGCAGTACGGCGTGTCCCGACCGGTTGTTCGTGAAGCCCTCAGAATTCTCGAAGGTGAATCACTCATCGAGATGCGCCGCGGTTCGCGGGGGGGTGCTCGTTTCACGTTGCCTGATTCGTCGACGTTGTCGGGACAGGTGTCGGTCCTGCTCCAGCTCCAGGGTGCGACGATCAGCGACCTGTTCCAGGCCCGGCTCGTCATCGAACCGGCCGTGGTGAGGCAGCTCGCCGACGCCTGTGAGGACTCGGCCATCGAGCAGCTGAAGGACCGCAACCGCCAGGCGCGCCGCGTGATCGACAGCGGTGACCGGTACCCCGTGGACTCGTCGGACTTCCACGACCAGTTGATCGAGATGACGGGCAACCTCACGCTGAAGCTGTTCAGCCAGCTCATCCATCGGATCGTCGAGACGCACAACCGGGCGACCTATGCGCTCCTGCCGGCGCACGGTCGCGACGACGCCCTGGTGGCTGCCGAGTACCACGAGCGACTGGTCGACCTCATCGTCGAGGGCGACGCGGACGGGGCGGAAGCCCTGTGGCGAGAGCACTTGAGCCGGACGGCGGAGATGACCTACGAGCGGCTCGGGAACCTGTCGGTGACACAGGTCATGGAGTCGGACTAGATCGCAGCCGCGCCGTCACCCCCTGCGCGGGTGGTGGAGCCCGCGCCGAGCCGGGCGAGCTCGGCACGGGTGGCGTCGAGCTGGGTGCGGAGCTCGGCGACCTCGGCCTCCAGGAGGAGGATCCGGCGGATCCCGCTCAGGGCCAGGCCTTCGCCGGCGAGGGTCGAGACCCGCTGGACCGCGTGGACCTCGGTCCGGCTGTAGCGGCGCTGGCCCCCGTCCGAGCGGGCCGGCTGGACGACCTCCTCGGCATCCAACCGGCGCAGGAACGCCGGCTGGACGCCGAGCATCCGGGCGACCTGACCCACCGAGTAGAGCGGTGCGTCGTGGTCGTCGAAGGGCAGGAGGTTCACGCCAGGGCCGGGACCGGCTCGTCGACGTGGGCGTCGATGGCGGCCGGCGCGTCGCCGTTGGTGGCGATGGGGATCCGGCGGGGCTTGGCCTGCTCGGCCACCGGTAGCCGTAGCGTCAGGACACCGTCGACGTAGCGGGCGTCGATGCGGGTGCTGTCGATCGAGTCGCCCAGGAAGAGCTGCCGGCTGAAGGTGCCGTGGGACCGCTCGGACAGCAGCACCTCGCCGTCCTCGAGTTCGCCCCTGCGCCGCTCGGCCCGCACGGTGAGCACGTTGCGCTCGACCGTCACGTCGATCGACGCGGCGTCGACGCCGGGTAGGTCGAGCGAGACGACCAGCTCGTCACCCTTGCGGTAGGCGTCGATCGGCATGGCCGCGGGCCGGGTCGGCGTACCGAGGACCTGCTGGGCCAGCCGGTCGAGGTCGCGGAACGGATCGGTGCGCATCAGCATCAGCGTCCCCTTTCTCCTCGGGATCATTGCAGCTTCTATATATCCCAGGTCTCAGAGAACATGCAACATATCTTGTAGGTATTGTCCGGCACCGGATCTCAGCGGCCGAGCCAGCGGGGTGGGCGCTTCTCGAGGAAGGCCCGGGGACCTTCCCGGGCGTCCTCGGTCGCCTGGAGGTCCTCCTGTCCCTGGGCGCTGACCACCCAACCCCGAGCCACCCCCTGCTCCGTCGTGGCCAGGATCGCGGCGCGGCTGGCCCGTACGGCGAGCGGTGCCGCGGCGCACACCAGGGCCGCGAGCGCCTTGGCCTCGGCGAGCGCCTCGCCGTCGGGGACGACGCGGTTCACCAGGCCGTGCCCCTGGGCCACCGCCGCCGAGATCGGCTCGCCGGTCAGGGCCAGCTCCAGGGCGAGGTTGCGGGGGACGACCGTGGGCAGCCGCACGACGCCCCCACCGCCGGCGAGGATCCCCCGGCGCACCTCGGGCAGGCCGAACCGGGCACCCTCCGCGGCCACGACGAGGTCGGCGGCGAGCACCATCTCGAAGCCGCCCCCGAACGCCGCGCCCTCGACCGCCGCGATCAGCGGCTTGGTCCGCTCGCGCCGCACGACGCCGCCGAACCCGCCCCGAGCCGTGCGCAGCTCGGCCATCCGACCCTGCGCGATCGCGGCCAGGTCCGCGCCGGCGGAGAAGGCCGGTGGCACCCCGGTGAGGATCCAGCACCAGATCTCCGGGTCCTCCTCGATGCGATCGACGGCGGCCTCGATGTCCGCGGCGACCTCCGGGGACACGGCGTTGCGTGCCTCGGGCCGGTCGATCGTCACGATCGCCACCCTGTCGTCGAGCTCGAACCTGACCGCCACGTGGCCCCTTCCCCCTCGACCGCCGGCCGCGATCGGCGGCGACGGACTTGAAGGTCATCGTCGCGGTCCGGGAGAGTGGCGTTCCAGTCTCGGTCCTGAGGGGGGATCTCAGGTGGGTGCTCGGCGGAGGTCGCGGGTGGCGGGCCGGTGTCGGTGAAGGGACCGACGCCGGTCGTGGTGATCGGCGGCGGGACGATGGGCGCCGGGATCGCCCAGGCGTTGCTCGGCGCGGGCGACGAGCTCGCCGTGGTGCTGGTCGACCGCGACGAGCAGACCGCGCAGGCCGGACTCGACCGGATCCGGTCCTCCCTCCTGCGTCGTGCCGAACGGGTCGGCGACCCTCCGACGTCGGTCGCCGCGGCGCTGGCGCGGGCCTCGGGTCGGGGCGAGCTCCCCGCCGACCTCGTCCCGGCGCTGGTCGTCGAGGCCGTCCCCGAGGACGCCGACCTGAAGGCGAGGGTCCTGGGCGCGGCCGCCGGCCTCTGGCCCGAGGCCCTGCTGGCCTCCAACACCAGCTCGCTGTCGATCGACGCCCTCGCCGGGGCCGTCGGATCCCCCGAGCGCTTCCTGGGCCTGCACTTCTTCAACCCCGTGCCGGATTCGTCGCTGGTCGAGATCGTGGTGGGCGCCGGCACGAACGCCGAGACCGTCGCCGCGGCCCGGCACTGGGTGCAGCGCCTGGGCAAGGAGAGCATCGAGGTCCGGGACTCGCCCGGGTTCGCCACCTCCCGCCTGGGCCTGGCCATCGGCCTGGAGGCCGTTCGCATGGTCGAGGAGGGCGTGGCCAGCGCCGAGGACATCGACCGGGGCATGGTGCTCGGCTACAAGTTCCCCATCGGGCCCCTGGCGCTGACCGATCTCGTCGGCCTGGACGTCCGGCTGGCCATCGCCCGCCACCTGGCCCGGGAGATCGGCCCGCGCTTCGAACCGCCCGCGCTGCTCGTGGACAAGGTCGAGCGGGGCGAGCTGGGCCGCAAGACAGGCCAGGGCTTCTTCCCCTGGCCGGCCCGGTAGACCCGGGTGGAACGAGGAGGCTCCGTGCGCGACGCCGTCATCTGCGAACCGGTCCGGACAGCCGTCGGCCGCTACGGCGGGGCCTTCCGCCAGGTCTCGGCCGCCGACCTGGCCGCCGCCGTCATCCGGGGCCTGGTCGAGCGGACCTCGCTCGACCCGGGCCAGGTCGACGACGTGGTGCTCGGCCAGTGCTACCCCAGCGGCGAGGCCCCGGCGATCGGCCGCGTCGCGGCCCTCGACGCCGGCCTGCCGGTCGCGGTCCCCGGCGCGCAGGTGGACCGCCGGTGCGGGTCGGGCCTCATGGCGGTGATCGACGCCGCCATGCAGGTGCAGACCGGCGCGGCGGACCTGGTCCTGGCCGGTGGGGCCGAGAGCATGAGCCAGGTCGAGCTCTACCACTCGACGGGACGCTGGCCCGACGAGGAGCGCTCCGAGCTGCACGACCGCCTGGTGCGGGCCCGGGTCACCGCCGGCGGGCGCCACCACCCCGTGCCCGGCGGGATGATCGAGACCGCGGAGAACCTCCGCCGTGAGTACTCGATCAGCCGGCAGGAGCAGGACGAGCTGGCCGCCGAGTCGCACCGGCGTGCCGTGGCGGCCCGCGACCGGGGTGACCTCCGGGCCGAGGTCGTCCCGCTCGACCTCGGGGGGACCGGCGCGGTCGCCGACGACGAGGGGCCCCGGCCGACGACCTCGGTCGAGAAGCTGGCCCAGCTGCCGGCCCTGATGGCCGAGGTCGACGAGGCGGCGACGGTCACCGCGGGGAACGCGTGCAGCCAGAGCGACGGCGCCGCGATCTGCATCGTCACCCACCCCGACAAGGCCGCCGAGCTGGGCCTGCGGCCGCTCGCCCGGCTGGCCGGGTGGGCCGTGGCCGGGGTCCCGCCCCGGGTCATGGGCATCGGCCCCGTCCCGGCCACGGCGCGGGTGCTCGGCCGCCTCGGCCTCGAGCTCTCCGACGTCGACCTCGTCGAGCTGAACGAGGCGTTCGCCGCCCAGGTGCTCGCCTGCACCCGCGAGTGGGGCTTCGCCGCGGCCGACTTCGAGCGGCTCAACGTCAACGGCTCGGGCATCTCGCTCGGCCACCCCGTCGGCGCGACGGGCGGCCGGATCCTGGCCACCCTGCTCCACGAGCTCGACCGGCGAGGAGGCCGCTACGGGCTGGAGACCATGTGCATCGGCGGGGGCCAGGGACTCGCCGCGGTCTTCGAGCGGGTGGGTGCGTGACCGACGACGCGGTCGCCGTCGTCACGATCGCCAACCCCGGGGCCCGCAACGCCCTCGACGACCGGGCCCGCCGCCAGCTGCTGTCCGACCTGCGGGACGTGACGGCGCGACCCGAGGTCCGGGCCGTCGTCCTGGTCGGCGAGGCGGACGCCTTCTGCGCCGGCGGCGACCTGCCCTCCATGCCGACCGAGCCGGGGCCCATCGCCGCGCGCCTGGGCGAGATGCACGACATCGTCGCCCTGGTCCACGCCGGGCCCAAGCCCGTGGTCGCCGCGGTGGAGGGACCGGCCTACGGGTCCGGGATGGCGCTCGCCGCCGCCTGCGACCACGTGGTCGCGTCGCAGGACGCGAGCTTCGGCTGCACCTTCGGCCGGGTCGGCCTCATGGCCGACACCGGCCTGATCTGGACCCTCCCTCGCCGGGTGGGACCGGCGGCGGCGAGGCGCATCCTGCTCGGTTCGGCGGTCCTGTCCGCCGGCGAGGCGGCCGAGGTGGGGCTGGCCGACGAGCTGGTGCCCGCGGGGGGCGCGCTCGATCGGGCGGTCGAGGTGGCCGGCACCTGGCGACGGGCGGCACCGGGCGCGCTGGCCGCCACTCGGCGGATGCTGGCCGACGGGCTGGCCGAGGTGCTGCGGGCCGAGCTGGCCGAGCAGACCGCCCTCCTGGCCACGGCCGACTTCGCCGAGGGCCGTGCCGCGTTCGCCGATCGGCGCCGGCCCCGCTTCGGCGGGTCGGCCGACTAGGGCCGGCGCGGACAGTCCCGGAACGAGAAAGGCCCCCGGGTGGACCGGGGGCCTTCGGCGGAGAGTGTGGGATTCGAACCCACGGTGAGCCTAGACCCACAACGGTTTTCGAGACCGTCCCATTCGTCCACTCTGGCAACTCTCCAGCGGGCAAAGGTAGGCGCTAGAGGCGGCGGGCGTCGAAGAAGGATTCCAGCAGCGCGGCCGACTCCTCGGCCCGCACCCCGCCGGTGAGGGCGATCTCGTGGTTGAGGCGGGGTCGGCGCACAGGGTGTTGAGCGACCCGC
Organism: Acidimicrobiia bacterium; assembly: GCA_050247895.1. Taxonomy (GTDB): domain Bacteria; phylum Actinomycetota; class Acidimicrobiia; order Acidimicrobiales; family VFJN01; genus CAVPEW01. The sequence goes on from JBFWTJ010000071.1 coordinate 14,707, forward strand.
ACGCCCCGGCCGTGTGGGCGGCCGCGCCGTGGACGATCCGCGCC
>JBFWTJ010000072.1:0-14666 GCA_050247895.1 Acidimicrobiia bacterium
CGGCAGGGCGTCCTCGAGGGCGGGCCGGGCCAGCTCGACGAGCTGCGCGTCCAGGGCCCGGTCCAGGCCGTGGTCCTGGGGCCGGGTCTGGTGCAGGTCCTGCTCGAAGGGCGACTCGGGCTGGTGCAGGATCGGCGACAGGTCGAGGCCCCGGGCCTTCCAGTGGTCGACGGCCGGGCGCGTGTCGAGCACGCCGACCTGGCCGATGGCCTCGACCAGGGACCGGAAGCCGAGCCGGGCCAGCCAGCTCCGGACCTCCTCGGCGATGTACTCGAAGAACGTCTCGACGAACTCGGGCTTGCCGCTGTATCGGGCCCGCAGCTCGGGGTTCTGGGTGGCCACGCCGACCGGGCAGGTGTCCAGGTGGCAGACCCGCATCATGATGCAGCCCGACACGACCAGCGGGGCGGTGGCGAAGCCGAACTCCTCGGCGCCGAGCAGCGCCGCGACCACCACGTCGCGGCCGGTCTTCATCTGCCCGTCGACCTGCACGACGATGCGGTCGCGCAGGCCGTTGAGCAGCAGGGTCTGCTGGGTCTCGGCCAGGCCGAGCTCCCAGGGCGCGCCGGCGTGCTTGAGCGAGGTGAGCGGGCTGGCCCCGGTGCCGCCGTCGTGGCCCGAGATGAGCACCACGTCGGCCTTGGCCTTGGACACCCCGGCGGCGACGGTGCCCACGCCCACCTCGGCCACCAGCTTCACGTGGACCCGGGCCGCGGGGTTGGCGTTCTTGAGGTCGTGGATGAGCTGCTTGAGGTCCTCGATGGAGTAGATGTCGTGGTGGGGCGGGGGCGAGATCAGGCCCACGCCGGGGGTGGAGTGCCGGGTGCGGGCGATCCACGGGTAGACCTTGCCGCCGGGCAGCTGGCCGCCCTCGCCGGGCTTGGCCCCCTGGGCCATCTTGATCTGGATGTCGTCGGCGTTGGTCAGGTACTCCGAGGTCACCCCGAACCGGCCCGACGCCACCTGCTTGATCGAGCTGCGCCGGGCCGGGTCGTGGAGGCGCTCGGGGTCCTCGCCGCCCTCGCCGGTGTTGGACTTGCCCCCGAGCCGGTTCATGGCGATGGCCAGGGTCTGGTGGGCCTCCATCGAGATCGACCCGTAGGACATGGCCCCGGTCGAGAACCGCCGGACGATCTCGGACACGGGCTCGACCTCGTCGAGCGGGACCGGCGGGCGCAGGCCCTCGCGCAGGGTGAACAGGCCCCGCAGGGTGCCGAGCCGGGTCGACTGGTCGTCGACGAGGCGGGTGTACTCCTGGAACACGTCGAACCGCTTGGCCCGGGTGCCGTGCTGGAGCTTGAAGACGGTCTGCGGGTTGAACAGGTGGTGCTCGCCCTCGCGCCGCCACTGGTACTCGCCGCCGACCTCGAGGTCGCGGTGGGCCCGCTCGGTGGGCCGGTCGAGGTGGGCGGCCCGGTGGCGGCGGGCCACCTCCTCGGCCACGCCGTCCAGGCCGATGCCCCCGATGCGACTGGTGGTCCCGGTGAAGTACTCGTCGACGAGGTCCTGGGCCAGGCCGACGGCCTCGAAGACCTGGGCCCCGGTGTAGGAGGCGACCGTGGAGATGCCCATCTTCGACATGACCTTGAGCACGCCCTTGGTGCAGGCCTTGACGTAGTTGCGGATGGCCCGGCGCTCGCCCACGTCGGCGATCGCGCCGGTCCGGATCAGGTCGCCGATGGTCTCGAAGGCCAGGTACGGGTTGACCGCCGCCGCGCCGAAGCCGACGAGCAGGGCGATGTGGTGGACCTCGCGGGCGTCGCCGGCCTCCACGACCAGGCCGACCTTGGTCCGGGTGCGCTCCCGGATCAGGTGGTGGTGGACGGCCGCGGTGAGCAGCAGCGAGGGGATGGGGGCCAGCTCGGCGGTCGAGTGCCGGTCGGACAGGATGACGAGGTTGGCCCCCTCGGCGATGGCCTGGCCGACCCGGGCCCGCACGTCCTCCAGCGCGGCGCGCAGCCCCTCGCCGCCCTCGGCCACCGGGTAGAGGCCGTCGATGGCGAAGGGGCGGAACCCGTCCGGGCCGCCGGGCTCGTGGATGTAGAGGAGCCGGGCCAGCTCCTCGTTGGTCAGCACCGGGTAGGGCAGCACGATCTGCCGGCAGGACCCGGGGCCGGGGTCGAGCAGGTTGGCCTCGGGGCCGATGGTCGCCCCCATGGAGGTGACCAGTTCCTCGCGGATGGCGTCGAGGGGCGGGTTGGTCACCTGGGCGAAGAGCTGGGAGAAGTAGTCGAACAGCAGCCGGGGCCGGTCCGACAGGACGGCGAGCGGGGTGTCGGTGCCCATCGAGCCGATCGGCTCGGCGCCGGTCCGGGCCATCGGGGTCAGGAGGACCTTGAGCTCCTCGGTGGTGTACCCGAAGGCCCGCTGGTGGCCGACGACCGTCGAGTGCTGGGGCACGAGGAAGTCGCGGGGCGGGAGGTCCTCGAGGTGGACGAGGCCGTCGCGCAGCCAGTCGCCGTAGGGCCGGGCCCGGGCCAGCTCGCTCTTGATCTCCTCGTCGTCGACGATCCGGCCCTGGGCCGTGTCGATGAGGAACATGCGCCCGGGCTGGAGCCGCCCCTTGCGCACCACGGTGGCGGGGTCGATGTCGAGCACGCCGACCTCGGAGGCCATGACCACCAGGCCGTCGTCGGTGACCCAGTAGCGCGACGGGCGCAGGCCGTTGCGGTCCAGGACCGCGCCGATGACCGTGCCGTCGGTGAAGGCGATGGAGGCCGGGCCGTCCCAGGGCTCCACCAGGCTGGCGTGGAACCGGTAGAAGTCGCGCTTCCAGTCCGGCATGGAGTCGTGGTGCTCCCACGCCTCGGGGATCATCATGAGCACGGCGTGGGGGAGGCTGTAGCCGCCCAGGTGCAGCAGCTCGAGGGCCTCGTCGAACCGGGCCGTGTCGCTGGCGCCCTGGGTGCAGACCGGCAGCGCCCGCTCCAGGCCGGGGATCAGGTCGGTGGCCAGCAGCGACTCCCGGGCCCGCATCCAGTTCTCGTTGCCCATCACGGTGTTGATCTCGCCGTTGTGGGCCACCAGGCGGTACGGGTGGGCCAGGGGCCACGACGGGAACGTGTTGGTCGAGAACCGGGAGTGGACCAGCGCCAGGCACGACTCGAGGCGCTCGTCGGACAGGTCGGGGAAGAACGGCTCGACCTGGTCGGAGATCAGCATCCCCTTGTAGACGAGGGTCCGGGCCGAGAGGCTGGCGAAGTAGACGCCGTCGCCGTCGCGGGCGACCTCGTGCTCGATGCGCTTGCGGGCCACGAAGCAGCGCCGGTCGAGGTCGATCCCCGCCGCGCCGGAGGGGTCGGCCACGAAGACCTGGCGGAAGGTCGGCTCGGCGGCGCGGGCCTGTTGGCCGATCATCGAGTCGTCGACGGGCACGTCGCGCCAGCCCAGGACCTGGAGGCCCTCGGCGGCCACGATCTTCTCGATCTCGGTGGCCGCGGCGTCGGCGGCCTCGCTGTCGCCGGGCAGGAAGGCGGCTCCCACGGCGTAGGTGCCGGCCGGCGGGAGCGCGAAGTCGACGACCTCGCGCAGGAAGCGGTCGGGGACCTGGATCAGGATGCCGGCACCGTCGCCGACGTTGGGCTCGGCGTTGGTCGCCCCCCGGTGGTCGAGGTGGCACAGGGCCCGGAGGCCGAGCTCGACGATGCGGTGGCTGCGGCGCCCACCGACGTCGGCGACGAACGCGACCCCGCACGCGTCGTGCTCGAAGCGGGGGTCGTAGAGGCCCTGCCGGGCCGGCGGTTGCACCATCTCGGTTGTCCCATCCCGTGGAGCGGTGGATCGTGGGTTCGGGTCCAGAGCTCTGCGGAAGGGACGCCGTTGGCCCTCGCAGGTCGGCGGAGGATACCGGGCCGGGACGGCCGACGGCAAAGCCGGCCCGGGGCCCCGGGGGGCGGCTGGGGACGCTCCGGGAGGGCCGGGTACGCTGCCCCCCTTCACCCTCGACCTGGGAGGTTGGCATGGCTGGCTCGGTGATCCTCGGCGGTGCTCGGACGCCGATCGGCAAGCTCTCGGGCTCGCTGGCCGGGTTCTCCGCCCCCCAGCTGGGCGGGTTCGCCATCAAGGCGGCCCTCGAGCGGGCCGGGGTCACCCCCGACCAGGTCGGCTACGTGCTGATGGGCCAGGTGCTCCAGGCCGGCGCGGGCCAGCTCCCGTCCCGCCAGGCCGCGGTGAACGCCGGGCTCTCGATGGACGTGCCCTCGGCCACGGTCAACAAGGTCTGCCTGTCGGGCCTCAACACCATCTACCAGGCCGACCTGCTCATCCAGTCGGGCCAGTTCGACGTCGTGGTGGCCGGCGGCATGGAGTCGATGACCCAGGCGCCCTACCTGCTGCCCGGTGCCCGGGCCGGCTACCGGGCCGGCGACCAGACCGTGGTCGACTCGATGATGTACGACGCCCTGTTCTGCGCCTTCGACCAGGTGGCCATGGGTGCGGGCACCGAGCGCTACGCGGCGTCGGCCGGCCTCGCCCGGGAGCCCCAGGACGAGCTGGCGGCCAAGTCCCACGAGCGGGCCGCCCGGGCGGCCAAGGACGGGCTGTTCGAGACCGAGATCGTCCCGGTCGAGATCCCCCAGCGCAAGGGCGACCCGGTCTCGTTCTCGGTCGACGAGGGCGTCCGGGGCGACACCACGGCCGAGTCGCTGGGCAAGCTGCGCCCGGCCTTCGACAAGGCGGGCAACATCACCGCGGGCAACGCCTCCCAGATCTCCGACGGTGCCGCCGCGGTCGTGGTGACCTCCAAGGCGGTGGCCGAGCGGCTGGGGGTCCGGCCCCTGGCCGAGATCGTCGGCTACGGCCAGGTCGCCGGGCCGGACCCGTCGCTGCTCACCCAGCCGTCCCGGGCCATCCGGGCCGCGCTCGACGCCCTGGGCCGGCCCGTGTCCGACGTGGACCTGTTCGAGCTCAACGAGGCCTTCGCCGCCGTGGGGCTGGCCTCGATGGCCGACCTGGGCATCACCGACGAGGTCGTCAACGTCAACGGTGGCGCCATCGCCCTGGGCCACCCGGTGGGGATGTCGGGCACCCGGGTGGCGCTGACCCTGGCCCTGGAGCTCGGCCGCCGCGGCGGCGGGCTCGGTGCGGCGGCCCTGTGCGGCGGCGGCGGCCAGGGCGACGCCCTCCTGATCCAGGTCTGATCCGGTCGCCCCGGGCCGGGTGGGCCCGGGGCGCTTGACAACGACCGGCGCGGCGCGGTCAACCTGTCCGACGATGCCCAAGCCCCTCGTCATCGTGGAGTCGCCGGCCAAGGCCCGGACGATCTCCGGCTTCCTCGGCTCGGGCTACGTCGTCATGGCCTCCATGGGCCACGTGCGGGACCTGCCGGCCAAGGGCCTCAGCGTCGACACCGAGAACGCCTTCAAGGTCGACTACGAGGTGAACGCGTCCAAGCGGGACGTGATCCGGGACCTGCGGGCCGCGCTGAAGGACGCCGACGAGCTCTTCCTCGCCACCGACGAGGACCGCGAGGGCGAGGCGATCTCCTGGCACCTGCTCGAGGTGCTCAAGCCCCGGGTACCGGTCAAGCGCATGGTGTTCCACGAGATCACCCCGACGGCCATCGAGCACGCCATCGAGGCCTCCCGCGACCTCGACTACGGGCTGGTCGACGCGCAGGAGAGCCGCCGGATCGTCGACCGGCTCTTCGGCTACCCGGTGTCGGAGGTGTGCTGGCGCAAGATCCGCACCGGCCTGTCCGCCGGCCGGGTGCAGTCGCCCGCCGTGCGCCTGGTGGTGCAGCGCGAGCGGGAGCGCATGGCCTTCGTCGCCGCCGACTACTGGGACCTCACCGCGACCTTCCCCACCGACCCGGCCTTCGCCGCCGGGCTGGCCTCGGTCGACGGCCGCCGGGTCGCCGAGGGCCGCGACTTCGACAGCACCGGGCGGCCCCGCCGCGACGACGTCGTCGTGCTCGACGGGGACGCGGCCCGGGGCCTGGCCGGTCGCCTCGAGGGCCGGTCGTTCACGGTGGCGTCGGTGGACACCAAGCCGTGGACCTCCCGGCCCAAGCCGCCGTTCATCACGTCGTCGCTCCAACAGGTGGCCGGCAGCCGCCTGCGGATGAGCTCGAGCCAGGTGATGAGCCTGGCCCAGGGCCTCTACGAGCGGGGCTACATCACCTACATGCGGACCGACTCGGTGACCCTGTCGGAGACCGCGCTGGCGGCGGCGCGGGCCCAGATCGAGTCCCGCTTCGGGCGCGAGTACCTCCACGACGGCCCCCGCGTGTACCGGGGCCGGTCCAAGAACGCCCAGGAGGCGCACGAGGCCATCCGGCCCGCCGGCGACGCCTGGCGGACCCCCGACCAGCTGCGGGGCGAGCTGCGGGCCGACGAGCTGCGGGTCTACGAGCTGATCTGGCAGCGCACGGTGGCCAGCCAGATGGCCGACGCCCGGGGCCAGACCGTCACCGCCCGGCTCGCGGCCACCACGAGCGCCGACGAGCGGACCGAGTGGTCGGCCTCGGGCCGCACGGTGACCTTCGCCGGCTGGCAGGCCGCCTACGGGTACGGCGGCGAGGACGACGCCGACACCGCGGGCGACGCCGCGGCGGCCCGCCTCCCGGCCCTGGTCGAGGGGGCGGTCCTGCCCGTGCCGGCCATCGAGGCCGGCGAGCACCGCACCCAGCCCCCGCCCCGCTACACCGAGGCCACGCTGGTCAAGGCGCTGGAGGAGAAGGGCATCGGCCGGCCGTCCACCTACGCCTCGATCATGGGCACGATCCAGAACCGGGGCTACGTGTGGAAGAGGGGCCAGGCCCTGGTCCCGTCCTCGGACGCCTTCGCGGTGGTGAACCTGCTCGAGGGCCACTTCGCCCACCTCGTCGACTACGAGTTCACCGCCCGCATGGAGGACGACCTGGACGAGATCGCCGGGGGCCGCCAGGAGCGGGTCCCGTGGCTGGGGCGGTTCTGGTTCGGCAACGGCACCGAGGGGCTCAAGCCCCTCTGCGAGCGGGCGCTGGCCGAGGCCGACGCCGAGGCCATCAACACGATCCCCCTGGGCGTGGACGCCGACGGCACGCCGGTGGTGGTGCGCAACGGCCGCTACGGGCCCTACGTGAAGCGGGGGACCGACACCGCATCGGTGCCCGAGGACCTGCCCCTCGACGAGCTGACCGTCGAGCGGGCCGTGGAGCTCCTCTCGGCCCCGAAGGGCACCGAGCCCATCGGGACCGACCCGGCCAGCGGGCTGCCGGTCTACGCCAAGAACGGCCGCTTCGGCCCCTACGTGCAGCTCGGCGACGCCGACACGCTGCCGGCGGGGGAGAAGCCCCGGATGTCCTCCCTGTTCTCCACCATGCGCCTCGACACGCTCACCCTGGACGAAGCCCTGTCGGTCCTCTCGCTGCCCCGCACGGTCGGCGTGCACCCCGACGGTGGGGAGATCGTGGCCGCCAACGGCCGCTACGGGCCGTACCTGACCTGGGGCGAGGAGACCCGCAGCCTCGACGACGAGGCCCAGCTCCTCACGGTCACGGTGGACGAGGCGGTGGCCGTGCTGGCCCAGCCCAAGACCTTCGGCCGGCGGCGGGCCCAACCCGCGGCACCCCTGCGCGAGCTCGGGGCCGACCCGGTGTCGGGCAAGCCCGTGGTGGTCAAGGACGGCCGCTTCGGGCCCTACGTGACCGACGGGGAGACCAACGCCTCGCTGCGCAAGGGCGACACGGTGGCCGACATCACCATCGAGCGGGCCGCGGAGCTGCTCCAGATGCGCCGTGACGCGGCCCCCACCACCCGGGGCCGGAAGAAGGCGGCGGCCAAGAAGGCGGCACCCCGCAAGGCGGCGGCGAAGAAGGCCACGAAGAAGGCGACGGCGAAGGCGGCCTCCAAGCGGGTGGCGAAGAAGGCCGGCGGCACGGCGGCGGGCGGGCGGACGGGCGGCGCGGCGGCTGCCGACGAGGGCGGGACGGCGGACCGGGCCGAGGCTTGAGCCGCACGGCCCGCGACCGGCCGGCGGGCGTGCCCCGGGGCGCGGCGCCCGAGGTGCCCGGCGCGGCGCCGGCCGGTGTGCCCTGCGGCGCGGCGGTCGACTCGTAACGTGTCGGACATGGCGGAACCCCGCCCCGACGGCGACGACCACGACCCGTCGGGCGTGGTGGCCGACACCCTGCGAGCCGTGCGCGACACCCAGGACCGCCCTGGGGTCCACCTCCGCCTGTTCGGGTCGAAGGTCTTCTTCCGGCTGTGGTTGGCCCAGGTCGTCAGCGGCCTGGGCGACTGGCTCGGCTTCCTGGCCCTGGTCGTGCTGGCCCAGCGGGTCAACCCGGGCGCGCCGGGGTCGTCGGTCGGGCTCGTCATGGCGGCGCGCATCGTGCCCGGCTTCTTCTTCGCCGCCGGCGCCGGCGTGCTCATCGACCGCATGGACCGCAAGCAGGTCATGGTGGTCACCAACGGGGTCCGGGCCCTGGTCGTGGCCTCGCTGCCCTTCGTCGACTCGGTGCTGGGCCTGGTCTTCGCCTCGCTGGTCCTCGAGGTGGCCACGCTGTTCTTCACCCCGGCCAAGGAGGCCTCGGTCCCCAACCTGGTGCCGCCCGAGAACCTGACCACGGCCAACTCGCTGTCGCTGGCCGCGGCCTACGGGACCTTCCCGGTGGCCTCGGCCCTCTTCGCCGGCCTGTCCGCCCTGGCCAACTGGCTCGGGGACCTCGACCTCGTCGACGGCCTGCGGATCAGCCAGGAGTCGGTCGCCCTCTACGTCAACGCCGCCACCTACGTGGTGGCCGCGCTGGTGATCGCCACGCTGCCCATCAGCCGAGACCACATGCGGGAGCGGTCCGACGACCGCCGCATCGACCTGGGCGACGTCTTCCGCGACGTGAAGGAGGGCTGGCAGCACATCTTCCTCAACCCCGTCGTGCGGGCGGTGAACATCGGCCTGGCCACGGGGCTGATCGGCGGGGGGATGCTGGTCCCGTTGGGCCCGGTCTTCTCCAACGAGGTGCTCGACGAGGGCACCACCGGGTTCGGCATCTTCACCTTCTCCCTCGGCCTGGGCGTGGCGCTGGGCGTGGTGGCGCTGTCGGTGGTCCAGGCCCGGCTGCCCAAGGCCCGGGTGTTCGCCGGCTCGGTGATCGGCGCCGGCGCGGCCCTGCTGACCGCGGCGTCGATGTCGTCGTTGCTGCTCTCCGCGCTGTTCGTCGGCCTGATGGGCGTGTTCGCCGGCTCGGTCTACGTGCTGGGCTTCACCCTCCTGCACGAGAACGTGGGCGACGAGCTGCGAGGCCGGGTCTTCTCGGGCCTCTACACGCTGGTGCGGCTGTGCGTGCTCATCGCCTTCGCCGTGGGCGGCCCGATCTCGGACCTGCTCGACGGGCTGTCCCGCCGGTTGGTGGACCGGGAGATCCACGTCGGCACGTTCGACATCGGGGTGCCCGGCGTGCGCCTGACGCTGTGGCTGGCCGGGTTGATCATGTTCGGCGCCGGCGCTCTGGCCGCGCTGTCGCTGCGGGCCGGCGCCGCCCGCCGTTCCGCCGCGGCGGACGGGACCGGGGGGGACGTGCCGTGAGGGGTCGGTTCATCGCGCTGGAGGGCGGTGAGGGGAGCGGGAAGTCGACCCAGGCCCGGCGCCTGGCCGAGCGGCTCGGGGCGACGCCGACCTTCGAGCCGGGCGACACCGAGCTGGGCCGGGCCCTGCGGACCCTGGTCCTGGACCCCGGCGGCGGGCCGATCTCGGCCCGGGCCGAGGCGCTGCTGATGGCCGCCGACCGGGCCCAGCACGTCGACCAGCTCGTCCGCCCGACCCTGGAGGCGGGGCGGGACGTGGTCACGGACCGCTACGCGGCGTCCTCGGTGGCCTACCAGGGTCACGGCCGGGGCCTCGACCCGGCCGAGGTCGAGCACCTCTCGCACTGGGCGAGCGGCGGCCTGTGGCCGGACCTGGTCGTGCTGCTCGACGTGGACGTCGAGGTCGCCGCCACCCGGGTGGGCGACGAGCCCGACCGGCTCGAGGCCGCCGGCGTCGAGTTCCACCGGCGGGTCCGGGCCGGGTTCCTGGCCCAGGCCGCGGCCGACCCGGGCCGCTGGGCGGTCGTGGACGCGACGGGCGACCCCGACGCGGTGGCGGGATCGGTGTGGCGGGCCGTGGTGGCCCGCTGGCCCGAGCCGGCCGGCTGACCACCGCCGGCCCGGGCCGGCGGGGGCGCGTGGGATGATCGGCCGGTGGAGGTGACCGAGGCGCCCGACGTGTGGTCCGACGTCGTCGGCCAGCCCGGCGCGGTGGCCCGCCTGGTCGCCGCGGCGGCCAGCCCCGTCCACGCCTACCTGCTGGTCGGCCCGCCCGGCTCGGGCAAGCGGGCCGCGGCCCGGGCCTTCGCCGCCCTGGTGCTCTCGGCCGACGACGGCGCGGCCGACGCCCGGCGCCACGTCGAGCTGGCCCTGTCCGAGGCCCACCCGGACCTGCGGGTGGTCGAGCCCGAGGGGGCCACGGTCCGGGTCGAGGAGGCCGAGGCCCTGATCCGGGCGGCCACCCGCTCGCCGGTCGAGGGCCGTCGCAAGGTGGTGCTGGGGCTGGGCCTGGAGGCGATCCAGCCGCCCGCGGTCGGGATGCTGCTCAAGGTGGTCGAGGAGCCGCCCGCGTCGACGGTCTTCGTGCTGACCGCGGCCGAGGTGACCCCCGAGCTGGTCACGATCGCCAGCCGGTGCGCCCTGGTCGAGCTGGCCCCCGTGGCCCCGGCGGCCATCGCCGAGCGCCTGGCCGACGAGGGCGTCGAGCCGGGGCGGGCCGCCGCGGTGGCCGCGCTGGCCGGCGGGGACCTGGCCCGGGCCCGCCTGCTGGCCGCCGACGACCGGGTCGCGCTGCGCCACGCCTTCTACCGCGAGCTGCCCGGCCGGCTCGACGGCACCGGGGCCCGGGCGGCGGAGCTGGCCGCGGAGGTGGCGGGGCAGGTCGACAGCTCGATGGAGGCCCTCCAGGCCCGGCTCGACGCCGAGGCGACCGAGCTGCAGGAGCGCATCGAGCGCTACGGCCAGCGGGGCAGCGGGAAGAAGGAGCTGGAGGACCGGCACAAGCGCGAGCAGCGCCGGCACCGCACGGCCGAGCTGCGGCTGGCCCTGGCCACCCTGGCCGGCGTCTACCGGGACGCCCTGCCGACCGCGGCCCGGCCCGGCCCGATCGTGGACGCGGTGGGCCGGATCGAGGCCGCCGCCCTGGCCCTGGAGCGCAACCCCAACGAGGCGCTGCTGCTCCAGTCGCTGCTGGTCGGCCTGCCGTCCCAGCGGGCCTGAGCCGCTCCGGGAGCCCCTCGGGGGCTCGGCTACGCTGACCCGCCCACGCCCGAGTAGCTCAGTTGGTAGAGCATTCGACTCGTAATCGAAAGGTCAGGGGTTCGACTCCCCTCTCGGGCTCCAGGTCAGTCGTGCGGGCGTGAGGAGGCACCGTGGCCGGTTGGGGCGACGATCCGACGCTTGCCGAGCTGCGCAAGCTCGTCTACGAGGACGGCTGGACGCCGGTCGAGCTCACCGAGGCGCGCGACGCCGACACGGTTGTCGTGGCCCGGGACGGCGAGCGCCGGGCGTTCAGCTCGGACCACATCGCCTTCCACCGCTTCGTCGAGGGGCTCAAGGAGGACTTCGCCCTGTAGCTCGGTGGTCGCCGCCCACCGGTAGGGTGCCCGGCGTGGCCGACCAGGAGTCCTTCGCCGAGCAGGCGATGCCGTTCATGGGCTCGCTCTACTCGGCCGCGCTGCGCATGACCCGCAACCCGGCCGACGCCGAGGACCTGGTCCAGGAGACGTACCTCAAGGCCTACCGGGGCTTCGGCGGCTTCGAGCAGGGCACCAACCTGAAGGCCTGGCTCTACCGGATCCTCACCAACACCTACATCAACCAGTACCGGTCCAAGCAGCGCCGGCCGACCGAGACCGAGCTCGACGAGGTCGAGGACATGTTCCTCTACCGCCGCCTCGGCGGCCTGGAGGCGGTCGAGGTGTCCCGCAGCGCCGAGGACGAGCTGATGGACATGTTCACCGAGGCCGAGGTCAAGGCGGCCATCGAGGACCTCCCCGAGAACTTCCGGATGGCGGTCCTGCTGGCCGACGTGGAGGGCTTCTCCTACAAGGAGATCGCCGAGATCCTCGACATCCCGATCGGCACGGTGATGAGTCGCCTCCACCGTGGAAGAAAGGGACTCGAGAAGCGGTTGTACGACTACGCCGTCACCCACAGGCTCGCCGAGCCGGCGCCCGACCGGAGCTGAAGATCCCATGGCAGGAACTCCCGACGACCCGCTGGGCTCGACCTCCGAGTGCGACGAGGCGCTCCACGAGCTGTACCACCTGCTCGACGGCGAGCTGACCGAGGAGCGCCGCAGCCGGATCCTGGGCCACCTCGAGCGGTGCGGGCCCTGCGCCCAGCCGTACGACTTCTACGCCGACCTGCGCCGTGTCGTGCAGGAGCGCTGCCGGGACCAGGCCCCGCCCGAGCTGCTGGCCCGGGTCCAGGCCGCGCTGGACGCCGCGGGCACGGCCGTCGCCCCCGGCTGACGGGTCGAGGTTGCCGGGTCGCGCCGGCCGGCGCCTACCATCGCTCCCATGCTCGCAGCGCAGGTGTGGCACTTCTGGATCGCGGCGATCCTGACGCCCGTGGTCGTGCTGACGTTGGTGGCGACGATCGTCGGCTACCTGCGCAAGACCCAGTCGCCCCGCTACCCCCGGTCCGAGTAGCGATCGTGGCCGGCCCGGTCGACTGGCAGCTGGCCGAGCGGGTGGCGGTCCGGGTCGCCGGCCGGGAGCCGCTCGCCGAGTCGTACCTGGCCGATTCGCTCCACGCCGACTTCGCCGAGCTGACCGCCACCGCCGAGGAGCTGGTCACCCGCACGACCGGCCTGCGGTCGGCCGCCGGCCCGGCCCGGGCCCGGGTCACCGACCGGGCCGGGTGGGTCCGGGCCAACCTGGCGTCGTTCCAGCGCCTGTTCGCCCCGCTGACCGACAAGCTGGGCGAGCACATGGCGGCGGGGCCGGCCCAGGCGCTGACGTCCCGGGTCGGCGGGGCCGAGGTCGGCGCCCTCCTGGGCTGGATGGCCACACGGGTCCTGGGCCAGTACGACCTGCTGGTGGTGGAGGACTCGCCCGAGGACCAGGACGTCGTCTACTACGTCGGGCCCAACGTGCTGGCCCTGGAGAAGCGCTTCGCCTTCCCGCCCCGCGAGTTCCGCCTGTGGCTGGCCCTGCACGAGGTGACCCACCGCGCCCAGTTCACCGGCGTGCCCTGGCTGCGCGAGCACTACCTCTCGCTGGTCCGCCAGACCCTGTCGTCGGTCGATCCCGACCCCAAGCGGTTCCTGGAGGCCATCCGGCGGGCCGTCGACGAGCTGCGCCAGGGGCGGGCCGTGCTCGACGAGGGCGGCCTGGTCGCCCTGCTGGCCACCTCCGAGCAGCGCGAGGTGCTCGACCGGATCGGGGGGCTGATGAGCCTGCTGGAGGGCCACGGCGACGTCACCATGGACCGTGCCGGCGCCGAGCTGGTCCCCAGCGCGGCCCGCTTCGGGCGGGTGCTCAAGGAGCGGCGGTCCCGGGCCCGCCCGGGGGCCAAGGCGGTGCAGCGCCTGATCGGCCTCGAGGCCAAGATGAAGCAGTACGCCCAGGGCGAGCGCTTCATCCACGAGATCGAGCGGCTGGCCGGGCCCGACGCGGTCGACGCGGCCTGGGAGCGGGCCGAGAACCTGCCCAGCCTGGCCGAGATCCGGGATCCCGGCGCGTGGGTGGACCGGGTCGGGCTGACCCGGGTCCGTGCCGCGGTCTGAGCCGGCCGGGGCGGCGACCGCCGCGCTCGTCGCGGGCCTGCTGGCCCGGTGCGACCTGCCCCCGCCGGGCACGCCGGTGACCTGCGCGGTGTCGGGCGGGGCGGACTCGCTGGCCCTGCTGGTGCTGGCCACCGAGGCCGGTTGCCGGGCCACCGCGGTGCACGTCGACCACGGGCTGCGCCCGGGCTCGGCCGCCGAGGCCGAGGTCGTCGCCGCGGCCGCCGCGGCCCGGGGGGCCGGCTTCCGGGCCGAGCGGGTGGAGGTGGCCCCGGGTCCCAACCTGGAGGCCCGGGCCCGGGTGGCGCGGTACGCCGCGCTGGGGCCCGGCGCGCTGACCGGCCACACGGCCGACGACCTGGCCGAGACGGTCCTGCTCAACCTGGTGCGGGGCGCGGGCCTGGACGGCCTGGCCGGCTTCGACCCGTCCCGGCGGCCGCTGCGGCGCCTGCGCCGGGCCGAGACGGCGGCCCTGTGCGTCGCGGTCGGCCTGGACCCGGTGCGGGACCCGTCCAACGAGGACCCCGCGTTCCGCCGCAACCGGGTCCGCCACGAGCTGCTGCCGCTGCTCGACGCCATCGCCGAGCGGGACGTCGTGCCGCTGCTGGCCCGCCAGGCCGAGCTGGCCCGGGCCGACCGGTCCCTGCTCGACGAGCTGGCCGCGGGGTTGGACCCGACCGACGCCCGGGCGCTGGCCGCGGCCCCGCTCCCGCTGGCCCGGCGGGCGGTGCGGCGCTGGTTGCGGACCGGCCCCGAGCGCCACCCGCCCTCGTCGGCCGAGGTCGAGCGGGTCCTGGCCGTGGCCCGGGGCGAGGCGGTGGCCTGCGAGCTGGGCGGCGGCCGGCGCGTCGTTCGTTCCGCGCAACGGCTGCGAGTAGCGTCCGACCATGGCTGACGGCGAACGGCGCCACCTGCTCGACAGCGCCGAC
>JBFWTJ010000073.1:0-14219 GCA_050247895.1 Acidimicrobiia bacterium
GGTGGGGCACCCCGCGCTTGGTGGTGATCAGGAAACCGGCGGTCGACGTGGCGGCCCCGGCGATGGCCGGTGTCGCGGTGCCGTCCGTCTCGATGACGTTGATGCCGATGTTGAGGGCCATCTCAGCTGCCTCCGGTGCGCTTGGCGGCGCGGCTCGTGCGGGTGGGTTGGGTGCGGGTGGCCTTGCGTGCCCCCGTCGTCGGTGCGGCCTGGGTCGTCGCGGCGCCCGGCCCGGCAGCCGGGCGAGCCGCGGTCTTGCGGGCGACGGCCTTGCCGGTCGCGGTCTTGCGGGCAGCCGCCTTCTTCGCGGGCGAGGCGGTCGTGCGGGCGGTGCCCTTCCGGCCGGTGGTTTTCCGGGCAGCCACCTTTCCGGCGGCGGTCTTGCGTGCAGCGGTCTTGCGGGCAACTGCCTTGCGGGCAACTGCCTTGCGGGCAACTGCCTTGCGGGCAACTGCCTTGCGGGTGGCTGCCTTGCGGGTGGCTGCCTTGCGGGTGGCTGCCTTGCGGGTGGCTGCCTTGCGGGTGGGGGGAGCGGCCTTCCGGGCGGAGGGTGGGGCGTCGGTGGCGGGATCGCCGGGGCCCGGGTCGTCCACCCGGTGCAGGAAGCCGCGGCGCAGCAGCTCGTCGAGGTGGGTCCGGCGCCCCGGCAGCGGGCCCAGGCGCACCCGGCCGCGGGCCGGGACGACCACCGTCGTCCCGCCGTGGTGGACCTCCACGGGGCGCAGGCCGGGGTTGGCGACGGTGACGTCGGGGTCAGGCACCTTGGTCCACCTCCACGCGGATCTCGTTGAACGGCGGGATCGCCGGCCGGGCCCCCGTCGGCGCGGGCTGGGCCGAGGCGATCCGAAGGGGCGCGCTGGGCACCGGCGGCTCGCCGGCCGGCGCGAGCGGGCCGCTCCACTCCAGGGGCAGGGGCCGGTCGTTGACCACCAGCGTCCCGGTCGGGGGGAAGCGGGCGACGAGCAGCTCGACCAGGCTCCGCTGTGCGGCGCGGTCCTGGGCGACGGCGTCGACCGCGTACTCCAGGTCGACCGGCAGCGGCGCAGGGCGCAGCGCGAACCCGACCGTGGTGAAGTCGGTCCGCAGGGGCACCACGCCGTGGCGTTCGGGCGCGGGCCGGACCGCGGTCGAGCGGATGCGCAGGTGGGGCCGACCGGCCGGGCCCGGGGGCTGGTCGGGGGCCACGACGGCGGGTACGGCCTGGCCGTCGATCTCGACCGCGCCGTCGAGCGCGCCGACCAGGGCGGCCTCGACGTCGCCGACCAGCTCGGGTCGCACGGCCGACAGCGACGACAGCTCGATGCGGCCCGACACGTCGGTCACCACGGTCAGCCGCAGGCGTCGCAGGCCGCGCCGGACCCGGTCGGGGAGGTCGCCCACGCCGAGCAGGACGGGCTGCCAGCGGCGGGCCCCGGCGACGGGCACCAGCCGGCGCCAGCGGTTGCTCGGCGCGTCGACGGCGAGGTCGCCGGCCCCGGCGGCCAGCTCGACGAGGAACCCGACCTCGGGGTCGGCGTCCCGGTCGGCCCGGACCCAGAGCTGGAGGTCGGAGAACGGACGGAGGTCGAAGGGACCCAGCTCCCGCTCGACACGATGGCCCCGGGCCCCGCTGCCGATCTCCACGGCCAGCGCGGCGCGCCCGCCGAGGGGGCCCGCCGCGTCCACCAGGCCGACGGCGGTCGACGGCGTGCCGTCGGCTGCCGTGGCCGTCCACTGGCCGGTGTCGTCGAACGCGTCGAGGGGGAGGTGCGCCATGGTCCTGGCGGCAGGCGCAGGTCCGATCCCCCGCCCGCCGGCCGGCGCAGTGTCCCCCTCGCCTCGTCGGGCGATCGTGGCCCCGCCGTGGCGCGCGCCGTGCCACCGCCGTCACCGTGCCGTCACCGGCCTCGACGTTGACAGGCGGTGCACCATCCCCCTCAAGGTGGCCGGCCGTGCCGCCACGGCGGACGAGGAGGCGAGGTGGCAGACGAGCTGTTCCGGCAGGGGCTGGCCCGGCGGATCATCGACTTCGGGCTCACCGACGACGACCTGGGTCCTCGGCGCTTCGGCGACCAGGTCACGCCCCGGCGCGACCTGAAGATCGACTGGCCCGAGGGCCTGGCGCCGATCCCCCAGCCGCTGGCCGAGGAGCCCGACCCCGACGACCCGCTGCCCCGAGCCGACGTGGTCGTCATCACCTGGACCGTGGCCGAGATGCTGGCCCTGGCCGACGTGCTCACGCCCAAGGTGAACCCCCGGACCCGCTGGTACCGCTACACCCGGAACTTCGCCGACTACGTGCCGAACATCCGCAAGGGCGCGCCGGCCCACAACGCCCAGCGCCTGGCGAGCTACTACCCGACCAAGGTCGGCAGCAAGAAGGTGCTCTGCGTGAAGTCGGAGCTGCACCTCAACCAGGACGGCATCCGCCGGCCGGAGGGGACGACCCTGCCGGTGGCCGACCTGTTCCGCCAGATCATCGCCGAGGTCAAGCCCAAGCAGGTCGTCACCACCGGCACCGCGGGCGGGGTCTTCGCCGACCACGAGCTCGGCGACGTGGTGGTGACCAGGGCGGCCCGCTTCCGGTGCGCCGACGAGTTCGCCGAGGCGCCCTTCAACGGCACCACGTACAAGTCCCGCGGCACGATCCGCAAGAAGCACCTGGCCACCGCGCACGAGATCATGGCCAAGTTCGCCGACCGGGTCATCGAGCCCGACTTCGCCCCGCCCACGACGGCCTACGACTTCCCGCAGGGGACGATCCCCGGGGTGCGCAACACGCCCGACATCAAGGTCGAGGGCGTCGACTTCCCCCGGGGCCACCCGATCCTCACCACGGACTTCTTCGAGTTCGGCACCTCGACCAACGGCCTGGAGGCGCACGGCTGCGGGGTGGAGATGGGCGACGCAGTGCTCGGACTGGTCTGCGAGGAGCTCGGCGACGCCGCCCCGACCTGGCTGGTGGTCCGCAACGCCAGCGACCCCCAGATCAACGGCGAGCTGCCCACCGAGCCGGTGGACATGCAGGCCCACTGGGCCGTCTTCTACTACGAGGCCTACGGCTACTGGACCAGCGTGATGAGCGCCGTCACGACCTGGGCCCTCATCGCCCCGTAGCGATCGGGGCCCGGACGCGCCTCGGCCGGCGGGAAGGCCCGCCGGCCGAGCGGTGCTGCGTCGCACCTCCTGGGCGACCCCGTGTTGCGGGGTCTCGCTCGTGGTCTCAGACCGCGATGTCGACCTGGAAGTCCATCGAGGCGACCTCGTCGAGCTGGTCGGTGACCACCCTGTCGTGGCGGGGCTGGGCGTTGCCGCCCTTGGCCTTGGTGTCCTTGAGGAAGTAGACGTCGGCGCCGCCCTCGCCCCGGAACTCGTCGTACGCCGGGGTGACCTCGTTCGAGCGGAAGCGGTCGTTGCCCGGCCCGCCGAAGTGCTTGTCGCTGCCCTCGCCGCCGATCAGCCAGTCGTTGCCGGTCTCGCCGTAGAGGACGTCGTTCCCACGGTCGCCGTAGAGGATGTCGGCGCCGGGGCCGCCCACGAGGACGTCGTCGCCCTGGCCGCCCATCAGCGTGTCGTCGCCGCCTGCTCCGTAGAGCAGGTCGTCGCCGCCGAGGCCGAAGATCGTGTCGGCACCGGCGGTGCCGTAGATGATGTCGTCGCAGGGGGTGCCGTAGGTGGGCACGCCGGGCTGGGCCTGGATGACCTTGCCGTCGCTGCACGCGGTGGCGCCGGCGGGGGCGGTCACGGCGAGCGCGGCGACCGAGGTGCCGGCGGCGAGCAGGAGTCGGGGGATTCGCTTCATCGGGGTGGTCCTTCCGGGTGGCGGAGCGGTGTCTGCCAATGGGTTCGGACCGCCGGCCGTCGAGGTTCCCCGTGCCGCGGGATTCTTCTGGTGCCGGCACCGACGACGGCCGGCCGGCACGGGCGTAGCGTCGGGCCATGACCGAGACCGCACCCCTGTCGATCCACACCCCCGAGCGGCCTCCCAAGGGCGGAGTCGTCCTCTTCCAGGAGGCGTTCGGCGTCAACGACCACATCGAGGACGTCGGCCGGCGCTTCGCCGCCGAGGGTTGGCTGACCGTGGCCCCCCACCTGTTCCACCGGACCGGCGATCCCCGCTTCGGCTACGACGACTTCTCGGCCGTGCGCCCGCACATGGACGCGCTGACCGCCGAGGGGATCCTGGCCGACGTCGACACCGCGCTGGCCCGGCTGGCCGAGGCCGGGATCTCACCGGCCCAGGTCGGCGTGGTCGGCTTCTGCATGGGCGGCTCGGTCTCGCTGGCCACCGCGGCCCGCCGCGACGTCGGCGCGGCGGTGACCTTCTACGGGGGCGGGGTCACCAAGGGGCGGTTCGGCTTCGACGCCCTGGCCGAGGAGGCCACCGGCCTGCGGGCGCCGTGGCTCGGCCTGTACGGCGCCGAGGACGCGGGCATCCCCGTCGAGGAGGTGGCCCAGCTGGAAGCGGCGGCGCGGACCTCGGGCCGGCCGGTCGAGGTGGTCGTCTACCCCGGAGCCGGCCACGGCTTCCACTGCGACCACCGGCCCGACCACCGGCCCGACAGCGCTCGTGACGCCTGGAGCCGGACCCTGGCCTGGTTCGACCGCCACCTGGCGACGACCACCTGACGACCGGGCTCGTCCCGACAGCGGGCGCGGTCACGGCCCGTGCCGCGGCGGGCGTCAGGGCGCGGCGAGCTCGTCGACCTC
This sequence comes from Acidimicrobiia bacterium, assembly GCA_050247895.1. GTDB lineage: Bacteria > Actinomycetota > Acidimicrobiia > Acidimicrobiales > VFJN01 > CAVPEW01. Next base: position 4,690 of record JBFWTJ010000073.1, read on the forward strand.
GGCGACCTGCTCGGGGGTCAGGACCCAGTCGCGGGTGGCCGCGTTGGCGTGGACCTGCTCGGCCTTGGTCGCCCCGGCGATCACGCTGGCCACGGCCGGCTTGGCCAGCAGCCAGGCGAAGGCGAGCTCGAGGAGCGTGCGGCCCTGCGCGTCAGCCCAGGCGTCGAGCTTCTCGACCCGGTCGAAGGTGCCGTCGCTGAGCAGCTCGGCGTAGCGGGGGTTGGCGCCCCAGGCCTTGAGCCGGCTGTCGGCCGGGGCGTCCACACCCCGCGCGTACTTGCCCGACAGCAGGCCGCTCTCGAGCGGGAAGAACGGCAGGTAGGCGATGCCGAGCCGCTCGCACTCGGGCAGCACCTCGGCCTCGTCGTCGCGGTGCAGCAGGTTGTAGTGGTTCTGGAGCGAGACGAACCGTGCCCCGCTGGCGTCGCGCTCGGCCTCGCGGAGCTGCTCGGCGTCGAAGTTCGAGGCACCGATCTCGCGGACCTTGCCCGCCCGGACCAGGTCGTCCAGCGCGGCCAGGGTCTCCCCGATGGGCGTGTCGGGATCGGGCTTGTGGAGCTGGTACAGGTCGATGTGGTCGGTCTCGAGCCGGCGCAGGCTGCGCTCGACCGCGGTGCGCACGTACTCGGGCTTGCCGCTGCCGGGCTCGCCGTCGACCTTGGACCCGAACTTCGTCGCGATGACCACGTCGTCGCGCCGCCGGCCCAGGGCCTTGGCCAGCCGGGGCTCGCTCTCCCCGTAGGAGTCCGACGTGTCGAAGAAGTTGATCCCGGCCTCGAGCGCGGCGTCGAGCACCGGCTGGACCTGGTCCGCCTCCATCCGCATCCCGAAGTTGTTGGTGCCCAGCCCCACGACCGACACCGCCAGCGAACCGATCTGCCGTGTTTCCATGACCAGGATTGCTACCAGGTCCGCGGGCTAGGGCATCCCCCATGCCTTGGCGACCAGCTCGTAGGACCGCAGCCGGTCCTCGCGGCCGTGGATCATGCTGGCGACCATGAGCTCGTCGGCGCCGGTCCGGGTGACCAGCTCCTCCAGCCCGGCCCGCACCTCGGCGGGGTCGCCGCAGATCAGCGGGGCCTGCCACCCGGCCACGATCGCCTTCTCGTGGGGCGAGTAGACGTGCTCGGCCGCCTCCTCGGGGGTGGGCAGGCGCGACGGCCGGCCGGTGCGCAGGCGCACGATCGACAGGGCGCTGGGACCGGCGATGTACCGGGCGTGCGAGGAGGTGTCGGCGCAGATCACCGGCACGCCGAGCATCACGTAGGGCTCCGAGAGGGTCTCGGAGGGCCGGAAGCTCGACCGGTAGGCGTCCAGGGCGGCCGCGGTGCCGCCCGAGGCGAAGTGGTGGGCGAACGAGAACGGTAGGCCGAGCAGGCCGGCGACCTGCGCGCTGTAGTCGCTCGACCCGAGCAGCCACAGGGCGGGCCGGTAGCCCTCGGCGGGCACCGCGGTGATCCGCGGGTGCGTGCCGTCGAAGAAGGCCAGGAGGTCGCGGAGCTGCTCGGGGAAGTCGTCGGCGCCCGGGCGCGCCGCCCGGCGCAGGGCCGCCGCGGTGAACGGGTCGGTGCCCGGGGCCCGGCCCAGGCCGAGGTCGATGCGGCCGGGGTGCAGCGCCTCGAGCATCCCGAACTGCTCGGCCACGGCCAGCGCGGCGTGGTTGGGCAGCATCACGCCCCCGGCACCGAGGGTCAGGTGCTCGGTCGACGCGGCGAGGTGGGCGATGAGGACCGGAGGCGACGAGCTGGCGATGCCCGGCATGTTGTGGTGCTCGGCCACCCACATGCGGCGGTAGCCGAGTCGCTCGGCCAGCCGGGCCAGCTCGACCGATTGCGACAGGGCCGCGGCCGGCGTCGATCCCTCGACGACCGGTGCGAGCTCGAGGACCGACAGCGGCGGGCGCGGCGGGGCGGGCAGGGGCACGAAAGGGTGCAACGTGTCCGGTTCCGCTCGCATTCCGGGCCCGCCGGCCCCCGATTTACCTGAGGACAGGCATGCCGGCGGGCCGGCGGTGCGTCACCCTGGGCCCTGCGGGCCGAAGGGGGACCGGACCAGGAGGTCGGCGTTGCCAGTGGAGGTCGAACAGCCGGAGCGGCCCGAGATGACCGACGAGTACCCGCTCGATCCGATGATCCGGGCGTGCCTGGCCGGGGGGATCGTGCTGCGGCGCCCCGACCGGGGACCGGGCGTCCGCTGGCTCCAGCAGGCGCTGGTCGACCTGGGCTACGACCTGCCCGCGCACGGCGTCGACGGGATCTTCGGGCCCGAGACGGCCGCGGCGGTGGTCGCCTTCAAGGTCGACAACGGCATCGAGCCGCCCGATCCGGTCGTGGGCGTGCACGCCGCCCAGGTGTTGGCCGAGCTCCTGTCGTACTGAGCCGGCCCACGGCATCCACCCTGGCGCGGGCAAGCCTCGGTACCGTGGCTCCGGCCTCGAGCCAGGCCAGCAGACAAGGAGACTTCGGATGAACAAGGCAGAGCTCGTCAGCGCGGTCGCGGCAAGCTCGGGGGAGACCCAGAGCACCGTGCAGTCCGTGCTGTCCGCCTTCGAGGACACCGTCACCAAGACCGTCGCCGATGGCGGCAAGGTCACCCTGCCGGGGTTCCTCACCTTCGAGCGGTCGGAGCGCGCCGCCCGCACCGGTCGGAACCCGGCCACGGGAGAGGAGATCCAGATCGCCGCGGCGTCGGTGCCCAAGGTCAAGGTCGGCAAGACCTTCAAGGACGCCGTCATCGGCTGACCGACCACCATCGGTCGTGCGCGCCGGACGGCGGTGAGGCCCTCGGGCCCGCCGCGGGCCGGCGCGCTGCGCGTCGGAGCGCAAGCACCCCGGCGGGAGGTGTGCGCCCCGCGGTACGGTCCGGACGATGGACCCCGCAGACGTCGAACGCGACACGGTCGCGCTGGCCCGGAGGATCGCCGAGCTGGGCACCGGGCAGCGCTCGAAGGTCTTCCGCATGTCGTGGTGGAGCGAGCGGATGATGGACTGGGCCATGGAGCGCCCGGCCTTCAAGGCCCGGCTCTTCCGGTTCGTCGACGTCTTCCCCGCCCTGCTCGACGACGCCGACATCGCCCGGCACCTGGGCGAGTACTTCGACGGCGTCGAGGTCCCCCGGGTCCTCGACGTGGGCGTCGACCTCGCCGACCGCGTGCCCTTCGGGCGGTCGCTGGAGTCGCGGATCGCCCGGCGCAACATCGCCCGGATGGCCGCGCAGTTCATCGTCGGGGAGGATCCGGCCGAGGCCGTCGAGGGCCTCCACCGGCTCTGGCGGCGGGGGAGCGCGGCGACCGTCGACCTGCTGGGCGAGAAGACGGTGGTCGGCACGGAGGCCGACCGCTACCAGGCCCGGGTCCTCGAGCTGATCACCGTGCTGTCGGACGCGGCCGTCGGCTGGGCGCCCGACGACCACCTCGAGCGCGACGACCTGGGCCTGCTGCCCCGGGTCAACGTGAGCATCAAGCCGACGGCCCTGGCCACCCACTACGAGCCGCTGTCGCGCGAGGTGGGCCTGGCCGGGGCGGCCGAGCGCATCCGGCCCATCCTGCGACTGGCCCGGGATCGTGGCGCCCACGTCCACTTCGACATGGAGCACTACGACGCCAAGGACCTGACCCTCCAGCTGTTCCGGGACCTGCTCGGCGAGGACGAGTTCGCCGAGGTCCACGCCGGGATCGTGGTCCAGGCCTACCTGCGGGACTCCCGAGACGACCTGGCCGACCTCGTCGCCTGGGGTGCCCGCCGGGCCAACCCGATCACGGTGCGGCTGGTCAAGGGCGCCTACTGGGACGCCGAGACGGTGCACGCCCGGGCCGCGGGCTGGCCGGTCCCGGTCTTCGAGGACAAGCGGGAGAGCGACGCCAACTACGAGCGGTGCACCCGCCTGCTGCACGACCACCACGGCGAGGTGCGGGCGGCCTTCGGCTCCCACAACCTGCGGTCGCTGGCCTACGCGATCAGCTACGGCCGCCGGCGCGGCGTGCCCGACCACGGCTTCGAGCTCCAGATGCTCTACGGCATGGCCGAGCCCATGCACGAGGCGATCAAGCGCCTCGGCCTGCGCCTGCGGGTCTACGGGCCGGTCGGCGAGCTGGTCCCCGGCATGGCGTACCTGGTCCGCCGGCTGCTGGAGAACACGTCCAACGAGTCCTTCGTGCGGCACCGCTTCGCCGAGGGACGCGAGCTCGACGACCTGCTCGTCCCGCCCCGGGTCGACCACCTCCCGGGGCCCACCACGCCGGTGGAGGTCACGCCCTCGGTCGCCGACGCGCCGGGCGGCTACCGGCCCGAGCCGTTGCGGGAGTGGCGCCGGGCCTCGGCCCGGTCCTCCTTCGCGGTGGCCGTCGACCAGGTGGGCGGGCGCCTGTCGGGCCGGGGGATCGAGGTCCCCGCGCTGATCGACGGGGAGAGGGTCCGCACGGCGCGCACCATCGACTCGGTCGATCCCGGCCGGCCGTCGGTGCGGGTCGCGACCTCGGCGGCCTGCGGGCCGGCCCAGGTCGACGACGCGGTCGCCGCGGCCCGCCGCGAGGAGGAGCGCTGGCGGCGCACGCCGGCGGTCGAGCGGGCCCGGCTGCTGTTCGCCGCGGCCGACCGGATGCGCCGTCGCCGGGACGAGATCGCCGCGCTGGAGTGCTTCGAGTCGGCCAAGCCCTGGGACCAGGCCGACGCCGACGTGTGCGAGGCCATCGACTTCTGCGAGTACTACGGCCGCGAGGCCCTGCGCCTGGAGGACCCGGACCGGGTCGCGGGCCGGGTCCAGTCGCCGCCGGGCGAGCTGAACCGCCTCGGCTACCAGGGCAAGGGCGTCACCGCGGTGATCGCGCCGTGGAACTTCCCGCTGGCCATCCCGTGCGGGATGGCGGTCGCCGCGCTGGCCGCGGGGAACCCGGTGATCCTCAAGCCGGCCGAGCAGTCGCCCGCGGTGGCCTGGGAGCTGGCCGAGGCCCTGCTGGGCGCCGGGGTGCCCCCCGGGGTGTTCCAGCTCCTCCCCGGCCTGGGCGAGGACGTCGGCGCGCCGCTGGTGGCCCACCCCGACGTGGCGGTGATCGCCTTCACCGGCTCCAAGGCCGTCGGCCTCGAGATCGTCCGCCAGGCCGGGATCCACCGCGCCGGCCAGCGCCACATCAAGCGGGTGGTGTGCGAGCTGGGCGGCAAGAACGCGCTGGTCGTGGACCACGACGCCGACCTGGACCAGGCCGTGCCCGCGGCGGCCTACTCGGCCTTCGGCTACGCGGGGCAGAAGTGCTCGGCCGCGTCGCGCCTGATCGTGCACGACGCGGTCTACGACGTGGTGCTGGAGCGCCTGGTCGGCGCCAGCCGCGAGCTGGTCGTGGGCCACCCGTCGCGGCCCGAGGTGCAGGTCGGCCCGGTCATCGACGCCGAGGCCCACGAACGGGTCCGGGGCTGGGTGGCCAAGGCGGCGTCGATGGGCCGGGTCGCCCTGGCCCGCACCGACGTGCCGGCCGAGGGCTTCTACGTCGGGCCGACGATCGTGGAGGTCGACGACCCGTCGGCGCCGATCGCGGTGGAGGAGATCTTCGGCCCGGTGCTCACCGTGCTGCGGGCCCGCGACCTCGACCACGCCCTGGAGCTGGCCAACGACGTCGACTACGCGTTGACCGCAGGGATCTTCTCCCGCTCGCCCGCCCACCTGGAGCAGGCCGCGGCCGAGCTGCGGGCCGGCAACGTGTACCTGAACCGCCACATCACCGGTGCGGTGGTCGGCCGCCAGCCCTTCGGGGGCTATGGCATGTCCGGCGTCGGCTCCAAGGCGGGCGGCCCCGACTACCTGCTCCAGTTCGTCGACCCCCGGGCCACCACCGAGAACACCCTGCGCCAGGGCTTCTCGCCCGACACGGTCTGAGGCGCCGGGACGAGCCAGCCGGCCGGGGGGTGGTGGCCTCAGGCCCGGCGGGCGGGGCGGGTCGGCGGGTTCCGGCGCTCGTCGTCGTCGATGACCTGGGCGACCAGCGGGAGGACCCGGTGGCGGACCTGCTCGGTCAGGGCCATCTGGGTGGTGGTGCGGGCGATGCCGGGGACCTCGAGCATCCGGCCGAGCACCTCCTGGAGGTGCTCGTTGCTGCGGGCCACGACCCGGCAGTGGAGGTCGCCCGGACCGGTGGTGGCGTGGGCCTCCAGGACCTCGGGGATCGAGCGCAGGTGGGCGGCGACGTCGCCGAGCCGTCCCTGGGCGATCTCGAGGGTGACGAAGGCGAGGACCTCGTAGCCCATGGCCCGCAGGTCGAGGTCGGGGTCGAAGCCCGAGATGATGCCGCGCCGCTGGAGCTTGTCCAGGCGGGCCTGTACCGTGCCGCGCGCCACGCCGAGCTGCCGGGCGAGCTCCATGACGCCGGCGCGGGGGGTCTCGCACATGGCCTGGATGAGACGGGCGTCGAGCGCGTCGATTCCGATGGGCAACATGAGCAGCATGTCTAACACGCTGAGTGTTCGCCTGCGCACAACGTCCATCATCCGGCCATCTCGTTGACCTGGATGACGGACCCACCTTGACTGAGGTGGTCAGTCCGCACAGCAGGGGGATGCCATGCCGCTGGTCGCCCGCGACCTCGCCTCGGTCCAGGAGCAGGTCGACGAGATCGTCGAGACCCACCCGGTGGTGACGGCCAACCCGTACACCCGCTGGTTCGCCACGGGGGCGGCCACCCGGGGGGAGGTGCGCCACCTCACGGTGCAGTTCTCCGTCTTCAGCCACCTGTTCGTGGAGGCCCAGCTCCGCAAGGTGGTGAACGCGCCCGACCTGGACGCCTACCGGGCCGGCAAGGAGATCCTGCTCAACGAGCTCGGGGTCGTCTTCGCCGGGCGGCGGGTCGAGGGCGACGGGACCGATCCGGACCTGGTCGCCGTCGAGGGCTCGGTCGAGGGAGGGCGTTTCCGCTTCGGTGCCGCCCACTTCGAGTGGCTCGTGCGCTTCGCCGAGCCGCTCGGGCTTGGCTTCGGCGACCTGGGCAAGCGGCGACACGGCACCGAGCCGACGCTGTTCTTCTGCGACGAGCTCCGGCGGGTCTACGGCTCGGAAGACCCCGCGGTGGCCGAGGGGGCGAGCTACGCCGTCGAGCACTGGGCCGCGGCGGGCTTCTGGAAGGAGCTGATCGCCGGGCTGGAGGCGTTCAAGGCCCGCGAGTGCCCGGAGCTGCCGATGGCCTTCTGGGCCTGGCACGACCGGGTCGAGGACCAGCACGCGGCCCACACGGCCGACGAGCTGGCCCAGGCCCTCGACCAGGCCTGGTTCGACGAGGAGCGCTTCTGCACCGGGGCGCGGCGCATGCTCGACGGCGTCGCCGCGTTCTGGAACGGCCTGTGGCAGGACCACGTCGACGGGATCGAGCGATGACCGCGACCGCCACCGCGCACCCGACCGGGAGGACCCGCCTGGACGGGATCGACCACCTCGAGTGGTGGGTCGGCAACGCCCGGGCCTTCACCGGCTTCCTGTCGTCGGGCTTCGGCTTCGACGTCGTGGCCTACGCCGGTCCCGAGACCGGCCGGTACGACCGGGTCAGCTACCTGCTGCGCCAGGGCCGGATCCGCTTCGTGGTCTCCGGGGCGCTGGGCCCCGACAGCCCGATCGCCCGCCACGTGCGCGAGCACGGGGACGGGGTGCGTGACGTGTGCTTCCTGGTCGACGACGTCGATGCCGCCCACGCCGCCGCGCTGGCCGGCGGCGCGGTCGTCGAGCGGCCGCCGGCCGACGACAGGGACGGTCACGGCGTGGTCCGCCAGTCGGCGATACGGGCCTACGGGGAGACCGTGCACACGTTCCTCGACCGGTCGGCCTACGGGGGTCCCTTCGCCCCGACCTTCGCGCCCGCCGACCTGGCCCGCCCGGCGGGTCCCGAGGTCGGCCTCGGCCGGGTCGACCACGTCGTGGCCAACGTGGCCCTGGGCGACCTGGACCGCTGGGTCGGCTACTACGAGCGGGTCCTGGGCCTGGAGCAGCTCACCCACTTCGACCGGGACCAGATCTCGACCGAGCACTCGGCGCTCATGTCCACGGTGGTGTGGGACCACGACCAGGTGGTCCTGCCCCTCAACGAGCCGGCCGAGGGTCGGCGCAAGAGCCAGATCGAGGAGTACCTCGACGCCTACCGCGCCCCGGCGTGCAGCACGTGGCCCTGCGCACCGGCGACATCGTCGGTGCCGTGCGAGCGCTGCGGGCCCGCGGCGTCCGCTTCATGGACGTCCCCGCCGAGTACTACGAGGAGGCCCGGTCGCGCCTGGCCGGCGTCGACCTGCCCTGGGACCAGCTGGCCGAGCTGGGCGTCCTGGTCGACCGGGACGACGACGGGCACCTCCTGCAGATCTTCACCGAGACCGTGACCGATCGGCCCACGGTGTTCCTCGAGATCATCCAGCGGGCCGGCTCGACCGGGTTCGGCGAGGGCAACTTCAAGGCGCTGTTCGAGTCCATCGAGCGGGCCCAGGCCCGGCGGGGGAACCTGTAGTGGAGGGCGTCCCCCAGTGGGTGAAGGGGGTGGCCGGCCGCCAGGCCCACGTGGGGGTGCCCCCGGGCACGGTGGAGGAGGAGCACGGCCGGTCCGGCTTCTCCGGTCCGGCCAGCCACCTGTACCACCTCCACCCGCCGACCGACTGGTGCCGCGTCGAGGGTCCGGCCGCCCACCGGGCCCTCGACACCGCCCTGCTCGACGGTGCCGACGACCTGTGGCCGACGACCCTGCTGTCCAACGACCAGGTCGCGATCGGATGGCAGCGCTACGAAGCCGGTCGCCCCGAGCTCCTCCGCGACGCCGACGGCGACGAGCTGTTCTTCGTCCACGCCGGGACGGGCCGGCTGCGGACCGACTACGGCCCGCTCGACTACCGGCCGGGCGACCACCTGGTCGTCCCCCGGGGCGCGACCTTCCGCTTCGAGCCGTCCGAGCCGACCAGGCTGCTGGTCGTGGTAGCCCGGGGCGGCGGCTTCTCCCTGCCCGATCGGGGCCTGCTGGGTCGCCACGCCCTGTTCGACCCGGCGGTGGTCGAGGTGCCCGAGCCCGAGGCGGTCGACGAGGAGGGGGACTTCACGGTGGTCGTGAGGCGGTCGGGCCAGGACACCCGGATCGGGTACCCGTTCCACCCCTGCGACGTGGTCGGCTGGAAGGGGGACGTGGCACCGATGCGCCTGAACGTCGACGACATCCGCCCGGTCACCTCGGCCCGGTACCACCTGCCCCCGTCGGCCCACACCACCTTCGTCGCCGAGGGCTTCGTGGTCTGCACGTTCGCCCCGCGCCCCGTCGAGGACGACCCGGCCGCGGTGCGCCTGCCGTTCTTCCACCGCAACGTCGACAACGACGAGGTGATCTTCTACCACCGGGGCGAGTTCTCCTCCCGGGCCGGGATCGGCCCCGGGATGCTGACCTGGCACCCGTTCGGCCTGCACCACGGGCCCCAGCCCGCGGCCCGGGCCCGGGACGCCGCCGCGGGGGACGGGCCCCGCCGCGCCGACGAGGTGGCGGTCATGGTCGACACCGGCCGTGCCCTGGTCCCGGCGCCCGCGGCGGCCGGGGC
>JBFWTJ010000074.1:0-14208 GCA_050247895.1 Acidimicrobiia bacterium
AGCCATCGCCGGGTCTGCTCGATGCCGACCGGGTCCCCGTCGAGAAGGGCGGACATCATCGCGGCCTGGCGCTGCCAGTAGTCGTCTCCCAGGTCAGAGGACCACAGGTGGTCGCGCACCACGTCCATGGCCGCCTCGGCGCGGGGCCATCGAGGATCTGTCCGGCGATCTGCGGTCACCGGGCGGTGGTGGCGCGCCACGGCGCCACGCCGTACGCACCGGTGTCCACGTCCTCGGCGAGGGCCCTCAGCGCGCCCACGGTGCAGCTCTCCCGCGAGCGGTGCGCGAAGGGGTCGAAGCCGTAGTGGCGCATCGCGTTCAGGTGGGTGATCTTGTCGACGACCTCGGGTCCGAGCGACTCGACGTTCGACACCACCGTCTCGGGCGCGAAGGGCCACGCCGAGTCCGAGTGCGGGTAGTCGAGCTCCCAGCACAGGTTGTCGACGTTGAAGCGATCGAGCATCTCGACGCCGACGACGTCGTCGATGAAGCAGCAGAGGATGCGCTCGCGGAACAGGTCCTCGGGCGTCGCGCCACGGGGGTAGTGGTGCGAGCCCCAGCCCGAGTGCCGGTCGAGCGAGTACACGGCCCGCTGGACGAAGTAGGGCATCCAGCCGATGTCCCCCTCGGTGATGGAGACCTTCACGTCGGGGAACCGCCACCAGAAGGGGGCCCAGAGGATCTCGCCGAGCGTGTACATGCTGCGCACGGGCGACATCGCGGCATCGACGATCGTCGGGGCGTCCTCGGCGAACTTCAACGGCACGGAGGACGATCCGAGGTGGAGGCACACGATGGCGCCCGTGTCGCTGCACGCGGCGAAGAAGGGGTCCCAGTAGTCCGAGTAGATGCTCGGCATGCCGAGCGCCTCGGGCTTCTCCGAGAAGACCACCGCCCGGCAGCCCTTCGCCGCGAGGCGCCGGACCTCCCTCGCGGCGCGCTCCGCGTCGAAGTACGGAACGATCCCGCTCGGGATGAAGCGGTCGGGGTAGGCGCCGCACCACTCGTCGACGAGCCAGTCGTTGTAGGCACGGATCATGACCTCGTTGACGTCGGCGTCCGGGCCCTGGTTGAGGATCTGGCCGCAGAACCCGGTCCAGGTCGGGAAGTTCAGCGAGCCCAGGACGCCGGCCACGTTGAGGTCCATGACGCGGCTGTGCACGTCGTAGCAGCCGGGCCGCATGTCGTCGAAGCGCACGACGTCGCGGTTGTACTGGTCCGGGGACTTCCCTGCCACGGCGTTGGTGCCGATCGTCCGCCCGGGGATGTCCCCGTACCACCAGCGCTGGACGGCGTCCTGCTCGACGACCCGGGGCGCGAGGTCGCGGTAGCGCGCCGGGACGTGGGCCTCGAACATGTCGGGTGGCTCACAGACGTGGTCGTCCACGCTCACCAGGACCAGGTCGTTCAGATCCACGAAGTAGCTCCTTCGTCTGTCGGGAGGTTCCACCTGAAGAGGGCGAGCGCGTTCCGGTGGGAGACCGCGGCGCGCTGTTCGGGACCGAGGTGCTCGACCTGGCGGCCGATGGTCGGCTGGGTGTCGGGCCACGTGGAGTCCGCGTGCGGGTAGTCGGACTCGACGAGGACGTTCTCGGCGCCGATGTGGTCGAGCATGGCGAAGCCCCGCGGCTCGTCGAGCGCGCAGAACCAGAAGTTCCGGCGGAGCACGTCGGAGGCCGAGAGGAGCCCGTCGTCGGACCACCGGGCCTCGAAGTACGGCCTGTTGCGGGCCGTCTGGTCGAGTCGGTCGAGGAGGCCGGGCACCCAGCCGATCCCCCCCTCGGACAGGACGATGCGCAGGTCGGGGAACCGCACGGGGATCCCGGCGAAGAGCCAGTCGACGGCGGCGAACATGGCGTTCGCCGAGAACAGGATCGGCACGGACTCCGGTGGCGCGTCGGGCGCGCTGGTGAAGATGCTCGACGACGATCCGACGTGGAGGCAGACGACGGTCCCGGTGTCCTGGCATGCGGCGAGGAAGGGGTCCCAGTGGCCGGTGTGCAGGCTCGGCAGCCCGACCTTGTGGGGGGCCTCGACGAAGGAGACGGCCACGAAGCCCCGGGCGGCGTTCGCCTCGATCTCCTCCGCGGCGTCTTGGACGGTCCCACCCAGCCAGGGGATCTGGCACGGGATGAACCGAGGCCGATGTGGTTCGACCCACTCCTCGAGCACCCAGCTGTTCCAGGCCCGGACGAGGGCCAGGCCGAGGTGGGGGTCGCGCACGCGGGCGAAGCGCTGGCCGGCGAAGCCCGGGAGCATGTTCGGGAAGTTGAGCGATGCCGCGATGCCGTTGATGTCCAGGTCGCGGCGGCGCGCGGCCGGGTCGTAGCAGCCGGGGCGCATCTGCTCGAACCTGCTGGGGTCGACGTTGTAGTTCCGACGGGGTCGACCCACGACGGCCGAGAGGCCGATGCTGTGCAGCAGCTCGTCCTCGAAGAGCCAGGCCTGCGCGCCCCCGGTGTCCTCCACGACCCGCGGGGCCGTGTCGGCGAAGCGTCGCGGCAGGCGGCCGTCGAACATGTGCGGCGGCTCCACCACGTGGTCGTCCACCGAGACGATCGTCAGGCGCCGTGGACGTGGCTCGGGGTCGGCGAGCAGGTCGGGCGATCCCTCGGTGGGGGCGAGGCGGACCTTGGCCGTCCGGCCGGTGGCGACTGCGTCGAAGCTCTGGTCGGACACGGTCCTAGCTCCTCTCGGTCCCGATGGGGACGGGCGTCGCCGTCGGACCGGGTGCCGTGGCCGTCGTCGGCCCGGTGTCGGTCGGGTCGGCCCCGACCAGGGGGTGGTGGCACGCGACGTGCTGGTCGGGACCGACAGCCCTCATCGGCGGCTCCTCGGTTCGGCACAGGTCGGTGGCGCGATCGCACCGGGTGCGGAACCGACAGCCGGACGGCGGGTCGAGCGGTGAGGGCAGGTCGCCGGTGACGCGGTGCGACCTGTCGCGCCGGCGCTCGGGATCGGGCACGGGGACCGACTCGAGGAGCGCTGCCGTGTAGGGGTGAGCGGGCCGGTCGAAGAGCGTGTCGGGCGTGCCCGTCTCGCACAACCTGCCCAGGTACATGACCGCCACCCGGTCGCTCACGACCTTGACGACGCCGAGGTCGTGGGACACGAAGAGCAGGGCGAGCCCGAACCGGGCCTTGAGGTCTTCGAGCAGGTTGAGGACCTGGGCCTGCACCGACACGTCGAGGGCGGACACCGGCTCGTCGCAGATGACGAGCTTCGGGCGCAGCATCAGGGCCCGGGCGATGCAGATCCGCTGGCACTGGCCACCGGAGAACTGGTGGGGGTAGCGGTCCGCGGCCACGGCAGGGTCGAGTCCGACCGCCTCGAGCATCGAGTCGACGGCGTCCCGCACCTCGGAGGCACCGAGGCCCGGGCTGCCGATGCGCAACGGCTCGGCGACGATGTCGCGCACCCGGCGCCTCGGGTTCAGCGAGGAGATCGGGTCCTGGAAGATCATCTGCAGCTGGCGACGCACGCGGCGCAGGTCGCCGCGGCGCATGTGGGTGACGTCGGCCCCTGCGAAGCGGATGGACCCGGACCGGGGTTCGTGGAGGCGGAGGATCGTCCGCCCGAGCGTCGACTTGCCGCAGCCGGACTCCCCGACGAGCCCGACCGTCTCGCCGGGGAGGACGTCGAGCGACACCCCCGCGACGGCCTGCACCACACCGTGGCGCGTGGCGAAGTCGACCACGAGGTCCTCGACGCGCAGCAGGGCCTGGTCCGGATCGCGGAGGTGGGTCGGGGTGGGTCCAGCGCTCACGCCGGTACCCCCGCACGCCCGTCCCGCGCGGCGGCCGGCGATCCACCCAGGGGGAACCAGCAGCGGGCGAGGTGGTCGGGTTCGCCGAGCAGCGGTGGTGCCTGTTCGTGGCACCGGTCGCGCACGTGGCCGCACCGCGGTGCGAAGCGACAGCCGGAGGGCAGGTCGAGCAGCGGGGGAGGCCGGCCGGGGATCGACTCCAGGCGGGTGCGCGCCGGCCGGTCGACGCTCGGGATCGAGCGCATGAGGGCGTCTGTGTACGGCATCCGCCTCTCGCGGAAGAGCGAGCGAGTGTCGGCCACCTCCACGAGCTGGCCCGCGTACATCACCGCGAGCCGGTCGGTCACCTCGGCGACGATGCCGAGGTCGTGGGTGATGAGGATCATCGCCATCTGTCGGGCGGCCTGCTGCTCCTCCAGGAGGGCGAGGATCTGCGCCTGGACCGTCACGTCGAGGGCCGTGGTCGGCTCGTCCGCGATGAGGAGCACGGGGTCGCAGGCCAGCGCCATGGCGATGGTGACCCGCTGCCGCATGCCCCCCGAGAGCTCGTGCGGGTACTGGCGGAGCCGGCGCGCCGCGGCCGGGATGCCCACGCTGTCGAGCAAGCCCAGCGCGCGTGCCTTCGCGGTGGACGAGTCGAGGCCCAGGTGCCGCCGCATGCCCTCGACGAGCTGCGAACCGATGCGCCGCGTGGGGTTCAGGGAGGTCATGGGGTCCTGGAAGACCATGGCGATCGACCGACCCCAGTACCGGCGCAGCTCTCGGGGGTCGAGGGAGCTGAGTTCGGCGCCGTCGAACCGAACCGATCCGGCGCGGTCGACGCCCTCGGGTGGCAGCAGGCCCATGATCGAGCGCGACAGGACCGACTTGCCCGAGCCGGACTCGCCGACGATGCCGAGCGTCTCGCCCCTCCGGAGGTGGAAGGTGACGCCGTCGACGGCGCGCACGGGCCCTGCCGGGGTCAGGAAGGAGGTTCGCAGGTCCTCCACCTCCAGCAGCGCGTCCGCTCCGTCGCCCGGCGGGTTGCCGGGCGACGGAGCGGGCCGCCGGGCTTCGTCAGCCATCGATCCAGATGTCCCACAGGAGGGGCATGCCGTCGTTCACGGTGCCGACCCCCTTCACGTCGTCGGCGTAGAAGTTGAACGTCTGCCAGCGGGCGTAGAAGGCGAGCGGCACCTCCTCGGCGAGGATCCGCTGCGCGTCGGCGTACGCCTCGGCCCGCTCGTCCTCGTCGAGCGACACCCGCCCCTTCTCGAGGGCGGCGTCGAGCTCGGTCGACTCGATGCCGCTGAAGTTCCGGGTCGACTCGGAGTGGAACTGGTTGAACATCTCGGGTTCGGGATCGAGGAACTGGGTGACGTGGTGCACCACGGCCTCGTAGTCCTTCTCCAGCACCCGTGGCGTCACCGCGGCTGCCGCGCTCGGTTCGACCGTGACCTTGACGTTGTCGAACTTCGCGAAGTGCGTGATGAAGTACTCGCCCACGCCGACGACGGCCTCGCCGGCCAGCAGCGAGAACTCCAGGGGTCCACCGTTCTCCTCGGCGAGCTCGTCGAACAGCTCCTGGGCGCGCTCGGGATCGCCCATGGGGAGCTTGGTGTCCTTCTCGTAGAAGGGCGACTGCTCGGTGAACAGCGTGTCGGCGGGGACGCCCAGGCCGAACTCGACCACGTTGTTGTAGTCGTCCCAATCGATGGCGTAGGCGACGGCCTGCCGCGCGCGCACGTCGTCGAACGGCGGCTTGGTGGTGTTGAGGACGAGGATCCGTCCGCCGTTGATCATGTCCTTGGTGTGCTCCCAGCCCGCGTCGACGAGCTGCTTGGCCGGACCGAGCCCGGTGAGGTGGATCAGGTCGAGGTCCCCACCCAGCAACGCGTTGGTGCGTTGCTGGTCGTCGCCGATGTAGCGCAGCACCAGCTCGTCGAGGTACGGCCTCGGCGCGTCCCAGTAGTCGGGGTTCCGTTCGAGCACGGTCTCGCTGTTCTCGACGAAGCTCTTGAGGACGAAGGGCCCGGCGCCGACCGGCTCGAGGCCGAAGCGCTCCCCCTTCTCCTGGATGGCCTTGGGCGAGCCGATCGCCGAGAGCGAGCGCGACACGACGCGGGGGAACTGGCCGGTGACCTCGGTCAGCGTGATCTCGAGGGTGAGCGGATCGACCACGCGCATCGACGCGATCGTGGCGGCGCTCGACAGCTGCGGCGACTTGGTCGCCGGATCCTTGATGCGCTCCCAGTTGAACTTCACCGCCTCGGCGTCGTACGGGGTGCCGTCGGTGAAGGTGATGTCGTCACGGATCTTCAGCGTCCAGACGAGCCCGTCGTCGGACTCGAGCGATTCCGCGGTGCGCATGGTGACGTCACCGTTCGTCTCCTCGTAGAGCAGGACGTCGTAGAGGGCCATCATCCGGAAGGCCTCGCCGCTCTGGGCACCGATGTGCCCCCTCACCGACGTCGCAGGATCGAGGGTGGGTCGGTCCTGGACGAGTCCGACCGCCAGCCGTCCGCCGGGGACGGGCTCTGACGGTGCCCGGGTCGTCTCGGAGGATCCGGTCTGACCTCCGCCCGACGGTGCCGCGGGATCGTCGTCGTCGCCACAGCCGGCGATGGCGCCGGTGAGCAGACCCGCCACGGCCACCACAGATGCCATGGACCTTCCCAACCTGAGCCTCATGGGTGCCTCCGTTCGTCGAGGGTGCGTTGTCGCCGGATGAGGGCGGTGGTCATCGGCGCGTGCCGAACCGGGCTTGGAGCAGGTCGCCCAACGTGTTGAGGGACCAGATCGTCAGCAGGAGGGCGGCCGCGGGCACGAAGACGAGCTCCGGCCTCGTGGCGAGCAGGGGCCGGCCGGCGGCGATCATCCCGCCCCAGCTGGGCTGGGGCGGAGGGATGCCGAGCCCGAGGAAGCTGACGCTGCCCTCCGCGACCATGATCGCGGCGACGACGATGAACGTGTACGACGCCACGGGTGGGACCACGTTGGGCAGCAGCTCGCGCACGATGACCCGGCGAGCCGGTGCGCCGAGCGCCTGCGCGGCCAGGACGAACTCCCGACTGGAGAACGCCATCGCGTTGGCCCGGGCGATGCGGGTGAAGGTCGGGATCGACAGGACGCTGAGGGCCGGGATCAGGGTGGCTGCGCTCTGCGACCGGAACGCCGTGATGGCCAGGAGCAGGACCAGCGGGGGGAAGGCCAGGATCGTGTCGACGAGCAGGCGGCAGACGAGGTCGACCCATCCCCGGAAGTAGCCCGCCAGCAGGCCGAGTACCCCTCCGACGAGCAGGCCCAGCGTGACCGAGGCCGCACCGACGCCGAGGGAGATCCGCGCGCCGTAGACGATGCGGGCCAGTTGGCTCCGCCCGAGGTTGTCGGTGCCCAGGACCTCGGGCCAGCGCAGCCCCGGTGCCAGGCCGGGCGGCCCGACGGGGCGTTCGAAGCGCGCGAGGGGAAGGACGTCGGCCGCTGCGGCGGCGACGACGATGCCCACGAGCCACAGGGCGGCCACCCAGATCCTCACCTGGGCCCGGGCTCGTCGAGGCGGTGCGCCGACGGTCGGGTCGGCCGACGCGCCCGGGACGACCGGGTCGTGCACCTCGACGGTGGCGATCACCTCCGCACCTCCACGCGGGTGCGGGGGTCGAGCGCCGAGTAGCTCCAGTCGACGACGGCGTTGATCAGGACGTAGACGACCGCCACGAAGACGACGACGCCCTGGACGACGGCGAGGTCCTTGGAGAGCACGCCGTCGAGCAGCAGCGAGCCGACGCCGGGCAGGCTGAACAGCGTCTCGACCACGATCGCCCCACCGATGAGCCTGCCGAGGGCCAGGCCGGCGACGGTCACGAGAGAGAACGACGACGGTCGCAGGGCGTGCCGGATCAGGATCTGTGCAGGGCTCATCCCCTTGGCTCGGGCGACGGCGATGTAGTTCTCCTGGAGCGTCGTGACCATGTCGGCGCGCAGCATGCGGATGAACACCGCGGCCTCGCCGATGGCGAGGGTCACCGCCGGGAGGGCTGCGGTCCGCAGGTTCTCGGCGAGGTCCTCGGACAGGCGCACCCACCCGGTCACCGGCACCAGGTCCCATCGCAGGGCCAGGAGGTAGGACAGGACGAGGCCGGTCAGGAAGGCGGGTGAGGAGATCGAGATCGAGGTGAGGAGCAGGATCACACGGTCGAAGCGGCGGCCGGCGTGGGCCGCGGCGAGGACGCCGAGGGGGATCGCGACGACCAGCGCGACGAGCAACGCCAGCACGGCGAGCTCGAGGGTGACGGGCAGCCGCTCGCGGATCGCGTCGACCACCGGCCGGTTGCTGCGGAACGACGTGCCCAGGTCGCCCTGCACGGCATCCCCGACCCAGCGGAGGTAGCGCTCGTGGAACGGCCGGTCGAGCCCGAGCTCGGCGTGGATCCGTTCGATCTGGTCCGGTGTGGCGGCCTCGCCCAGGACGGCGACGGCGGGGTCGCCGGGCACGAGGTCCATCATCAGCATGGTCACGACGGTGGTCGTGAGGAGCACGGCGAGGACGTGGCCGAGCCGGCCGAGCGCGGGAGAGCGGCGGATCCGTGCCGATGGACGGCGCGACCGGTCGGGGAGGTCCGCCTCGTGCTGGTCGTCTTCTAGATCCTGCAGGCGCACGTTCATCGGGTGTCCGAACGGGGGCGGCCTGCAGCCCCGGTCCTCGAGCGCGGTTGGCGTGGCCCCATTGTCGAGAAGGTCCTCCCCTGGCCTCCATCGCGGTGGGCGCTCGTCCGTGCGACCCCCCTCGACCCCGGTGGGCACGATCGCATCGATCAGCGTCCGATGCAAGAATCTCTTAGAATAAATTGGGTAGATTCATCGAGGGGCCTGACCCCGGCGGTGACGGACGAGGATGACCGCGCGTGGTGCAGCACTAGCCTTCGCCTCCCGCACGACGACGACGCCTGAGAGGAAGGCCGTGCCACGACTGCGTGGGCTACCGGGTATCGGACAGGAGTCCGAGGTCCGGCGCACCCCGAAGACGGCCGAGGTCGTCGCACAGCGGGTCGTCCGGGACGTCGCCAGCGGCGGTCTGGCACCGGGCGACCGCCTGCCCAACGAGGCGGTCATGGCCGAGCAGTACCGGGTGAGCCGGACCACGCTCCGCGAGGCGCTGAGGCTGCTCGAGGTGCAAGGGCTGATCACCCTCAAGACGGGACCCGGGGGTGGACCGGTGGTGGGGGAGGTCGACGCCGTCAACCTGGCCCGCACGATCAGCCTCTACTTCAACACCGGCGGCATGACCTACGGCGACCTGTTCGCCACCCAGGGCCTGCTGGAGGAGACATGCGCCGACCTGGCCGCCCGGCACCCCGACCGTGACGAGCTCCGCGAAGCGTTCGCGCCCTTCACGGAGGTGGGACATCCCTGCAGCGACGACGCCTACTACAGCGCCACGCTCGACTTCCACCGCCTGATCCACGAGTTCGCCGGGAACCCCATCCTGGTCCTGGTGACCCGGGCGGTCGGGCACATCGTGGCGACGCACGTCTTCGCCACCATGGATCCGATCTTCCTCCAGGACCCGATCCTGGAGGACCACCGGAAGATCGCGAGGGCGCTCATCCGGGGCCAGGCGGCTCAGGCCCGGCGGCTCACCGCAGCGCACTACCAGACCCGGGCCCAGTACCTGAGGGAGAAGTGGCCGGCGCGCTTCGACGAGTCCGTCGAGTGGCGATGAGGCGTCCGGAGGCCGGGCCTGCTCATACTTGCCGTTGAACGTCAGGCGGCATATGTTCGAACCACACCGGGGAGGGAGGTCGTGCGATGGGGATCGTCATCGCGCCGCTGGAGGGCACCACGTTCGGGGCCGAGGTCACCGGGGTCGACCTGACCGACCTCGACGACCGGACCTGGGGCCGGGTCGAGGCGGCGTTCCACGAGTACGGGATCCTGATCTTCCACGACCAGCACTTCACCCGCGACAGCCAGATCGCGTTCGGCCAGCGGTTCGGGCCGCTGGAGATCAACGACACCGGCGGGCTGCGCCCCGACGTCGACGGCAAGCCGCTGGTGCTCGACATCAGCAACGTCGACGAGCACGGCGTGCACCAGGCCGACCCGGCCCACCCGATCAACCGGTTCAACACCGGCAACGAGGGGTGGCACAGCGACAGCTCGTTCCGGGAGGTGACGGCCAAGGCGTCGATCCTCTTCGCCATCGAGGTGCCCACCTCGGGAGGCGACACCGGCTTCGCCGACATGCGGGCCGCCTACGACGTCCTGCCCGAGGACCTCAAGGCCGACCTGGCCACCCGCCAGGCGTACCACTCGCTCAAGTACTCCCAGGCCGTCTCACGCTCGGTCGACATGGAGGTCCCCGAGCGCCCGACGGACGTGACCGGCGCGTGGCACCCGGTCGTGCGCACCCACCCGGCCACCGGCCGGCGGTCGCTGTTCGTGGGCCGCCACGCCTGCCAGCTCAGCGGCATGCCCGTCGTGGAGGGCCAGCAGCTCCTGGCCGAGCTGCTGGACGGGGCGACCCAGCCGCCGCGCATCCACCACCACCACTGGTCGCCGGGCGACGTCGTCATCTGGGACAACCGCTGCATCGACCACCAGGCCACGAGCTACGACTTCGGCGAGCGGCGCGTGCTGCGCCACGTCCGGGTGGCCGGCGAGCCGGAGCCGGCCGAGCCGGTCGAGGCGCACGTCGGTGCCTGAGGCGGCCGATCCCCTCGCCGCCGTCGACCTGACCGACCCGGCCGTCGTCGAGTGCCCCTACCCGGCGTACTCGCTGCTCCGGGAGCACGCGCCGGTGTGGCGCGACCCGCACACGGGCAACTACATCGTGACCCGTCACGAGGACGTCCGCACGGTCCTGCTCGATCCGGAGCGCTTCGGTAGCGACCGGGGTGCGGCGCCGCTGACCGAGGGCGTGCGGGACGACGACGCCGACGAGGTCCGGCGCCTCTACGAGGAGAAGGGCTGGCTGCCCCGGCCGAGCCTGGCCCGTCGGGACGATCCCGACCACAAGGCCGTCCGGAGGCTCTACGACCACGCGTTCCGGCCGGCCCGGATCAAGCAGATGGACGACTTCACGACGGCCACCGCCCACGAGCTGATCGACGACTTCGTCGACGAGGGTCGGTGCGAGTTCGTCCGCCAGTACTCGGTGCCGCTGCCGCTGATCCTCATCGGGCGCCAGATGGGCGTGCCCCGGGAGGACATCTGGCAGATCAAGGCGTGGACCGACGCCTGGATGAAGCGGATCGGCGGGATGGTGACCCACGAGGAGCGCCTGGCGTCGATCGAGGCGGAGATCGAGGCCCAGCACTACTTCCAGGCCACCTTCGAACGCCTGCGGCGCGAGCCCGACGACACGCTGCTCAGCGAGCTCGTCAACACGGTGATCCCGGAGTGGGGCCGACCGCTCGACGACCACGAGCTGCACTCCGAGATGATGGCCGACACCTTCGTCGGCGGTTCGGAGACCACGACCAACGCGCTCTCCCACGGGTTGCGCCTGGTGATCGAGAACCCGGAGCTGTGGGAGGCGCTGCGCGCCGACCCCGAGTCGCGGCTGCCGACCTTCGCCGAGGAGCTGGTCCGGCTCGCGTCGCCGGTCCAGGGCCTGTTCCGCGTCGCCAACGTCGATGTCGAGCTGGCCGGGGTGACGATTCCCGCGGGTTCGACGGTCAACGTCCGCTTCGGTTCGGCGAACCACGACGAGCGCCAGTTCGACGAGCCCGAGGTCGCCGACCTCGAGCGGGGCAACGTCCGCTCGCACCTGGGCTTCGGTGCGGGCATCCACTACTGCCTGGGTGCCCCGCTGGCCCGGCGTGAGCTGATCATCGGCTTCCAGGCGCTGGTGGAGCGGATCCGTGAGTTCCGCTTCGCCGAAGGTCGCAACGAGTTCCGGCACATGCCGAGCCTGATCCTGCGCGGCCTCACCGAGCTGCACGTCGAGCTCACCCCGCTCTGAGCGACGGGATCGCCGGGATCGCCGGTCTCCGGCCTGCTGGCCGGCGCGGTGCGGCCCCGTCACCCGGTCCCGTCGTCACGATCGAGGTGTCCGGGACGTAGATCGGGCCGGGCGTTGGTGCGCCCGGCCCGATCGGTTCGACGTGGTGGATCGGTTCAGGCGCTGAGCTTGCGGGCGGCGACGCTGGCCGGCTGGAAGTCGAGCGGGATGCCGAAGGCCTTGCGGGCGTTGGTCGAGGTGATCTTCTCGGCCAGCTCGGGCTTCACGTCGTCCCGGCCGGCGATGATCGTGTGGCCGAAGGGATCGGCGCCGATGTCGTTGTGGCAGTAGTCGCTGCCGAACATCAGGCAGTCCTCGCCGAGCAGGCCGGCCAGGTAGGGCAGGTCCTCGTCGGTCTCGCAGGCCACGTACACGTTCTTCTCGGCCATCAGCTTGGGCCCGTCGATGCGGGTCACGTTGGCCGTGGTGCCCCGCTCGGTCATCGGGAAGCCCTCGGGCGAGGCCAGCGAGATCAGCCGCTGGTGCTGCTGGATGATGGCCGGCACCCAGGTCGCGCCCGACTCCAGGAAGGCCCAGCGCAGGCGGGGGAACCGCTCGCTCAGGTCCGACGAGAGGATCGCGTGCATCCCCTTCATGTTGGTGACGGCGTGGTCGAGGAACGCCGGCGGGGTCGGGACCAGGTTGCCGATCGGCAGGTTGGGGATGATCCGCACCGGCGCGCCGAGGTGCACGCCCACCGTCAGGTCGAGGTCCTGGGCCCGCTCGTAGATCGGGTAGAACCACGGGTCGTTCAGGTACATCTCGTACGGGAAGCCGTGGATCATGACGCCGGCGGCGCCGTGCTCCTTCATGAAGGCCAGCTCCTCGAAGGCCCGCTCGCGGTGCATGAGGGGCACCGTCCCGAGCCAGCGGAGCCGCCCGCCCGCGTCGGCGGTGCGCTCGGCCACCCACCGGTTCCACGAGCGGGTCAGGGCCGCCATCTCCAGCGGGTGGGCCGACTCGATGCCGATGAAGAACGTCGAGATGACGATCTGGGCGTCCACGCCGAGCTCGTCCATGTCCCGCAGGCGCTCGGCCGGGTCCTCCAGGTAGGTCACGTTGCCGCTGAAGGTCTTGCCGTACCCCGACGGTCGCCCGTCGGCCGGCCAGCGCCGGGCCCAGCCGTCGCCGGTCAGCCACAGCGACTTGCCGGTGGCGATGTCGCCGACCTCGCCCTGGAGGTCCATGATCCGAGGCTTGTAGTGCGCCTCGGACGGATCCATGTACTCCCAGGTCTGCTCGCACTCCAGCACGTGCGTGTCGACGTCGATGTAGCCCATCGGAACCCCCTCCAGGTCGCCCGCGGACCATGGTCGTGCCGCGGGCTCAAACCGTCAACGACTTCTTGGCTCAAGCCTATCGCTGATCATGAATGTGGGTCGAGAAGGTCGACGACCGTCGCCGGCCCGAGCTGGCCCAGGGCGGTCCGGGCCGCGTTGTCGAGGTGCTCGCGCCAGTGCGCCTCGGCGCCGTCGGCGTCCCCTGCCTCGATCAGGTCGATGAGCTTCCCGTGCCACTCGCTGGCCCCGCTGGCCACGTCGTGGGCGGCTCGGTCATCCAGTCCCTGGAAGGTCAGCCGGTTCTGGGCCTCGACGATGGTGATCAGGAGCCGGCTCAGCACGGCCAGGGTCCGGTTGCCGGCCAGCTCGACCAGGTTGCGGTGGAACGACGCCGCGTGCATGGGGTAGCCGACGAAGTCGTCGACCAGCTCGAGCTCGCGGTCGTGCAGGGCTCGCAGCCGGGCGATCACCTCGGGGTCGTGCTGCTCGGCCAGGCGGCGCACGGCGTAGGGCTCGAGCATCGAGCGGGCCTCGAACAGGTCGGACAGGGCCACGCCCTCGAGCTGGAGGAGCATGGCCGTGTGCCGGGCGGCCACGGTGATGTCCGGCATCTGGAACCGGGCCCCGCCGCCCGCGCCCCGCTTGATGGACAGCAGCGACTCGCTCTCCAGGATCCGCAGGGCCTCCCGGATGACCGGTCGGGAGACGTCGTAGAGCGCCATCAGCTCGGTCTCGTTGGGCAGCGGATCGCCGGGCTGGAGCTCCCCCCGGGCGATGTTGCGCCGGATGCGCGACGCGACCACGGTGGCTGCCTTGGGGATCTGGATCGGGCTGCCCTCGAGCGCGCTCACTGGGCCCTCCTCCTGGGTCGCCGGGATCCTAACGACGGCTCCCACTGGCTCCGGCCGCGGTCACCGTCGCTAGTATTCGGGCAATCCGTTGACGAATTATTCCCCAGGTGCGAGCCTGAGGGAAGGGGAATGCAGCGTCTGCCGGTCCGCGCCGCCGAGCGGCCGGGCCCCGGACCGAGTGGAGGAGCACGCGTGGGTGGACCGATCGAAGGCCTCGTGGTGGTCGACCTCGCCTGGGGCATGCCCACCTCGGTCGCCACGATGGTCCTGGCCGACTACGGCGCCGAGGTCGTCAAGGTCGAACGGCCCCGGGCCGGGCGCGACCTGACC
>JBFWTJ010000075.1:0-14175 GCA_050247895.1 Acidimicrobiia bacterium
CCGAGGGGTCGCAGACCAGCAACTCGACCAGCGCCTGCTGGCGTCGCACCGAGGTGGTGGAAGGTCGCACGCTGATGGGAGTCCTCGCACCCCGCGGCCTTACAGCCGCACCCCGGGACCGGCCCGGCCGCCCCCTCAGGGGTCGACGCGGTCGTGGAGCAGCCGCAGCCGCAGGAGGTCCAGCAGCGAGATCGTCGACAGCTGGCGCACCTGGCCCCGCGCGCCCGGCAGCTTGACCTGGACCGCCGACACCTCGTCGCCCACGGCCATGCCCAACCACACCGTGCCCGGCGGCTGGCCCTCCTGGGAGGCCGGGCCGGCCACCCCCGTCGTGCTCAACCCCACGTCCGCGCCCAGCAGCTCCCGCACCCCGCGGGCCATCTGGAGGGCCGCGGCCTCCGACACGACCGGGCCGTCGGGCACCCCGAGCAGCGAGCGCTTCACGCCCGAGTCGTAGGAGACGACCCCGCCCAGGAACCACTCCGACGCACCCGGCACCTCGCACAGCCGGGACTGGACCAACCCACCGGTCAGCGACTCGGCCACCGCCAGCGTCGCACC
Source organism: Acidimicrobiia bacterium (assembly GCA_050247895.1). Lineage (GTDB taxonomy): Bacteria > Actinomycetota > Acidimicrobiia > Acidimicrobiales > VFJN01 > CAVPEW01. Next base: position 562 of record JBFWTJ010000075.1, read on the forward strand.
CCGGGCCACCAGCAGCGCGCCCACGGCGTGCTCCATCGTCTCGTCGTCGACCCCGAAGACCAGGTCGCCCAGGATCGCCCGGACCTGCGCCTCCTCCACGGCCAGCGCGGCGTCGGCCTCCTCCCCCGTCGCGGCCGAGGTGGTGATGCGGACCTTGAGCCCCTCGATCCCGCTGGCCAGGAAGGCCAGCGTCGTCGGGGTCCCCTCCAGGGCGTCGAGGCGCGGGGCGAGCATCTCGCCCAGGGCCGACTCGCTCTCCCCCCAGGTCCGCAGGACCCGGCTGCGGATGGCCCGGGCCCCGCCGGCCCGCCGGACCAGGTCGGGCAGAACTGCTCGCTCCAGCATGTCCCGCATCTCGAGCGGCACCCCGGGCACGGCGTAGACCACGCCCGGCCCGACCGGGCAGATCAGGCCCGGCGCGGTCCCGACCCGCTGGGGGATCACCGTCGCGCCCTCCGGCACGTCGGCCTGGCGCAGGTTGTTCTCGGGCATGCGCCGGTCGCGGCGGCGGAACATCTCCCGGATCGCCTCGGCCACGGCCTCGTCGCGCACGAGGGCCACGCCCATCACCTCGGCGATGGCCTCGCGGGTGATGTCGTCCTGGGTCGGGCCCAGCCCGCCGCACACGATGACGGCGTCGGCCCGGGCCAGCGCCTCGCGCAGCGCGGCGACGATCCGGGCCTGGTTGTCGCCCACCTTCACCTGTCGCAGGTGGTCGATGCCGACCAGGGCGAGCTGCTCGCCCATCCAGGCCGAGTTCGTGTCCACGATCTGGCCCAGCAGCAGCTCGGTGCCCACGGCCAGGACCTCGGCCCTCACCGGGCCCCCACGGCGCTGGTCGCCGCCCTCCCCTCGAGCAGGTACTGGGCGCCGGAGGACACGGTGAGCGCCACCGCGGCCCACAGGGCCACGTCGACCAGGCCCGGCCAGTTGTCGACCACCACCGGGGCCAGCGCGCAGCCGACCGCGACGTCCTGGACGACGGCCTTGACCTTGGCCGAGGGCCGGGCCGGCACGGCGAGGCCCTGGCGCCCCCAGTACGACCGCAACGCCTGGATCCCCAGCTCGCGCGCCGCGATGATCGCCACCGGGACCCACCAGACGGCGTCGATGCCGACCAGGGCCACCATGGCGCCCAGGACGAGCACCTTGTCGGCCAGCGGGTCGAGGAAGGCGCCGGACCGGGTCGTGCCGTGGCGCCGGGCCAGGTAGCCGTCCACCCCGTCGGTGGCGGCCAGGGCGATCCACAGCGCCAGCGTGGGCCAGGCCGCCCCGCCCCGGGCGATGAAGCCGAGCAGGGGCACGGTGAACACGAGTCGCCCGAAGGTGACCAGGTTGGCCGGGGTGGCCAGCGCGGACGGCCCGAACTGGGCGGTCACGGCGCCGCCACCAGGTCGGGACCGACGGCACCGGTGATGCGGACCTCGACCAGCGACCCGACCTCGAGGTCGTCGGGCACGTGGACGATCCCGTCGATCTCCGGCGCCTCCCGGTGGCTGCGGGCCACGCCCACGGCGTCGACCAGGACGGTGGTCGCCGTGCCGACCAGGGCGTCGCGACGGGCCGCGGTGATGCCGTCCTGGAGCTCGCGCAGCTCGGCCAGGCGCTCGGCCACCAGCCCGGCCTCGACCACGCCGTCGAGCCCGGCGGCGTAGGTCCCGTCCTCGGCCGAGTAGGCGAAGAACCCGCACCAGTCCAGCTCGACCTCCTCGACGAAGGCCAGCAGCCGGTCGTGGTCGTCCTCGGTCTCGCCCGGGTAGCCGACGATGAAGTTGGACCGGAACGCGGCCCCGGGCTCGCGGGACCGGATGGCGGCGATCCGCTCGGCGAAGCGGGCGCCGTCGCCCCACCGGCGCATGCGGCGCAGCAGCGGGCCCGACACGTGCTGGAGGGACAGGTCGAAGTAGGGCACCCCGGTGGCGCAGATCGCGTCGACCAGCGCCGGGGTCAGGTCCGACGGGTAGAGGTAGAGGAGCCTGACCCGGTCGACCACCGCGGCGGTCGCCGCGACCAGCTCGACCAGGCGGCGCTCGCCCCGGCCCTGGTCCCGCCCGTAGCTGGCCAGGTCCTGGGCCACGAGCACGACCTCACGCACGCCGCCGGCGGCCAGGCCCTCGACCTCGGCCCCCACCGAGGCCAGCGAGCGCGACCGCTGGGGACCCCGGAACGAGGGGATGGCGCAGAAGCCGCAGGCCTTGTCGCACCCCTCGGCCACCTTGACGTAGGCCCAGGGTGCCCCGGGGGCCGGGCGGGGCAGCTCGAGCAGGTCGAGCGCCGGAGCCCGCCGGGTCGGGCCCAGGGTGACGGGGACGCCGAAGCCGGCCACCGCGTCGGCCTCGGGCAGGGCCCGGGCCAGCTCGTCGCCGTAGCGCTCGGCCATGCAGCCCGTCACGACCAGCCGGGCGCCCTCGCGGCGCCGGTCGGCCAGGGCGAGCACGGTGTCGATCGACTCCTGGCGGGCCTCCTCGACGAAGGCGCAGGTGTTGACCACGACCAGGTCCGCGCCCTCGGGGTCGGCAGTGGGCCGGTAGCCGTCGGCCAGCAGCGTGCCGGCCAGCTTCTCCGAGTCGACCTGGTTCTTCGGGCACCCCAACGTCTCGAGGTAGAAGCGAGGGGCCCGGGTCACGGCCGGTCAGGCTACCCGGCAGACCCCCGCCGGCTCCCCACCCGGTGGGGCGCTCCGGCGCGAAGCGTAAGGGAGCGGGCCTCCGGTGGCTCAGGGCCCACATGACCTCGTCACGCCCGTCCCCCGGTGCCCGCACCCGACGGCTCGTCCGGCTGGCCGCCCCCCTCGCCGCCGCGGTGCTGGGCGCCGTCCTCGCCCTGCCCGGCGCCGACGCGGCCGACCCCCTGGGCCAGATCACCCGGTTCCCCCTGCCGAACCTGGACGCCGTGCCCGAGCAGGTGGCCACCGGGCCCGACGGGAACCTGTGGGTGACCGAGTTCGCCACCGGTCGCATCGCCCGCGTCACGCCGACCGGCGAGGTCACCGAGCTCGCCCTGCCCGACCCCAACAGCGGTCCGACCGCGATCGCCGCCGGACCCGACGGGAACCTCTGGTTCGGCGTGACCGACGGCGTGGGACGGATCACCACCGCCGGCGAGGTCACCCTGTTCGACGTGCCCGGGGCCGGGACCGTGTGGGGCATCACCACGGGTCCCGACGGCAACGTGTGGTTCACCCAGGCCGCCGCCGACGCCATCGGCCGGATCACCCCGGGCGGCGAGCTCACCACCTTCGCCCTGGATGCGGGCAGCACGCCCCGGGGCATCGCCTCCGGGCCCGACGGGAACCTGTGGTTCGCCGAGGAGGGACTGCACCGGATCGGTCGGATCACCCCCGGCGGCGAGCTGGGCGGCTTCGCCCTGGACGCGGCCAGCGACCCGTGGGCCATCACCGCCGGGCCCGACGGAGCCCTCTGGTTCACCGACCCGGGGCTCGGGCGGATCGGGCGCATCACCACCACCGGGACGGTCGGCGACCAAGCCGCCGCCGGCACCTCGTTCGCCATCACCACCGGGGCCGACGGGGCCCTGTGGTTCGCCGAGTACGCCCCCGACCGGATCAGCCGGCTCACGCTCGGCGGCGAGCTGAGCCACTTCGACCTGCCCGTGGCCAACGCCAAGGTCCGGGGCATCACCGCCGGGCCCGACGGCAACGTCTGGTTCGCCGAGGGTGAGCACGGCCAGGTCAGCCGCGTCGGACCCGGCCCGACCCCGACCGTCACGGTCGGCGAGGGCACCTGCGATGGCGAGCAGGCGGTCGCCGTCCTGACCCTGTCCAACCCGACCGAGGCCACCTGGTCGGCCCGGCTGACGGTGGGCGACGAGGTCCTGGCCGACGCCCTGGCCCTGCCCCCGGGCGGTGCGGCCGAGGTCGTCGTCCCGCTCCCCCACCCCGACGGGCAGGCCACCCTCACCGCGCAGGACGGCACGCTCTTCCTGGCCGACGCGCCCTTCGCGCCCGGCCAGCCCGACTGCAGCCCGCCGGACGACCCCCCGCCCGCGGCCCCGCCCGCCGCGCCCCCGGCATCCGCGCCGGCCCTGCCCACGCGGGCCACGCCCCGCTACACGGGCTGAGCGGGGCTCAACCCCGGGCGTTGCCGGTGAAGCTCCACGAGGCCAGGTGGACGGTGGGCACGTGGGCCACCCCGCCCTCGTTGGACACCAGCTGGGCGTCGCCGGCCAGCCCCCGGACCCGCCCCGGGCCGAAGCCGGCCACGATCGACTGCGTGTAGCGCAGGTTCTGGACCGGCCCGGCGATCCGGCCGTCCTCGACGAGGAACAGGCCGTTGCGGGTCAGCCCGGTGACCACCTGGGTCTTGGGGTCGAGGATCCGGTTGTACCAGAGGTCGGTGACCAGCAGCCCCCGCCCGACCCCCGCGACCAGCTCGGCCGGCGACGCCGTGCCGCCACCCAGGAACAGGTTGGCCGGGAAGGCCCCGAAGGACGGCGAGCCGACCGAGTGGCCGGTCGAGGTCGTGCCGGCCAGCCGGGCGCTGCGCCGGTCGTGGACCAGGCCCACCGAGCGGCCGGCCCGGACCAGCTCGACCCGGCCCTTGGCCGTCCCCTCGGCGTCGAAGGGCACGCCCAGGGCCCGGGGGTCGGTGGCGTCGTCCCAGATCTCCACCTCGTCGGCCCACTGGGGCTCGCCCAGGTGGACGAACGAGGTGCCGTCGGCGTGGGCCTTGCCGTTGAAGCCGAGGTAGGCGGGGAACAGCAGGGCGTTGGCCACCGCGCGCGGCTCGAGGACGACCTCGTAGTCGCCCGGCGGGAGCTCGACCGGGTCGACGCCCGAGCGGGCCTTGGACGCCGCGACCGCGCCGCAGGCCACCCCGTCCAGGTCGGCCAGGCGCACCGAGGTGGCCTGGGCGTACCCGTCGGCCGGGTGCGCCGACCCCAGGACCCGGTGCACGCCGTCGAGCTGAGCCGTGGAGCTGCGGGCAGCGCGCTGCACGCCGGTCGAGGTGGCCAGCACCAGGGTGTGGGCCTCGGTCGAGCAGTAGCCCGCCGCCTCCAGCTCGCCGGCCGCGGTGACGAAGGCGGCCACGACGTGGGCCCGGTCCTCGGCGGTGGCCGCCGCGGTGCCCTCGTCGAAGTGCTCGACGGGGGGCTGGTCGCCACCGTCGGCGAAGCCGGCGAAGTCGGGGTCGGGCGGGGCCAGCTCGGCCGCGGCCACGGCGCGCTCGACCAGGGCGGCGAGCTCGTCGGGACCGGTGCGCGTCGAGGACGCCTGGGCCACCCGACCGTCGGCCAAGGCCACGGTCAGCCCGACCGCGGCCAGCTCCTCGCTCACGTTCTGGTGGATCCGACTGTTGGCGAAGCGGGTCAGCGACGAGGTGCCGGTGGTGCAGGTGACCAGCGCGGCGTCGGCCCGGCCCCCGACCAGGGCCAGCACCCGCTCGCAGGTGGCCTGGCCGGGGGCGTCGGTCGGCGCCATCAGCGGACCCCGACCCGCACGTCGCGGAACCGGCACGGGACCGCCTGGTGGCCGGTGTGGCCGACCTGCATCGGTTGGCCCTTGCCGCAGTGGGGCAGGCCGAAGACCGTCCACTCCGCCTCGCCGCCCACCGCGTCCAGCGAGGCCCAGAAGCGGGGCCCGATGCCGGTGTAGGTCGGGTTCTTGACCATGCGGCCGAGCTCGCCGTCCTTGATCTCCCAGCCGACCTCGCACCCGAACTGGAAGTTGAGCCGCTTGTCGTCGATCGACCACGAGCGGTTGGTCTCCATGTAGATCCCGTCCGCGGTGCCCGCGATCATCTCCTCGCGCGACGACTCGCCCGGTCGCAGGCCCACGTTGGTCATGCGGACCATGGGCAGCCGGGCCGGGCCGTCGGCCCGCACCATGCCGCCCGAGGCCAGGCCGACCTCGGTGGCCGAGTCGCGGCCGGACAGGACGCCGACCCAGGTGCCGTCGCGCACGATGTCGACCGACTGGGCCGGCACGCCCTCGTCGTCATAGCCGAAGCTGCCCAGGGCGCCGGGGATCGTGGCGTCGGCGGTGACCTGCATGAGCTCGCTGCCGTAGCGCAGCGAGCCGAGCTTGTCGGGCTCGAGCCACGACGTGCCGGCGAAGGCGGCCTCCCAACCCAGGATCCGGTCGAGCTCGATGGCGTGGCCGACCGACTCGTGGATCTGCAGGGCGACCTGGTCGCCGGCCAGCACGACGGTCGTCACGCCCTCGGGGCACTGGGGCGCTCCCAGCAGCGCCAGGGCCTGCTCGGCGATGCGGGGCGCGTTGCCGGGCAGGTCGAGCTCACGGACCAGCTCCCAGCCCCGCGTGCCGTACTGGCCGGTCACCCCCGGATAGGAGCGGCGCTGGGTCTCCCCGTCGCCGATGGCGGTGGCCTCCATGACCGCGCCGCACTCGACGATCCGCTGGTCGATCCGGCTCCCCTCGCTCGACGCGAACCACTTCCGCGTGTCCCAGACCTGGTAGCTGGCCGTGGCCAGGGGCACGCCGGCGTCGTTGATCGTGCCGGTCACCGTGACGAGCAGGTCGCCCTTCTCCGACAGCGACACGTCGTCGAGCGGGTGCTCCACCCAGGTGCTGGACCAGCTGTCGTGCACCACCGGCGCCGGGGCCAGCCGCAGCGGGCGACCGCCGACCAGGCCCGAGGCCCGGGCCACCGCGGTCGCCCCCTCGCCGGCCCGGCGGGCCGCCGTGCCGGTCAGGTCGGGCGTGGCCTGGAAGCCCCACGAGGACCCGACGAGGGCCCGGACGCCGATGCCGGCGGTCTCGTCCTGGCGGAGCTCCTCCACGACCCGGTTCCGGGCCGACATGGACTCCTGGCGGATGACCATGACCCGGGCGTCGGCGTAGCGGGCCCCGGCGGCGAGTGCGGCCTCGACGGCCGCGACGGCGAGATCGATCACCCCTCCGGTGTACCACCCCCTGCCGACCGGGCCGCAGCGGCGCCGGGGCCGGTTCAGCCCTGGCCGGACCCCATGGCGTCGAGCTCCTCGACGGTCATGAGCACCGCCCGGGCCTTGGAGCCCTCGGACGGCCCGACGACGCCCCGCTGCTCGAGGAGGTCCATGAGCCGCCCGGCACGGGCGAAGCCGACCTTGAGCTTGCGCTGGAGCATCGAGGTGGACCCGAGCTGCGAGCGCACGACCAGGTCCATGGCCTGGACCACCAGGTCGTCGTCGTCATCGCCCCCGCCCCCGGCACCCGAGGGCAGGCCGGCCGGTCCGTCGTCGGTGCCCTGGACGTCCTCGACGTAGGTGACCTCGGGCGACTGGCGCTTCCACACCGCGGCGACCTTGCGGATCTCGGTCTCGTCGACCCAGCAGCCCTGGATCCGGGCCGGGGCCGACGAGGCGGGCCCGAGCAGGAGCATGTCGCCCTTGCCGATGAGCCGCTCGGCGCCGCCCTGGTCGAGGATCACCCGGCTGTCGGTGACCGACGACACGGCGAAGGCGAGGCGGGCCGGGATGTTGGCCTTGATGACCCCGGTGATGACGTTGACCGACGGCCGCTGGGTGGCGATGACCAGGTGGATGCCCACGGCGCGGGCCAGGGCCGCGATCCGCGAGATCGACTCCTCGACGTCGCGGGCGGCGACGAGCATGAGGTCGGCCAGCTCGTCGATCACCACCAGGATGAACGGGAGCCGGGGGTACTCGCGCTCCGAGCCCGGCTCGGCGACCAGCTCGCCGCGGTCCCAGGCCGCGTTGTAGCCGGTGATGTCCCGGAAGCCGACCTCGGCCAGCAGCTCGTAGCGCCGGTCCATCTCCCGCACGGCCCAGGCCAGGGCGTTGGCCGCCTTCTTGGGGTTGGTCACGACCTGGGTGAGCAGGTGCGGGAGCCGGTCGTACTGGCCCATCTCCACCCGCTTCGGGTCGACGAGGATGAGCCGGACCTGGTCGGGGGTGGACCGCATCAGGATCGAGGTCAGCAGCGAGTTGAGGCAGCTCGACTTGCCCGCCCCGGTGGCCCCGGCGATCAGGATGTGGGGCATCTGGGCGAGGTTCAGCAGCATGGCCTTGCCGTTGATGTCCCGGCCGACGGCCACCTCGAGCGGGTGGGTGGCCCGCTTGGCCTCGGGCGAGGCGAGGATGTCGCCCAGGGCCACGATCTTGCGGTCGAAGTTGGGGACCTCGACGCCGATGGCCTGCCGGCCCGGGATGGGGGCCAGGATCCGCACGTCGGGCGATGCCATGGCGTAGGCGATGTCCTTGTGCAGGCTGGTCACCCGGTTGACCTTGACCCCGGGAGCCAGCTCGAGCTCGAAGCGGGTCACCGACGGGCCCACGACCATGCCCACGAGCCGGGTCTCGACCCCGTGCTGGGCCAGGGCCTGCTCGAGGGTCCGCCCGGCCGCCTCGACCGCGGCCTTGTCGACCTCGTGGGGACCCGACCGGTGCAGCAGCGACGTGGGCGGGAGCTTCCAGGGCGAGCCCTTGACGGCCGGGCCGAGCTCGATCTCGAGCTGGGTCGCGTCGGTCACCGGCTCGGCCGGGACCTCGACCGCGGGCTTGCGCCGACGGGCGGGGCGCTCGGCCGGGGCGGCCGGCTCCTCGGCCGCCGGTTCGACGGCGGGGTCGTCCGCGGCGCCGTCGAGGTCCTGGTCGAAGAGCAGCGGGCCCGCTCCGGCGTCGTCGGAGCCGCCGGCCTCGCCGCCGAGGCTGAACAACCGGGCCGCGGCGTCCCGCAGGACCTGGGTGGTGGGCCGCAGGCCCCGGGCGGCCCGGTCGGCCGCGACGTGCAGGGACACCTGGGTGAGCACGACGAGCCCGGCCACCACGACGGTCGTGAGGATCAGGGCCGCGCCCAGGACGCCCAGGCCCGAGGCCAGGGGCGCGGCGACGGCCAGGCCGAGCAGGCCACCGGCGTGGGCCAGGTCGTCGACGGGCGCGTCGAGGGCGGGGCGACCTCCGACCAGGTGGGCCAGCCCGGCGCCGGCCAGGGCCAGCAGCGTGCCGCCGACCCAGATGTTGGCCCGGCTCGATCCGCCCGCGTCGCCCTCGTCGTCGTCGGCGGGGCCCCGCACGAGCAGGACGCCGGCGGCGAGCAGGGCGGGCGGCACGACGATGCGGCCCCAGCCGACCGCGGTGCCGACCAGGTCGGCCGCGGTGCGCCCGACCGGCCCGGCGCTGTCGGCGTAGATGCCGAGCCCGGCGACCAGGCCGAAGCCGACGCAGAACAGGCCGACCACCTCGGCCACGTGCCCGTCGAGGGCCCGGGCCACCGCGGCCAGGACGCGCTCGAACAGGGACGGGGACGGCGGGCGGCGGCCCCCGGAGCCCTTCTTGGCCGGGGCCCGGCGCGAGGGCGTGCGCGAGCGCTGGGTCGTAGCCACAGTGGCCACAAAGGTACCAGTAGCCCCACCAGCAACAGGGGACGGGTTCGGACCGGGGACGGCTCAGCGCGACGGCTGGCAGGCCCGGCAGAACGTGGTGCCGCGCCCGTCGTAGACCGCCCGGCGCAGGGCGGTCCCGCAGCGCAGGCAGGGCAGGCCGGCCCGCCCGTAGCAGGCCAGGTGGTGCTGGTTGCGGCCCTCGCCCCCGTCGGGCCGGCGGTAGTCGCGCAGGGTCGTGCCGTCGTTGGCCAGGCCCCGGGCCAGCGCGGCCCGGACCTCGCCCAGCAGGGTCACGGCCTCGGACCGGGTCAGCGAGCGGCGGGCCGGGTGGACCCGGGCGGCCCAGAGGGCCTCGTCGGCGTAGATGTTGCCCACGCCGGCCAGCGGGCGCTGCGAGAGGAGCTGGGTCTTGACCCGGGCCCGCGAGGCCCGGGTCCGGCGCCAGAACCCGTCGCCGTCGAGGACCGGGTCCCACGGGTCGGGGCCCTGGCGGGCCAGGGTGGGCAGCGACGCGTAGTCGCCCGCGGCGACCACCGCCAGGCGCCCGAACCGGCGCACGTCGCGCAGCGCCAGGACGTTGCCGTCGTCGAGGGCCCACCAGGCCCGCACGTAGGGGTCGTGGTCCGCGCCCGCCGGTCGCACGGCCAGCCGGCCGGTCATGCCCAGGTGCAGGACCAGCTCCCGGCCGTCGTCCAGGCCGACCAGCAGGTACTTGCCCCGCCGGCCGATCGCCTCGACCGAGGGGCCCACCGCGTCGGGCGCGGCGGCGAACTTCGGCGAGGCGAACCCCCAGCCCTCGACCAACCGCCGGCCCACGACGAGGGGTTCGAGCTGGCGCCGGACGGTCTCGACCTCGGGCAGCTCGGGCATGGCGGCCGGTCAGGCCTCCATGACGACCGGGACGATCATCGGCCGGCGCCGGGTCCGCTCGTTGACGAAGCGCCCGGCGGCCCGCCGCACGACCCGCTGGAGGGCCTCGATGTCGGGTGGCCCGGCGCTCTCGCCGAAGGCCTCCTTGATCGCCCCGGCGACCTCGGCCGCGCACTCGGCCAGCAGGCCCTCGGCCTCGGGGGCGTACACCCAGCCCCGGGTGATGACCTCGGGCCCGGTGATGATGGCCCCGTCGCCCACGTCGATGGTGACCACGACCACCACCACGCCCTCGGCGGCGAGCACCCGCCGGTCCCGCAGGACGCCCTGGCCCACGTCGCCGACGATCCCGTCGACGTACAGGTAGCCGGCCGGCACCCGACCGGACCGGCGCAACCCGCCGTCGTGCAGCTCGAGCTGGTCGCCGTCCTCGCAGACCAGGGCCCGCTCGGCCGGCACGCCCATCTCCCGGCCCAGCCGGGCGTGGCCGACCAGGTGCCGGTACTCGCCGTGGACCGGCACGAACCACTCGGGCCGGATGATCGACAGGAGGGTCTTGAGCTCCTCCTGCTTGGCGTGGCCGGTGGCGTGGACGTCCTCGATCCCGGAGTGGACGACCTCCACGCCGAGGCGCACCAGCCCGTCGATGACCTTGGAGACGTTCATCTCGTTGCCCGGGATGGGGTGCGACGACAGGATCACCGTGTCACCCTCCCCCACCTCCAGCCAGCGGTTCTCCTTGTTGGCCATCAGGGCCAGGGCCGACATGGGCTCGCCCTGGCTCCCGGTGGAGATGATGCAGACCTTCCCGGGCGGGAGCTCGTCGACGTCCTCGATGTCGACGAGGACCGACTCGGGGATGTGGAGCAGGCCCATGTCGCGGGCCAGCTTCACGTTCTTCTTCATGGACAGGCCGATGGTGGCCACCTTGCGGCCGTAGGCCTGGGCCGCGTCGGCGATCTGTTGGACCCGGTGGATGTGGCTGGCGAAGCAGGCGGTGATGATCCGCCGGCCCTCGTGGTCGTGGAACAGGTCGTAGAGCACCTGGCCCACCGAGCGCTCGCTGCGCGAGTGGCCGGGTTCGTCGGCGTTGGTGGAGTCGCCCAGGTAGAGCCGGATGCCCTCGCCCGAGGCCATCGCCCCGATGCGGGCCAGGTCGGTGAGCCGGCCGTCGACCGGGGTCAGGTCGAGCTTGATGTCCCCCGAGTGCAGCACGGTCCCCTGGGGGGTGTGGAAGGCGGTCGCGAAGCCGTGGGGCACCGAGTGGGTGACGGGGATGAACTCCACGTCGAAGGGGCCGATGCGGCGCCGCTCCCCGTCGGCGACCGCGATCAGCTCGGTCCGGTCGAGCAGCCCGGCCTCCTCGATGCGGTTGCGGGCCAGCCCGAGCGTCAGGGCCGAGCCGTAGATGGGGAAGGACAGCTCGCGCAGCAGGTACGAGAGCCCGCCGACGTGGTCCTCGTGGCCGTGGGTGGCGATGCAGCCCACGATCCGCTCGGCGTTCTCCCGCAGGTAGGTGAAGTCGGGCAGGACCAGGTCGATGCCCAGCATGTCCAGGTCGGGGAACATCAGGCCGCAATCGAGCATGAGGATCTGCTCCTCGCACTCGAGCAGGGCGCAGTTGCGACCGATCTCGCCGAGCCCGCCGAGGAACGTGATGGTGACCGGTGAGGCCATGGCCGCCGACTAGCCCTGGACGCCCAGGTCGGCGAGGACGGCACGCGCCCGCTCCACGGCCTCGGGCGGCACCGAGGTGAGGGGCAGCCGGCACGGGCCGGCGGGCAGTCCGAGCACGGTGAGGGCGGCCTTCGCCGCGGTGGCCTGGACCCAGGTCGGACCGGTCTCGAAGTCGTAGGAGTCGGCCAGGCGGGCGTTGACCTCGCGGGCGCGGGCCGGGTCGGACTTGGCGAAGGCGGCGATCATCTCGGCGTGCTGGGGTCCGCTCCAGTGGGTGGCCACCCCGATGACCCCCACGGCGCCCACCGCGAGCAGCGGCAGGGTGAGGGCGTCGTCGCCGGACCACACGTCGAAGTCGTCGGGGGTGCGGGCCACGACCTTGGCCGTCTCGCCCGGGTTCCCCGCCGCGTCCTTCAGGCCGACGATGTTGGGCACCTCGTTGGCCAGGCGCACGATGACCTCGGTGCCGATGGCCCGCCCGGCCCGGCCGGGGATGTCGTACATGACCACGGGCAGGTCGACCGCGGCGGCCACGGCCCGGAAGTGGGCCTCGATCCCGGCCGGCGTCGGCCGGTTGTAGTAGGGCGTCATGACCAGGAGCCCGTCGGCGCCGGCCTCGGCGGCCCGGCGGGACAGCCCGATGGTGTGGCGGGTGTCGTTGCTGCCGGTGCCGGCCACGAGCGGGCCGTCCACCGCGGCGCGCACCGCCCGCCACAGCTCGACCTTCTCGTCGTCGTCGAGCGTCGGCGCCTCCCCGGTGGTGCCGGCCACGACCAGCCCGTCGTTGCCGTGGTCGACCAGCCAGCGGGCCAGCTCGGCCGCACCGGCGACGTCCAGCGACCCGTCGTCGGCGAAGGGCGTGGCCATCGCGGTGAGGACGGCTCCGAAGCGTGCCGGTCCCATCTAGTGCGCCTCCGAGGCTCGTTCGATCCCCAGCGTCGCCAGGAGGTCCTCGTGGAGCTCGAACCACACGGTGTGGTAGCTGGGGACGATGGGCTTGGTGAAGTGGTCGACCTCGCCGGCCCGGACCCTGGTGAGGGCTCCGGCCAACGCCGGCTCGTAGCGACGATAGCGGTCGAGCGCCGCGGCCAGGGTGCCCAGCACCGGCACGACCCGGTCGTGGAGGGCGCCGAGCTCGTCCACCAGGGCCGCGTCGTAGGTCGGATCGAGGTGGTCGTTGACCACCGGCGTGCCGTCGGGACCGGACCTGACCTGCCATCGGGCGCAGGCGTCGAGGAACGGCCCGTTGAGGGCGAGGAAGCGCCGGTAGGCGTCGGTGACCGCCTCCCGGGCCCGGTGGGCGTCGAGCTCCCGGGCCAGCCGGCGCTCCAGCTCGGCCCGGCCCGCGGGGGTGAGCTGGTGGCCTGCGACCCGGCCCGCGCGACGCACGGCCCAACCCCGGCCCTCGACGTCCTCCAGCACCGGGGCCAGCCCGGCCGGGTCGAGGCCGGCCGCCGCGGCGAGGTCGTCGACGCCGGCCACGCCCCGCAACCGCATCCCCAGCAGCACCGCGGTGCGCACCGCGTCGGGGACCAGGGGGGCGCCGGCCATCTCAGTCGGCGGCGGGCGCGTCGCCCGCGGCGACCTGGAAGGCCTCGTACTCCTCGTCGGACTCGGTCCAGCTCTCGTACTGGATGACCCCGAGGTCGGTGAAGCGCGCCCGCAACCAGCCGTCGTTGGCGTCGAGCAGGCCGAGCTTGCGGCAGTTGGGGACGATCTTGGCGAACAGGAGCTGCTGGAAGGCGAGCCGGCGGGTGGCCCG
>JBFWTJ010000076.1:0-14123 GCA_050247895.1 Acidimicrobiia bacterium
CCTCCTCGCGAGGACCGCCCGGACGAGGATGCCCGTTCGGTGAACGGGCAAGCCTACCGGGCCGCGCCGCCCCGCGGCTCCTCCCCGCGGCGGGTCCCGGACCGAGCGCGGTCGGGCCCGAGATGCCTCGTCGCAAGCGGGGTTCGGTGGCGGGCCGCCCGGACCACAGGGGGGCATGGATCCGACCCGACCCGCCACCGGATCGCTGTGCACGGTCCCGGCCCGAGCGTCCCACCGGTCAGGGCACCTTCGGGTGGCCCCAGACCTCCATGTGCCGATCACCGTTGTGGGGGACGGGGGACGGGCTGCGACGCTCGATTCCGAGTGCGTCGGCAGCCCCGCGCATTGCGTCGGCCCGCTCATCGGGTGCGACGCCCTCGAAGATCTCGTGCGCCCACACGACCACGTCTTCGATCCCAGCCTCTGCGTAGCGCTCCACCTGATGGCTGGTGATGCCCTTGATCCGGACGAACATCCGGAACGCCCCTGGATCCCGACCATGCTGCTGCAGCAAGCCGTGAAGGCGGCTGGAGAGATGGACGGCCTCCTCGAACGTGGGGTTGCCCGAGCTCAACCAGCCGTCGCCCACTCGGGCACAGCGGTCGAGCGCTCGGCCCGTGTTGCCGCCGAGCACCAGCGGGACCTCGATCGGCCTCGTCGTGATCCGCAAGTCGGAGAACTCGAAGTGCTCACCGTGGAACGAGAACGGGGTGCCCCGCCAGGCACGCCGCAGTATCTCGATGCTCTCGTCGAAGCGCCGGCCTCGCGTAGCGAAGTCGACGCCGAGCGCCTCGAACTCCTCGGCCAACCAACCCGAACCGGCGCCGTAGACGAACCGTCCGCCCGAGATGTCGTGGAGCGTGGCGACGGCACGAGCGACGAGGAGCGGGTGGTTCAGCGGGAGCAGGGCGATGCCTGTCGCCAGACGGATGCGGGTGGTGGCCACGGCCGCAGCGGCCACCGCCACGAGGGGATCGACGAGCTCCACCTCGGGGTCGACGATCGCCTTCCCGTGGTGGACCGCTGTCGCCCCTGGCTGGGCCGGGTGTCGGCTGGCGTGGTGAGCCGGCAGCACGGTGTGCTCACCGACCCAGAGCGCGTCGAAGCCGCACTCGTCGGCGAGGCGTGCAAGTTCCACCAGATCGCCGGCCGAGATGTCGTAGGTGCAGATGCCCACGCTCATGACGCCGTGCCGTGCCCCGCCCCGAGTCGCCCGATGGGCACGGTGACCGTGTCCCTGCCGCTGCGCAGCACCCTGCCGGGGCACGTGCCGATCGGTGCGCCGTGACGGGCGACCTCGACTCCGTTCACCACGACGTGGTGGATGCCGGTCGCCGTGCTGAACAGTCGTCCCGCTCCCCCGGGGAGGTCGGACACGAACTCAACCTCGCCCGGGCCAACCACCTCGGGGTCGAAGACAACCACGTCCGCCCACCACCCCGGCAGGAGGCGTCCCCGTCGATGGAGGCCGTAGAGACGTGCCGGCACGTCGGTCATCAGCCGCACGGCCTGTTCGAGGCCGACGAGTCGCCGCCGCCTCACAGCCTCGGCGAGCAGACGTGTGTGACAGGCGAAGGTCGTGATCATGTCGAGGTGGGCACCGGCGTCGGATCCTCCCAGGACCACCCGCTCGTCGTGCAACAACTCTCCCCGGCGCTGCCACGCTTCCTCGCCGTCGTCTCGCGGCGGAGCTTCGAAGAGCGTCTCCCCCCGATCTTCGACGACAACATCCAGCAGGCAGCCGAAGGGGTCGCACGACCTCTCCGCCGCGATCTGGCCGATCGATCGACCCTGCAGCGACAACAGTGACGGGGCCCCGACTCTTTCGACCCGGTACCGAGGCCAATCGTTCCAGACCTCCTGCACCGACGCGCTCGCGCCCTCACGCAACCGCTGACGCATCGCCGGATCCGAGAGCGCGGTGAGCCGATCGGATAGAGGCAGCTTGAACAGGTCGGCCCAACCCTTCATGGAGTCCAGGACGAACCCGCTGTCGAAGCTCAGGCGGAGGCGGAACGGATCGAGCATGGCCAGGGGGACGACCGTCGCGCCGCGCTCACGGGCGACATCAGCAGACCGCAGCCGGCGCAGGGTCCGATCCTGCTCCTCCTCCGTCGAACCGACGCGCAGCACGTTCCAGTTGACGCTGCGCCGGCCCGTGAGCGACATCTCGACCAGAAGGTCATCGGTCCGGTCGGTCCAGCCGTCGCCCACGTCGGGGATGAACTCCAGCACCGTCCCCTCGTGGCGGGATACCACCTCGCAAAGGGAGAGGAGCTCCTCTCGGTCGGCCCAGCGCGACGGAACGGGATCGCCCCGGTGATCGCTGTGAGCGACGCCCCACGACGACGAGAAGCCCAGAGCGCCCTCGCCGAGGCTGACGTCCAACAGGCGGCACATCGCGTCCAGGTCCTGGGACGTCGCCTTCTCGCCGACGGCACGCTCACCCATCACGACCCGGCGGATCGCGGAGTGACCGGCGAGGAATCCGATGTTCAGCGCGGTTGCGCCCTGAACATGGTCGAGCCATTGGGCGACACTCGACCATCTCAGATCGACGCCACGCTCCAGGGCGTCGAGGGGCATGCCCTCGACGCGGGCCAGCATCGGGATCAGGTACTCCGCCGCCGTGTCGGAGATCGGCGCCAACGAGAAGCCGCAGTTGCCGCCGACGACGGTCGTGACCCCATGCAGCGACGAGGGTGTGAGCTGCGGGTTCCACAGCACGTGCGGGTCGTAATGCGTGTGGATGTCGACGAAGCCGGGAGCCACGACGCAGCCCTGCGCGTCGATCTCCGCCTCCGCCAACTGGCCGCGCAGGTCTCCGATGCCGGCCACCCGACCGCCCCGGATCCCGACGTCGGCGCGACGCGCCGGCCCGCCTGAGCCGTCGATCACCATGCCTGCCCTGACAATCAGATCGAACAAGGCGTCAGACCTCCCTCGTGGGCCTAGCCATCGTTCCCGCCGCCGAAGAGACCACGCCGCTCCGCACCAAGCGACCCGGTCGGGCCCCGGTCGGCTCACCGCCCCGGTATGTCGGCCGACCTGCCACCACGGTCACGTCGATGCCGCGCGTGCGCTGCATCAGTCGCTGTCCACCTCCGGGGAGATCCGCCACCGGGTGGAGCGGACCGAAGCCGATCTCGTCCCAGTCGATGACGTTCAGGTCGGCCCGCAGCCCGGGCCGCACCATCCCGCGGTCGGTGAGACCCATCACCGACGCACCGTCGAGGGTGAGCCGGCGGACCAGATCCTCGCAACGGAACCTCTCCCTCTGCCGACCCCAGTAGCCGAGCAGGAAGGTAGGAAAGTTGGCGTCCTGGATCAGGCCCACGTGTGCGCCACCGTCGCCGAGCCCGACGAGGGTGTTCGGGTCGGCCAGCATCGACTCGCTCGTAGCGAGGTCGTCCTCATCGAAGTTGGCGACGGCGGCGTAGATGAAGGCGGTTCCGTCGTCCCGCAGGAGGTGGTCGTACGCCACCTCCCGTGGGTCGCGTCGCTCACGGGCACCCCGGGCAGCGAAGGAGTCCCCCGGCGGCGGCGCGTAGTCGATGGTTTCCGAGACAGGAAAGGTGTGTTCCCAGCGCAGCCGCTGCAGCAGGGGGTAAGGCGATAGCTCGGCCGGATCGTCGGCCAGGATCCGGGCCTTGACCACTGGGTCCCGCAGGGCACCAAGCCGCTCCGGCAAGGGCAGGTCTCGCAACGACCGGTACGTCCTCGTACCCGAGAACGGGTGGTACGACGTCCGGTGGCCCAGGATCAGCCCGATGGCACGCGGCGCGACGACAGGCCGCACGACGTGGCCCTGCCGTGTCGCCGCCGCTGCGGCCTCGCGCAGATCCACCACGATCTCGGGAGGGTCGACGTTCCGCTTGACGAGCGAGAAGAGGACGGGCCGGTTGGCCGCGGCGGCCAGCTTCGGCAGGAGCCGGAACCGATCGAGGTGCCCAGCGTTCCTGCCGTCCCCGAAGTCCATGACGACCTCGACCACGCCACGCCCGGCGGTGCCCACACCCGACGCCAGCTCGACCAGCTCCGCCTCATCGGCCGCGATCGACGGGCTCGAGACGCCTCGCGAGCTGACGTGGTGGGGCATCAGGGTCGTCGACACACCGAACGCGCCGGCCCGCACGGCCCCACCCACCAGGAGGTGCATCGCACGACGGTCTTCCTCGGTCGCCCGTTCGCCCCGCAACGCCCGTTCACCCATGGCGAAGACCCGTACCGGCGCGTGCGGCACCAGGGCGCAGACGTCGGCGTCGAACGAACGCCGCTCGAGGAAGCCGAGGTACCCATCGAAGGTCTCCCACGACCACGGGACCCCTGCCGCGAGGACGGGCTCGGGGAGGTCTTCGATGCCGGACATCAGCTCGATCAGCGACTCACGATCACCAGGTCTGCAGGGAGCGAAGCCGACACCGCAGTTGCCTGTCACGACGGTCGTGACGCCGTTCCAGGTCGACGGGGTGAGGTCGTCCGACCACGTGACCTGACCGTCGTAGTGGGTGTGCACGTCGACGAAGCCCGGCGTGACGAGCCGGTCCGTGGCGTCGATCTCCTCACGACCGGATCCGAGCCGCCGGCCGACCGCCGCGATGTGGGCGCCGACGACGGCGACATCGGCGACGAACGGGTCTGTGCCCGAGCCATCGATGACGGTGCCGCCGCGGACTACCAGGTCGAACGGTGCCGCCATCAGAACACGGCGAGGGGGTTCACCGGGCACCCGGAGGCCCCGGGCAGGCGCAGGGGCGACACGACGAGCAGGCACTCGTATCGTCCGGCTTCTGCGCAGTACGAGGTCATCTCCCCCATCGTGCAGTTGTCGACGATCCCGACGCCGAAGGCGTGGAGGATGTTGTGCACGGTGCCGTTGTGGAGCCCGTAGCCGGTCGGGGTCGCCTCGAGCATGTCCCAAAGGAGGAGCGACACGTCGTGCTCGCGGATGAACTCGATGCAGCTGGCGTGCAGACCAGGACGCCGCTCAGCACCGGTGGGCAGGCCGCTCGACCTAGGCGCGCCGTACGGCCCGTTGGCTTCCTCCCACGCGTCCCGACCACAGTGAACGAGCAGAGCATCGCCGGGGGCCATCGCGACGCCTTGGTCCCTCAGGACTCCCTCCAGCTCCTCACCCGTGACCGGCGCGTCCACCTCGACCGCGGGCACGCCTCGAGCCCGAGGCACGTCGACCACCACTCCCCGAGTGACGAAGCCGGTCCGCCACTGGTCGATGTCCGCCCACCGTTGGGCGTCGGGGCCGAACAGCACATCCGGATCGCGACCGTTGTAGAGGCCGTCGTCACCCCAGTTGTGGCAGATCGCATCGAGGTGGGTGCAGCCGAGCCCGTGCGGGTGGACCGAGATGTAGTCGACCGTCTCTGTCGTCCGGCCCTGGCGCTGAAGGGGGATCAGCGTGTGGTGCGCGGGGAACGGGTTGTTGGGGCTCGGTGTGGTGGGGATCTCCCGTGACAGCGAGAAGACCACCCCGCTGCGGATCGTCCCGGCGCCGGACCGCACCTTCTCCGGGGTGACGAGGTTCGCCGCGCCTCGCTCGTCCTGGTCACCCCACCGACCCCAGTTGCGTCGGTCACGTAGGTAGGCACGCAGTTCGTCCTCGGTGGGCGCCGGGGGTGCTCCTTGGGCCGAATCTTGACCAGCTCTCACGAGGTCGCCACCTCTCCGGCTCGGCTCCGCGCTCGGCGGTTGCCGCCAGGCACAGGCTGTTGTGTCAGGTCGGCCGCCCAGAAGATGGTGCGGCGTTCGGCGAAGGCCACGGCACGTTGGAGGAGGACGCCGATGGCCATCAGGATGAACAGGATGGCGTAGGCACCCGGTGCGTTGAAGTTCGCCCTCTCGATCATGAGGAGGTAGCCCAAGCCGTTCCTGGTGCCGACCAACTCGGCCACGACCGCGCCGATGAGGGCGAAGACCGCGCCGATGTTCAGCCCGGCGAAGATGTAAGGCAGCGCGGTGGGCAGCCGGAGGTAGCGGACTGCCTGGAGTCGGCTCGCCCCCAACGAGCGGAACAGCTCCCACTGCTCCCGGTCCCGTGCTCGCAGGCCCTGCATCGCGTTGACGAGGATGGGGAAGAACGTCACGACGGTGACGATCGCCACCTTGGCCTGCTGCTCGAAGCCCAGCCAGATCAGGACCAGTGGTGCCACCGCAACCTTGGGCAGAGCTTGGAAGGCGACGATGATGGGCGTCACGGCACGCTCGAGGGCCCGGAAGCTCACCAGCACGGCGGCGAGCGCGATGGAGCCCACGCTGGCCAGCGCGAAGCCGACCGCCATCGCCGAGACCGTCGAGCGGATGTGGGGCCAATAGATGCCCCGGTCGACCCCGTCCCAGAAGGCGGTCCAGACGTCGGTCGGGGCCGGGACGATGAAGGGCGAGATCCACTGTCGGGATGCTGAGACCTCGGCCAGCAGGAGTATGGCGGCCACCAGCGTCGCCGTCAGCGAGAAGTCCTTGAGCCGACCGACGACACGGGCGGCGATCCCGGCGCGCTCAGCCACCGCTCCTCCGGCCCAGGCCTCCAGGCCGGCCCTCGTGCCCCTCGCTGGTCGTCGCGGTGAAGGTCGACTCCAGGGCCGTCTCGACGGCGTGGATCTCACGACTGGCGAACACGCTGTGACGATCACGCGGTCGGGGTATCTCGATCGGGATGTCCGCGATGATCCGGCCCGGGTCCTTCGACATGACGAGCACGCGGTCGGACAAGAGTACGGCCTCCTCGATGCTGTGGGTCACGAAGACCACGGTCTTGCGGTGCTCCATGTGCACGGTCTGGAGGTGCGCGCCCATCGAGTCCCTCGTGAGAGCGTCCAGCGCGCCGAAGGGTTCGTCCATGAAGAGGATGTCGGGGTCGTGGACCAGCGCTCGGGCGATGGCGACCCTCTGCTGCATGCCCCCGGAGAGCTCGCTCGGGTACTTCCTCGACGCACCGTCGAGGCGCATCAGGTCGAGGAGGTCCATCGCACGAGATCGGGCCGCCCTCACGTCCCCACCCAAGATCTGCGTCGGTAGGAGCACGTTCTTGAGCACGTTGCGCCAGGGGAGCAGAGCCGGGGCTTGGAACACGATCCCCATCTCCGCTGGGACGGGGCCGCCCGGTCGACCTCGGTAGGCGAGCGAACCCCCCGAGGGCTCGAGCAGGCCAGCACAGATCTTCATGAGGGTCGTCTTCCCGCAACCGCTCTGGCCAACGAGGCTGACGAACTCGCCACCGCCGGCGCGATACGACACCCCATCCAGGACGAGTTGCGTGGCACGGCCGTCCCGGCCGGCGTAGCGCATGCACAAGTCCGTTGCCGCGAGTGCTCGCTCGGCCGAAGGATCGGCTTGGCCGCGCGCCCCGTGTGCATCTCCGTCGACTTCGGCCGCGTCGGTGGTGCGCATGTCAGCAGTCGTAGTCCTTCGCCATCTCACGGACGGCGTCGTGGTCGAAGTCGTTGATCTCCTCGATGAACTCGGAGGTCCAGACATCATCGACGCCGAGGGAAGAGCTCATGACCTCGAGGAAGATCCCGACCTCCTCGTCGGTGGCGTCTCCCCAACGCTCGTCGTCATCGGGCTGGCTGAAGCTGTTCCTCGACTCGACCTCCTCGACGCCGCGAGCCAGCGCCTCCTCCTCCGGGACACCCGTCGGACGCGACTCCGGGTAGAGGTCCCAGAGGGCCTTGACCGTGCAGTCGGGTCGTTCCGTGGCGAAGACCATGGCCTTGGCCATGCCCCGAGCCAGAGCCACCACCGCCGGCCGGTTGGCCGGGTCCTCGACGAAGGACCTCAGGCCCACCGTGCCGGTTTGGAAGCCCATGCGATCGAGGTAGGGGTCTCGGACCTCCCTGAACTCGTAGCCGGCGTTCTCGAGGCCGATGTACGCCTCCGCCCACATGATGAGCGCATCCACGTGTCCTGCCTTCAGAGCCTCGCCGGCGTCGGCGCCCGTACCCACCCCCACGAAGTCGATGCTGTTGGGATCGCCGCCGGCACGCTCGATGTACGCCTTGCCGTAGTCGACTGCTGCCGCGGTCAGGCTCTGCACCCCGATGGTCTTGCCCACGAGGTCTGCCGGCTCCTCGATCGGGCTGTCGAGGGGAACGACCGGCCAGTGGTAGTTCTTGCGTGCCTGCACGAAGAAGGCAACGAGATCGATGCCGCTGTCAATGGCCTTGGGCAGGGTGGCCAGGCCGAAGTGCGCCAGCTCGAGCTGTCCCGCTTCGAGCGACTCGATGTTCGCGCCCGACCCACCGGCCGTCGGCGCCAGGACGACGTCCAGCCCCTCGTCCTCCCAGAAACCGAGGTACGCGGGGAGCACGAACGGGGTTGCGATCGAGAGGACGGGGGTCCCGATGCCTGTACCCAGCCTCATGCGGCCCAGGTCAGGGCGCTCGCCCTCACCCTCCCCAGCCGGCCCCTCGTCCGCCGCACCACCGTCACCGTCTGAGCTTCCAGAGGTACCGCTCGATCCGTCATCCGAGCCGCAGGCGGCAGCCAAGAGCAGCAGCGCGAGCAACACCGCTTGGACACGACGCAAGGACTTCATGTGGCTTCCCCTCCAGCTCGTCCACGGCATGGGTGTCCGGCGATCGCGCCACCCCCTGCCCCCCGGATCCGCGCTGATGCGCGGCTCCACATCGAGAATTACCTGATTTGATTATAACCATCTGCAGCCGTTCGACAACAGGGCCTCGCAGGTCGCCCGCGGCAGCTGCACTTCATAGGACGTCCCATCGAGGCAGCCTTCAAAGCCCAACACGCCCATCGATGGGCCGGAACAGGCTCGGCACCAGCCGGCGTCTCAGGCTCCAGATCGATCGGCGAAGCCGTCGCCAAGCGTCGATTGATCGTAATGGTCCGTGTCCAAATGGGTCCGGCCGGCCTGTAGATTGAGCCCGGTTCAGCACCCGGACAAGGACGGTTCGAGACCCATGGAGGCATCGGGCACGAGGCACGTCGAGATGCATCGGACCCCCAAGACGTCCGAGACCGTCGCCCACCGCATCGTCCACGACATCGTGACCGGCGGTCTGGGAGCCGGCGGTCGCCTCCCACCCGAAGCCGCGATGCTGGACGGCTACAAGGTGAGCCGTGCGTCTCTACGCGAGGCTTTGCGGCTCCTCGAGGTGCAGGGCCTGATATCGCTCAAGCCAGGTCCCGGTGGAGGTGCCGTCGTCGGGAAGGCCGAGGCCCTCAACCTCGCCCGCGTGATGTCGCTGTACTTCAACCTCAGCGGCATGACCTACGGAGAGCTGTTCCAGACCCAGGGCCTGTTCGAACCCCTGTGCGCCGAGGCCACCGCACGCAACGGCGATCCCGACGAGCTCCGAGAGGCGTTCAGTCCGTTCATGGCGGCCGACCACCCCACCGACGGGGCCCCCTACTTCGACCGGGTCCATGACTTCCATCTGCTCGTCTACCGCTTCACCGGGAACCGAATCCTGTCCCTGGTGACCCAGGCCATCAGCCTGATCGTCACCACCCACGTCGTGGCGACGATGGATCCCGCCCCTTGTCGCCCGACCCTCATCGAAGACCATCGGGAGATGGCCCAAGCCTTCATGAACGGATGGGCCACCAAGGCGCGGGAGATCATGGCGCAGCATCACGCCGGCCTGCTCAGCTTCTGCCGGGAGAACTGGCCCATGCGTCTCGGCGAGCTCGTCGAGTGGAGGTAACCGCTCCACCGCCCCGAGCCGAGCCCCGACCGAGCGAACCCTCCCCGCCGATCAGGCCCCGGGATCCTCGCCGACCTCACGCAGGGCGTCGCGCAGCGCGAGGCGCAGGCGGCGGGCCACGTCGGGGGGCAGGTGGCAGATGAGCCCGGCGCCGGGGCGGCCGACCTCCTCGACGGTCAGCACGACCCTGGGCACGGCGTCGTCGTAGTCGTCGCTGATGGCGACGGCCCACGAGAGCTGCTGGAGGTCGTCGTCCGACGGCGGGAGCTCGTCGGCCCGGAACGGGTGGTCGTCGATGGACCGGCGCACGGGGGCCGACAGTAGGGTCCCCGCAGTGCCACCGTCGCCCGACGCCCCGTTCCTGCGCGCCTGCCGGGGCCTGGCCGCCGACCGGGTCCCGGTGTGGTTCATGCGCCAGGCCGGGCGGTCGCTGCCCGAGTACCGGGCCCGGCGCGGCACCGGCAGCATCCTCGACGCCATCCGCCGGCCCGACCTGGCCGCCGAGCTGACCCTCCAGCCGGTCCGCCGCCACGGCGTGGACGCCGCCATCCTCTACAGCGACATCGTGGTCCCGGTGGCCGCCATCGGCTTCGGGGTCGACGTGGCGCCCGGCGTGGGCCCGGTCGTCGAGCGCCCCTTCGCCGGCAAGGCCGACCTCGACCGCCTCCGCCCGCTCGAGCCCGACCTCGACGTCCCCTACGTGGCCGAGACCGTGCGCATCCTGGCCGGCGAGCTGGGCGACGTGCCCCTCATCGGCTTCGCCGGGGCGCCGTTCACCGTGGCCAGCTACCTCGTCGAGGGCCGGCCGTCGCGCACCTACGCCCGGACCAAGGCGCTCATGCTCGGCGACCCCGGCCTGTGGGCTGAGCTCGTCGACCGGCTGGCCGACCTGGCCGTCGCCTCGCTGCGGGCCCAGGTCGCGGCGGGCGCCTCGGCGGTCCAGCTCTTCGACTCCTGGGCCGGCGCCCTGGCCCCCGACGTCTACGAGCACTTCGTCCAGCCGGCCAGCCGCAAGGTCTTCGAGGGGGTGGCCGACCTGGGCGTGCCCCGCATCCACTTCGGCGTGGGCACCGGCGAGCTGCTCGGCGCCATGGCCGACGCCGGGGCCGACGTGGTCGGCGTCGACTGGCGGGTCCCGCTCGACGCCGCACGGCGCCGGGTCGGCGACAAGCCCGTCCAGGGCAACCTCGACCCGGCCGTCTGCGGCGCACCCTGGCCGGTGGTCGAGGCCGCGGCCCGCGACGTGCTGGCCCGCAACGGCGGCCGACCGGGCCACGTGTTCAACCTCGGCCACGGGGTCCTGCCCGAGACCGACCCGGGCGTGCTCACCCGCCTCGTCGAGCTCGTCCACCGCGAGGGCCGGGCCGGCGGCGAGGGGACCGGCGGCGGCGCGTGACCGTCGGCGTGGTGGCCATGGCCTACGGCACCCCGGCGTCACCCGACGACGTCGAGGCCTACTACACCCACATCCGGCGGGGCCGGCCACCGTCGGCCGAGCAGCTGGCCGAGGTCGCCGGGCGCTACCGGGCCATCGGCGGCACCTCGCCGCTGGCCGAGCGCACCCGCGACCAGGCCGCCCGGCTCCAGGGCGCGCTCGACGAGAGGGCCCCCGGCCGGTTCCGGGTCGTGCTGGGCTTCAAGCACGCGGCGCCCTTCGTGGAGGACGCCGTGGCCGAGCTGGCCGCCGCCGGTGCCTCCCGCGTCGTGGGCCTGGTCCTCGCCCCCCACCACGCGGCGGCCTCGGTCGGCGAGTACCTGGACCGGATGGCCGCCGCGGCCCGGGCCCACGGGCTGCCCGCCGCCGCCATCGAGTCGTGGGCCGACGAGCCCACCTACCTCGACCTCCTCGCCGGGGCCGTGCGCGACGGGCTGGCCGCGATGCCGCCGGGGACCAAGGTCCTCTTCACCGCCCACTCGCTGCCCGAACGGGTCCTCGACGGCGACCCCTACCCCGACCAGCTGCGGGCCTCTGCCGCCGCGGTCGCGGCCCGGGTGGGCCTGGACCGGTGGGCCGACTGGTCGATCTGCTGGCAGTCCGCCGGCGCCACGCCCGAGCCGTGGCGGGGGCCCGACGTGCGCGACGTCATCCGGGACCTGGCCGGGACCGGGCGGGCCACCGGGGTGCTGGTCTGCCCCCAGGGCTTCGTCTCCGAGCACCTCGAGGTGCTCTACGACCTCGACGTGCAGGCCGCCGCCGTGGCGGCCGAGGTCGGCCTGCCGTTCGCCCGCACGCGGGTGCTGGGCGACGACCCCACCGTCTTCGGGGCCCTGGCCGAGCGGGTCCTGGCCCTCGCCCCGTGACCGGACGACCGGTCGACCTGGTCGTCGTCGGGGGCGGCACGACCGGCCTTGCCGCGGCCTGGGAGGCCAGCGGCCGGGGTGCCACGGTGGCCGTGGTCGATCCCGGGCCCCTCGGCGGGAAGGTCCGGGCCTCGGGGTTCGACGGGGGGATCCTCGACGAGGGGGCCGACGCGTTCCTGGCCCGGGTCCCCGAGGGCGTCGAGCTGTGCCGGGAGCTGGGCCTCGGGGGCGACCTCGTCGCGCCGGCGGCGCGCCGGGCCCTGGTGTGGAGCCGGGGCGCGCTGCGCCCGCTGCCCGGGTCGCACCTGATGGGCGTGCCGACCGACCTCGACGAGCTGGCCGCCACCGGCATCGTCTCGGCCGAGGGCGTCGAGCGGGCCCGGGCCGACCTGACCCGGCCGTTCCCCCCTCCCGGTGACGACGACCTGACCGTGGGTGCCCTGATCCGGGAGCGCCTGGGCGACGAGGTGCTCGAACGGCTGGTCGACCCCCTGGTCGGCGGCATCAACGCCGGCGACTCGGACCGCCTGTCGCTGCGGGCCACCGTGCCCCAGCTCGACGCCGCGGCCCGCAGCGGACACCCCTCCCTGGTCGCGGGGGCCGAGGCGCTGCGGAAGGCCGCGACCGCGGATCCCGCGGCCCCGGTGTTCTTCGCCCCGCGGGGCGGGATGGGTGCCCTCGTGGAACGGCTGGTGGCCGGGCTGGCCGGGCGGGGCGTGACGTTCCTGGCCGCGCCGGTCGAGGGCCTGGCCCGGGACGGGACCGGCTGGTCGCTGGCCACCGGGGCCGGCCCGGTCGGCGCGGCCCGGGTCGTGGTGACCACGCCCGCGGCGCCGGCCGCGGCCCTGCTGCGCCCGGTGGCCCCCCGGGCCGCCACCCTGCTCGCCGCCGTGCCCTACGCGTCGGTGGCCATGGTGGCCCTGTCGGTGCCCCGGGCCGGGATCGACCGGGAGCTCGACGGCAGCGGCTTCCTGGTGCCCCGGGTCGAGGGCCGGCTCGTGACGGCCTGCTCGTGGACATCGTCCAAGTGGGCCCACCTGGCCCGCGACGACCGGGCCTGGCTCCGGGCGTCGGTCGGCCGCGACGGGGACGAGCGGGGCCTCGACCTGCCCGACGGCCCGCTGGTCGACGCCGTGCTGGCCGACCTGGCCGACCTGATGGGCCTGCGGGACTCGCCGACCTGGGCCCGGGTCACCCGCTGGGTCGGCTCCTTGCCCCAGTACCGACCCGGCCACCTGGACCGGGTCGACGCGGTGGAGGCCGACCTGCGCGCCGCGGCGCCGGGGCTGGCCTGGACCGGGGCCGGCGCCCGGGGCCTCGGGGTCCCCGCCTGCATCCGCCAGGGCCGCACCACCGCCGCCGTGCTGCTGGCCGGCTGAGGGCCGACCGGCCCGGGCGAGCGCCGAGCGTCCGGCGGCGACGGACGGGGTCGCATCCTGCCCGACGGCCGGTGACGGCGACGAGCCGCGGCCTCGGAGGGCGACAGCGACACGGCGGCGGGCCCGGCGGCAGCGACGCGCCCGGTGTCGCCCGGAGGGGGCCGGCTGGCATCATGGGCCGATGGCTGGGCCCCGGATGGCGTGGCTCCTGCGTGGTGCCGCGGCCGTGGTGGTCACCACGGCCGGGTTCGGCGCGACGATCGCCGCGGCACCCACCTCGGTGCACGTCGAGCACGGGGTCACCACGGTGGCCCCCGCCACGCTGGTCCGACCCGCCGCACCGACGACCACCGCGGCGCCGCTGCCCCAGCTCCCGGTGCCCGAACCCGAGCCGGCCGACCCCTACGCCCCGACGCCCGAGGTGGTGCTGGGTCGCATCGAGATCCCGGCCATCGGCGTGTCCGACGACCTGCACGAGGGCGTGACGCTCACGGCGATCGACCGCGGTCCCAGCCACTGGCCGGGCACGGCGCTGCCGGGGGGCCTGGGCAACGTCGTCGTGGCCGGGCACCGCACGACGCACACGGCGCCGTTCTACGACCTCGACCGGCTCCAGCCGGGCGACGAGCTGGTCTTCACGCTCAACGACGGCAGCCGCCACGTCTACGCCCTCACCGGCCTCGACGTGGTCGAGGACGACGCCAACTACATCGTCGACCAGACCTGGGCCCACACCGCGACCCTCTTCGCCTGCCACCCC
>JBFWTJ010000077.1:0-13875 GCA_050247895.1 Acidimicrobiia bacterium
ACCGGCCAGGGGACCCGGCCCGAGCTGGTCGAGTACGGCGACCTCATGCTCAACCTCGAGACCTACCAGGCGGCCATCGAGGGCAAGCCGCTCGACCTCACCTACATGGAGTACGAGCTGCTCAAGTTCCTGGCCTCCCACCCCGGGAAGGTGTTCACCCGCGAGACGCTGCTCTCACGGGTGTGGGGCTACGAGTACTACGGCGGGGCCCGCACCGTGGACGTCCACGTCCGGCGCCTGCGGGCCAAGCTCGGCGAGGAGCACGCCAACCTGATCCAGACGGTCAGGTCGGTGGGCTACCGGTTCGGCCAGTCGCGCTGGGGCCTGTGACCCCTCGGGGGGCGCGGGCTACCGGTTGAGCTCGATCAGCTCGCTGCCCTCGTGGGTGGCCTCGCCGTTCTCCTTGAGGCGCCAGCCCAACAGGCCCGCCACCGCGCCGCCGGTCAGGGCCACGCCGACGGGGATGGCGACCAGTAGGACCACGACGATGACGAGGGCGCCGAGCACGCCGTCATCCTGCCCCGAGGTGGGCCCAAGCCTCCAGCTCGACGAGGGCGCCGAGGGGCAGCTCGGCCACCCCGACCGCCGACCGGGCCGGCCGGTGGTCGCCGAACAGCTCGACGTAGACCTCGTTCATCCGGGCGTAGTCGCCGCCGAGGTGGCGGAGGAAGACGGTGGTCTTGACCACGTCGGTCACCGACGCGCCCTCGGCCTCGAGCAGGGCCCGCAGGTTGGCGAACGCCTGGCGCAGCTCGCCCTCGACGCCGCCCGACACGAGCTTGCCGTCGACGATGCCGACCTGGCCCGACACGACGAGCCACTCGCCGGCACGCACGACAGGGGTGTAGGGACCTACGGGCTCGACCATCGTCGCAGTCTGGCCGATCGGGGCGGCCGGCCCGGCCATCAGCGCCAGCGGGCGCCGGTGGGCCAGTCCGGGGGGCAGCCCTGGTGGAGCCAGGCCGCGGCGGCCACCGCGGCGAACGCCGCGTCGGAGGTGCGCACGGCCGACCCGGGCCCCGGCACCACCTCGACCTCGATCGGGGGCGTGTCGGCGGCGCGCAGGACGCCGAACGAGCGGATGGTGAGGTCGTGGACCTGGCCGTCCTCGTCGACGGCCAGGCCCTCCGAGGAGATCCAGGACAGCGCCATGTGGGCCGCGCCGACGGCGTAGGACCGGATCACCACCTCGTCGAGCACCTCGCCGGGGTGGACGCGGAGCCGGATCGTGCCGTCGTCCCCGACGGTCGCCTCGGCCGTGCCCTGCTCGGGTTCGGTGACCGGCAGCAACCCGCCGCGGGCTCCGGCGAGCAGGACCACGGCCTCGGCCCAGCCGGCGGCCCGCAACCCGGCCGAGGTCGGCGGTCCGGCCAGGTCCACCTCCTCGACGACCAGGCCCGGCGCGACCCGGGCCACGGCCTCGGCGATCCCCGCGGTCCGGGCGACCCGGAGCACGCCGGTCCCGTCGGACCGGGCACCGCCGGCCACCGGGGGGCGCTTGGGCCCGGTCCGCACGACGTCCTCCCGGCTCAGCACCACCCGCACCGCCCGGCCGTGCTCGTCGGCCAGCCGTCGGGCCGCCGCCGGGACCACCGACGCGGCCTTGCCGCCGAAGGCCCCGCCGTTGGCCAGCGGTGTGGCCGGCTCGCCGCCGGGCCGGCACCACGAGGCGTCGACCTCCAGGTAGGCCGGTTCGACCCAGCTCGTGCGCAGCACGGCGTCCCAGTCGCCGCCGGGCGCGGCGAGCGGTGGCCGGGCCTCGACGGTGGTGCGCCGGCCCTGCACCTTGCCCGCGACGCGCCGGGCGTCGGCCAGGGACTCGCCGACCGCCCACCCGCCGCTGCCGTCGGGCACGGCGACCAGCGCACCCTCCGGTGCCGTGTCGTCGGCGAAGCCACCCCGCCCCAGGGCCACGTCGGGGCCCACCCGCTGCGCCGCCCCGCCCTCGAGGGTGGCCTGCGCCGCCGCGGCGTCGAGGTCGCGGCCCGGGCCGGCCGGTTCCGGGCCGTCGTCGTAGGACGACCAGGCGTCGAGGATCGTCCGCCAGCCCGTGCAACGGCACAGGTGAGCGAGCAGGGCGCTCTCGACCGCGCCGGTGGGTGCCTCGGGTTCCCGCCGGCGAAGCCCGTCGAGCCGGCAGACGATCCCGGGCGTGCAGAAGCCGCACTGGCTGGCCCCGGTGGCGGTGAACGCCCGGCTCCAGGCCGACCGGGCCGCCGGGTCGAGGCCGTCGACCGTGGTGACCCGGCGGTCGGCGACCCGGCGCAGCGGCGTGACGCACGCGACCCGGGCTGCACCGTCGACCAGGACGGTGCAGCAGCCGCACTGGCCCTGCGGGCTGCAGCCGTCCTTCACCGAGGTGAGGCCGAGCCGGTCGCGCAGGGCGTCGAGCAGCGAGCCGCCGTCGTCGGGGAGCTCGACGGGCCGTCCGTCGACCTCGAGGGAGAGCAGGCGCGGGCTGCGGTCGGTCACGGCGCGGAGGATAGGTTCGGCGGGTGACCCCACCCCAGGCCCTCACCCGCCGTCGCTTCCTCGGTTGGGGTGCCGCGGGCGCCGGTGCGGTGCTGCTCGGAGCGTGCGGGTCCGACGACGACACCGGCGGTGGCGGGACGACCGACGACACGTCGGCGGGGGCGGCCGAGTACGCGCTGTTCCCCTTCGTGGGGGGCACGATCTTCGCCGCCGGGACCCGCAACCGCTTGCCGTTCGGCATCGGCGACCAGGTCGCCCTGCTGCCCCTCGACCGCACGCCCGAGACCGTCGCCGTGCAGCTCTACGACACGACCGACGCGCCCATCGGCCGGCCCATCGAGGTGGCCCGGCACGCCGAGGGCCTCCCCCGCGCCTACTTCCCGCTCCACTTCACCCTCGACGAGCCGGGGATCTACACCGCCCGCGTGGAGATCGAGGGGGCGGTGGCCGAGACCTCGTTGGAGGTCTTCCCGCCCGAGCAGGTCACCCTGCTGGGCCGGGGCGACCCGTTGCCCCGGGTCGACACCCCCACCGTGACCGATCCCCGTGGCGTCACCCCGATCTGCACCGCCGAGCCGATCTGCCCCCTGCACGAGCGGTCCCTGACCGAGCTGGTGGGCACCGGCCGCCCCACGGCCCTGCTCGTCGCCACCCCGGCCTTCTGCCAGGTGGCGATCTGCGGCCCGGTGCTGGACCGCCTGCTCGACGTGGTCGAGGCCTACGCCGACCGGGTCTCCTTCGTGCACGCCGAGGTCTACCGGGACCCCGAGACGACCATCGAGGGCGTCGACGCCTACGCGCCGATCATCGACGAGCTCGGCCTGACCTTCGAGCCGGTGCTGTACCTGGTCGACGGGGCCGGCGTCATCGCCGACCGGGTCGACAGCGTCTACGACGCGGTCGAGCTGGCCGCGGCGTTGGACGACCTGGTCGCGGCCTGAGGCCGGCCCCGTCGACCAGGGTCAGCTGAACGACTGGCCGCAGCCGCAGCTGCGCTGGGCGTTGGGGTTGTCGATCGAGAAGCCCGCGCCCTGGAGGCCGTCCTTGTAGTCCAGCGTGGCGCCCTTGAGCAGCAGCGCGCTCGACGGGTCGACCACGACCCGGACACCGGCCTCTTCGGTCGCGACGTCGTCGGCGGCGATGTCGGTGTCGAAGAACATCTCGTAGCTGTAGCCGGAGCAGCCGCCGGGACGGACGGCGACCCTCAGCGCGAGCGAGCCGGCGTCGCCCTCGGCCTCCATGAGGCTCTTGACCTTCGTCGCAGCGTTCTCGGTGACGGTGATCACGGAATGGCCTCCTGCACGGCCGGTACGGGTGCTTCGCGGAAGATGCTACCGGGGTGTCAACGCGACCTCGACCTGGCACGGGGTCCGGGCCGCGATGTCGCAGAACTGGACGACCTCCCCGTCGCCCCGCTCGGCCAGGAAGCCGTCGACCAGGCCGAGGTGCAGGGTGCACACCAGGTCGGGGGCCGTCTCGGCCAGGGCCTGGAAGGGGCAGCGGGTGAAGGCCACCGTGACCCGGCCGTCGTCCTCGACGACCGCGGGGTCGAAGCCGAGCCGGTCGAGCTCGGCGATCAGGGCGTCGCCGGCGTCCAGGCCGTCGTCGACCCGGTGGGCGTCCCGGCTGCCCTGGCCCCGACCGGCGTCGAGCACGTCCTCGGCTGGCGCGGCGACCGAGGCGGCGAGGTCGAGCAGCATGCGGGCCAGGACGGGGTAGGCAGGTGGCTCGAAGCCCAGCGCGGGGGCGCTCTCGGCCAGCGAGTAGCGGTGCTGCGGGCGCCCGACGGCGCCCCGGGCGTCGACGGACACGTCGAGCAGGCCGACCTCCCGCATCCGCTCCAGGTGAGGTCGCACGGTGTTGGGGTGCAGGGCGAGGGTCTCGGCGATCTCCGCCGTGGCCAGCGGCCGCGGGGCGCGGGCCAGCTCGAGGTAGATGGCATAGCGCGTGTTGTCGCCCAGTGCCTTGAGGAGCTCGAGGCGGGGGGACGGGGTCTCGCTCACCTCCGTGGAGTTTACACGGGCAAGGTCGGTAGAATCCGGGGCGATGCCGGGCACCCTGGTCCCCACCCCCGAGGACGTGGTCGGGGTGCTGCGCGGCGTGATCGATCCCGAGCTGGGTAGCGACATCGTCGAGCTCGGCATGGTCCGTGCCGCGACCGTCTCGCCGGAGGGCGACGTGACCGTCACCATCGCCCTCACCACGGCGGGTTGCCCGCTGCGGGCGCAGATCCAGCGGGACGTCCGGGCCCGGGTGGGCTCGCTGGCCGGGGTCGGCGCCACGCGCCTGGAGTGGGCCGAGATGACCGCCGAGGAGAAGACCACGGCCATGGCCAAGGCCCGCTGGAACGTGGCCCAGCGCCCCGAGGAGACCTCGGTCGCGCTGACCACCAAGGTGGTGCTGGTCGCCTCGGGCAAGGGTGGCGTCGGCAAGTCGTCGGTCACGGTCAACCTGGCCGCGGCGCTGGCCGCGGGGGGTCGCACGGTCGGCGTGCTCGACGCCGACATCTGGGGCTTCTCAGTCCCCCGCATGCTCGGCGTCGACGGACGCCTCGCCGGTCGGGAGGAGGGCGGCCGTCGGTGGATGGTGCCCCACGAGCGTGAGGTCGGCGCCGGCCGTCTGCGGATCGTCTCGATGGGCTTCCTCGTCGAGGACGAGCAGACCGCCCTGATGTGGCGGGGACTGATGTTGAACCGGGGGGTCCAGCACTTCCTGCAGGACGTGGCCTGGGGCGACGACCTGGACTACCTCCTCATCGACATGCCCCCGGGCACGGGCGACGTGCAGATGGGCGTGGCGAAGCTGTTGCCCCGGGCCGAGGTCGTCGTGGTCACCACGCCCGCCACCGCGGCGCAGAAGGTCGCCGTGCGGGTCGTCAACATGGCCCGCAAGAGCTACCTGCGGGTGGCCGGCGTGATTGAGAACATGAGCGCGTTCACCTGCGCCCACGGCGAGTCGTACGCCCTGTTCGGCGAGGGTGGCGGCGAGCAGCTGGCCCGCGACGCGGGGATCCCGCTGCTGGGCCAGGTGCCGATCGAGCCCTCGGTCGCCGCCGGCGGGGACCGAGGCGAGCCGGTGGCGTTGGGCGACGGGCCCGCGGCGGAGGCCTTCCGGGCCATCGCCCGGCGGATCGTGGACGAGGCCATCCCGCCCTCGGCGCTGGCCGGGTGCTCGGCCCGCATGCTCGACCAGGCCGTGCGCCTGCTCGACGCCAAGGCCTGACCGGCCCGGGCGGCGTCCAGGGCCCTCGGGCTCAGGCCGCGGACCACTCCCCGGCGGCGTCGGTCCCCGCGGCGAGGCCCTCGTCGGCCAGCTTGCGCAGGTGGGCCCACACCGAGCGCCCGGCCATCTCGTGGAGCGCGTCGGGCACGTCGGCGTAGATGTCGGCCACCAGGGCGGCGATGGTCGTGGGACCGGTCCGGCGCAGCGCGCCCAGCACCTGGGCCTCCCTCTCGCGGCGGTGGGCCAGGTACTCCTCGATCTTGGCCTTCGGGTCCTCGATGAGGTGGCCGTGGGCCGGGGCGATGGCCCGCAGCCGGGGGCGCAGCGCCGCGAGGCGATCCAGGGAGTCGAGGTACGCCCGCATGTCGCCGTCGGGCGGGGAGATGACCACGGTCGACCCGTCCATGATGTGGTCGCCGGAGAACAGCAACCGCTCCTGCTCGAGCAGCAGGCACAGGTGGTTCGACGCGTGGCCGGGCGTGTGGATGGCCCGCAGGACGAACTCGGTCGCCTCCAGGGCGTCGCCGTCGGCCAGGGTGCCGTCCACCTCGAGCCCGTCCCGGCCCTCGAAGGCCAGGACCTCGGCACCCGTCCGCTCCTTGAGCCCGGCGGCGCCGGGGGAGTGGTCGGGGTGCGTGTGGGTGCACACGATCCAGCGGATCCGGTCGCCGCCGCAGCCGGCGATGGCGTCGAGGTGGTCGTCGTCGGCGGGGCCCGGATCGATGACGACGATCTCGTCGATGCCGACCAGGTACGTGTTGGTGCCCGGTCCGGTCATCATCCCCGGGTTGTCGCACAGGATCCGGCGGACCATCGGGCTGAGGGCGCCGGCGACCTCGGGCACGAGCGGCTTGCGGGGCGGCTCCGCGCTGGCGTCGGTGGCCGTCGCGCTCACGTCGCGCCCCGGTTCACGGGCCGAGCTCGCCGCGGTCGCGGGGCGGGCGCTCCCAGCTCCGGGCGTCCCGGACCCGGTCGGCCCCGGGCCCGCCGGCGCCGGGCCGCCCGCCGATGATGGTCACGACCGCGCCGCCCTGGCGGATCCGGCGCAGGACCAGGCGCCGGAGCACGGCACGGGTGGGCGGGAGGAGCAGCAGGACGGCCAGGGCGTCGCTCACGAAGCCGGGGGCCAGCATCAGGGCGCCGGCGAACAGGATGAGGACGCCGTCGACGATCTCGGCCGACGGCACGCGGCCCGCGGCCACCGTCGACTGGAGGCGCCGGAGCACGCCGAGCCCGGCGCGCTTGGCCAGCCAGGCCCCGACGAAGCTGATGGCGACGAGCGCCACGAAGGTGGAACCGACGCCGATCTCGCCCGCGACCTTCACGATCACGTACAGCTCCACGAAGGGAGCGAGCAGGAAGAGGAGGCCGACGAGCGGGATCACGAGGATGCTCCTGGACGGGCGAGCGCACGGCGGCGCTCCTCGAAATCTACCGGGGGGTCTCCACGAGCGGGCGGTACCGGCGCGGCGCCTCCGCCCCCCAACGGGGAGCCGTGCCGGTACCGCGGTCTCGTCAGCCGGCGCGCTGGCCGACCAGGTTCTTGCGCTCGGACTCGCTGAGGCCGCCCCAGATGCCGTGGGGCTCGCGGATGCGCACGGCGTAGTCGAGGCAGGGCTGGCGGACGGGGCACGTGCGGCAGATCGATTTCGCCCGGGACTCCCGGGCGAGCTTCTCGTCCTTGCGCTCGAAGTGCGACGGAGGGAAGAAGACCGCGGCTTGGGGCCCCCGGCACGCGGCCTTGACCTGCCAAGCTTCCTCGACACGCATTGCGCTCAACAGCACATCCCCCTTTCTGGGTCGGACCATAGTGGTGGGCTTTCCCGGTAACAAGGGGTGAACTATTTCGAGCGGAGCGTTCGCTGAGCGCGAACCCTCCCAGGTCAGGGACCTGCGAGGTGTCCCCGTGCGGACGACCCGTCGGGCAATCCCCGCTCGGTCGAACTGCCTTACTCGACAAATGGTGACGAAGCCTTGAAAGCCGACGGCGGCCGCAGGGGGCTCAATAGCCGCGAGAATGCGACAGCGAAATCAGCGGCTTCGGCGGGCCTCGCGGTAGTCCTTGGCCCCGCCCGCCTCGGGCTCGACGTCGAGGACCAGGCCGTCGATCGCCACCACCTTGACCGCCTCGCCCGCCTCGATGGGCGTCGCCCGGTTGGTGTGGGCCCGCCAGGGCGCCCCCCGCACCGTCACGATCCCGTCGGGTGCGACCCGCTCGACCGCCGTCCCCGCCTCGCCGATCATCCACTCACGGCCGATCGTGGGCGTCGAGAACCGGGTGCGGACCATCGAGGGCATGCCGGCGAGCATGGCCAGGGTCATCCCCGCGATGCCGACCAGGAGCGTGATCCACGACAGGGAGAGGCCGTCGTAGAGCCCGACTGAGCCGACCACCAGGCAGACCGTGGCGATGCCGCTCCACACCCGGGGGACCCCGGTCTGCACGTCGACCGCGTAGCCGAACCCGGCGACCAGCAGGAGCGCGACCGCCCAGGCGTTGGTGGGCAGGGCGGAGAGGCCGTAGGCGCCCAGGACCAGGCACCCGGCGCCCACGATCCCGGCCACGCCGATCCCCGCCGTGTAGAGCTCGAAGACCAGCAGGCCGATGGCGATCACGAACAGGAGGTAGGCCACCGGAGGGCTGGCCACGGTGTGGAAGAGCTGGCCCAGCAGGGGGAGCTGGCCGAAGCGGACCTGGGTCACCGGCTCGCGGCGCTGTTCGCCGTCCACCTCGTGGACGCGGCTCTCCACGCCGGGCAGGTCGACCACGAAGTCGCCGATGACCGGGGCCAGCCCGTCCACCAGCTCCAGCTCGACCGCCTCCTCGGCCCCGACCTTGTCGCCCACCGCGGCCCGGCCCTCCAGCGAGCTGCCGTCGAGCAGGTCGGGCACGACCTCGACCCGGCTGCCCGGGGCCACCGCGGCCGTGCGCCCCGCGGCGACCAGCCGGGCCGCGTCGCCGAACGCGGCGCTGCCCGACGGCCCGACCCACACGTCGACCGGCACGTCGGCCGACGAGATGCGCGCCACCAGCTCGTCGAGCTCGCCGTCGGGCAGCACCGACCCGGTGCTGTTGAGCTGGAGCACCAGGGCCAGCGCGCCTTCGTCCTCGGCCCGCTCGATCTCGTCGGCCACGAAGTCGGCCAGCACGCGGTCGAGCAGGCCGCTCACCTCGATGACCGCGACGAAGCCCGGGTCCGAGGCCTGGGCGCCCCGGGCCCCGGCCGGCGTGGCGCCGAGGCCCAGCCAGCCCAGCAGCACGGCGACGACCGCGAGCGCCGGTAGGGTGCGGCTCCGTCGGCCCGCCGCCGGCGCGGCCCGGCGGCCCCCGGCTCGGAAGGATTGACGTGGACCCGGCGCGCGTGTTCGGAGCATCCCGGCTGGTCATCGTGGCTGGCAAGGGTGGCGTGGGCAAAACCGTGGTCAGCGCGGCCCTGGCCCGGGCCGCCGCGCGCACCGGCCTCACCGCCCTGGTCGTCGAGGTCGAGGGGAAGTCCGGGTTGGCGGCGATGTTCGGCCAGCAGCCGCTCGGCTACGAAGAGGTCGTCCTCTCCGCGGGCGGGGGACCACGGGGCGAGGGCGAGGTCCGGGCCCGCACGGTCACCTCCGACCGAGCCCTGGTCGACTACCTGCGGGGCCACGGGCTGTCCCGGTTGTCCAACCGGCTCGTCAGCAGCGGTGCCCTCGACGTGGTCGCCACCGCCGCCCCGGGGATCAAGGACATCCTGCTGCTGGGCAAGGTCAAGCAGATCGAGCGGGCCGGCGACGTCGACCTCGTCGTGCTCGACGCGCCCGCCGCCGGTCACGCCATCACGTTCCTGCAGTCCGCCCGGGCCCTGCTCGACACCGCCCGGGTCGGGCCGATCAACGCCCAGGCCCGCGACGTGCTCGAGATGCTCGAGGACCCACGGCGCTGCCAGGTCGTGCTGGTGACCCTGCCCGAGGAGACGCCGGTCAACGAGCTGGTCGAGACGGCCTTCACCCTGGAGGACCGCGTCGGCGTGGCGCTCGGGCTGGTCGTGGTCAACAGCACCTACGACGAGGTCCCCGGCCTGCGGACCGACCCGGACGACGCGGCCACCGCGGCGGGCGTCGCGCTCGACCTCGAGCTGGCCGCCGCGATGACCCGGGCCGCAGGCTTCCGGGCCAGCCGCACCGCGCTCCAGGCGGCCCAGCTCGAGCGCCTCGCCGAGCGCCTGCCGCTGCCCCAGGTGCGCCTGCCCTACCTGTTCGGCGCCGAGATCGGCCCGGCCGAGGTCGACCACCTGGCCGAGCGGCTCCTGGCCGAGATCGCCGCCCTGCCCGAGCCACCCGAGCTGGCCGACCCGTGACCGAGCCGTCCGTCGGCGACCTGGTCCGCACCGCCCGCGTCGTGGTGTGCTGCGGCTCGGGCGGCGTGGGCAAGACCACCACCGCGGCCGCCCTGGCCCTGGAGGGGGCCCGCCTCGGCCGGCGCACCGTCGTGGTCACCGTCGACCCGGCCAAGCGCCTGGCCGACGCCCTCGGGCTCGGCGCCTCCGGAGGGCTGACCGGCGACCCCCGCCGGGTCGAGGGGGACTGGCCGGGTGAGCTGTGGGCGCTCATGCTCGACACCGAGAGCACCTTCGACGAGCTCGTCGCCCGCCACGCCACCGACCCCGAGCAGGGCCGCCGGATCCTCCAGAACCGCTTCTACCGCAACATCGCCGGCGCCCTGT
Organism: Acidimicrobiia bacterium; assembly: GCA_050247895.1. GTDB lineage: Bacteria > Actinomycetota > Acidimicrobiia > Acidimicrobiales > VFJN01 > CAVPEW01. The sequence goes on from JBFWTJ010000077.1 coordinate 10,392, forward strand.
CGGGCACCCAGGAGTACATGGCGATGGAGAAGCTCTACGAGCTGCACGAGGAGACCGACTTCGACCTGGTCGTCGTGGACACCCCGCCGACCCGCAACGCGCTCGACTTCATCGACGCCCCTCGCCGGCTCACCCGCTTCCTGGACCACCGCCTCTTCCGGGTCGTCACCTCGCCCACCCGGGGACTGGTCCGGGCCGTCAACGTCGCGGCCCAGGCGTTCCTGCGCACCGTGGCCAAGGTCGTGGGCGCTGAGGTCATCGAGGACGCCGTCTCGTTCTTCCGGGCCTTCGAGGGGATGGAGCAGGGCTTCCGGGACCGCGCCGCCCGGGTCCTCGAGCTGCTGTCGGCCGACGAGACCGCGTTCGTGCTCGTCGCGTCGGCCCGCCGCGACACCATCGAGGAGGCGTCGTACTTCGCCGGGCGCCTGCACGAGGCCGGGATCTCGGTGCGGGCCCTGGTGCTCAACCGGATGCACCCGCGCTTCACCACGCTCGACACGACCGTGCTGCGCCGCCGTGCCGACGCCCACGCCGGCACCGACCTGGGCGACCACTACCGCAACCTGGCCGACTTCCAGGGCGTGGCCGACCGCGAGGACCTGCACCTCGTCGGCCTCCAGGCCGCGGTCGCTCCGGCCCCGCTGGTGCGGGTGCCGTTCCTGCGCTCCGACGTCCACGACGTCGAGGGGCTGCTCGAGGTCACCCGGCACCTCGTCGGGGATCGCCGGGATCCCTGAGCCCAGGGATGGCGGCGTCCGGCCACGGGCGCATGATGTCGTCATCGGTCCGACCCTCCAGGCGGACCGAGCCGGTCGTGGCCAACACGGCGGAGCCACGGCCGGCGCTTTTCCCCCCGCACGTTCCGGGACCTCGGGCGAGGGTCCCGGAACGCTGCGCGGGGTGGCCCCGGCGTCAGCGCAGCTTGACCACGAGCGCGGCCAGCTCGACCCGGCTGCGCAGGCCGAGCTTGCCGAAGATGTGCTTGAGGTGGGACTCGACCGTGTAGCGGGAGAGGTAGAGGCGCTCGGCGATGGCGGGGTTGGAGAGGCCCTCGGCCACCAGGTCGGCCACCCGGAGCTCGGCCGGGCTCAGCGGCGACAGGGGATCGGGTCCGGTGGGTGCGTCGACCAGCTCGGCGGCCCGCTGGACCAGCTCGGCCGCCTGGGCCCGGGCCCGGGCCGCGACCTCGGGGTCCGGGCTGTCCTGGAGGTCGAGCAGGGCGGCCATGAGCACCTCGGGGTCGCCGGCCAGGTTGCTCCAGCCCGAGGTCGTCCGGCGCAGCTTGCGGGCCAGCGAGGCGGTCAGGCGGCGGTGCAGCTCGGGGAGGGCGTCGAGCAGGTCGGTGAACGCGGTGGCGGCCAAGCGGGCCGCGACGACCCGGCTCGCCGCGGTGACCGTGGCCGTCCGGGGCGAGCCGTCGAGGAGGGCCAGCTCGCCGATGCAGTCGCCGGGCCCGATGTCGCCCATGGGCGTGCCGTCGGCCTCGATGGCGGCCGAGCCCCGCAGCAGCACGTAGGCGGCGTCGGGCTGCTCGTGCTGGCGGACGATCGTGGCGCCCGCCGGGAGCTCGACCAGCTCGGCGACCGCGGCCACGCGGTCCAGGTCGGCGTCGTCGAGGCCGTCGAAGAGCGGGCAGGCCCGCAGGCCCTCGACGATCGACCGGTCCGCCCCGATGTCGCTCATCCGCCCGCGGGAGGTCTCACCGGCCGGCGCGCCGGCGCCGGGGAGGGGGTTCAGCCATCGCCCGTGCGGCTCTCGGCCAGCGCCTCGGCCGCGGCCTCGACCGTCTCGGTCACCGGGACGATCCGGTCGAAGCCCGTCGTGTGGAGCAGGCGGGTCAGGGTGGGCCGGCTGCAGGCGACCACGACGTCGCCGCCCGCCTCGCGGGCCCGGCGGATCCCCCCGATGAGGGCGCCCAGGCCGGCCGAGTCCATGAAGGGGACGCCCGACAGGTCGATGAGCAGGTACTTCCGGGCCGCCAACTCGACCAACGTCTCGCGGAACTGGCTCACCGTGTAGGCGTCCAGCTCCCCGAGGGGTCGGCACAGGGTGTAATCGGCGGCATCCTCCACCTGGATGTCGAGCACAGGCACGTCCTTGTCCGGGGGCGGGCAGGACGATGATACGGGTTGACCCGTGGCGCGGGGCCAGGCCGGCCGTGCGGGCGCCCGCCGGGCGGCGGTAGCTTGCGACGGTGCCGACCGTGCTGATCGCGACCGACGCTGACTCGGTGTTCGCCCAGGTGGACGCCGTCGTGGGCGACGACGACACCACCGTGCTGCGGGTGCGGTCCGGCGAGGTCGTGCGTGCCGCGGTCGCCGAGTACGAGCCCGACCTGGTCGTGCTCGACCTCCAGATCGGCAACATGGGCGGGATCGCGGCCTGCCTGGCGCTGCGCCACGAGGTGGGGATGGACCGGCTGCCGGTGGTGCCGGTCCTCCTGCTGCTCGACCGGCCGGCCGACGTCCACCTGGCCCGCCGCTCGGCGGCGGACGGCTGGATCGTCAAGCCGCTCGATCCGATCAGGCTCCGCCGGGCCGTGGACGCGCTGCTGGCCGACGGCACCTATACCGAGGACGCCGGCTTCCCCACCGTCGAGGTCTGACCCTCGCTGGGCGGGCGGCGTTCCCGCTGGGAGGTGCCGGGACCCGTTCGCTAGGGTGGCGCCCTCCGGGTGGTGGCTCAGCTTGGCAGAGCGCTGCGTTCGGGACGCAGAGGTCGGGAGTTCAAATCTCCCCCACCCGACTAACAAAGTCCAGGTAGAACCGCACTTCTGGCAAACGCCCGCAACGGCTCCGGGAATCATGGGCACACCGTGGGCACAAATCGGTGTAGTGTCGTGCCCATGGCGTCGATCTCCTTTGCGGAGCGGACCAACGCCGACGGAACGCTCACGGTCACGGTCCGGTACCGAGACGCTGCTGGCCGGCAGCGCAAGAAGGCCTTCCGTGAAACGACCGAAGCCAAATCCCGTCGTGCGGCGCGGGAACACGCCGCACGCTTGCGGGTCCAGCTCGCGGACGGCGACTACTTCGATCCAGGCCGAGGCAAGCGACCCTTCGGGGAAGTTGCATCGGAGTGGCTGAATGAGGCGAACTCGGCCAAGCGCGAGAGCGCGTGGGCACGAGACGAGATCGTGATTCGAGTCCATCTCGCCCCGATCGTCGATGTGCCGATCGCGAAGGTGCAGCCCAAGGATGTTCGAGCGCTTGTCGGTGAGTGGAGCCGCTCGCTGGCCCCGCGCACCGTGCATCGCAACTACGGGGTTCTCCGGGCCATCTGCCGGTGGGCGGAAGGAGAAGACATCATTCGCCGGTCGCCCTGCAGGGGTGTGGTGCTGCCGTCGAAGGGTGGGCAGGTTGCGGGGCGTGTTCTGACTGCTGAGGAACTCGTTCGGCTGGTCGGCGCGATGGGGCCCGAGCATCAAGCCATGGTGTGGTTGTTGGCCCTGCTCGGGCTCTGGGGGGGTGAGGCCGCAGCAGTC
>JBFWTJ010000078.1:0-13803 GCA_050247895.1 Acidimicrobiia bacterium
GGACGCGCCCGCTGGCGCGACCGCCGGCACCGTCCTCGACGTGGCCGTGGTCCGCTGGCCCCGGGTGGCCAACTTCGGCGACCTCGACCCGTTGCGGGCCGAGCCCGGCGTGGCGGTCCGCTGGATCCGCAGCCCGGCCGAGCTGGGCCGGCCGCAGCTCGTCGTGCTCCCCGGGTCGAAGGCCACCCGCGACGACCTGGCCTGGATGCGGGCCTCGGGCCTCGACGCCGCGGTGGCGGCCAGCGGCGCGGCGGTCGTGGCCATCTGCGCCGGCGCCCAGGCCGTGGGGGATCGGATCGAGGACCCCGACGGCGTCGAGGGGCCGCCGGGGGTGGCCGAGGGCCTGGGCTGGCTCCCGCTGCGCACGACCTTCGCCGCCGACAAGGTCCTCGACCGACCGCGGGCCCGGGCCGTGGCCGGGCCGGGTGCGGGCGCCCCGGTCACCACGGGGTACCGGATCCACCACGGTCGGGTCCGGGGCGACGCCGACCCCTGGCTGGTCGACGACGGGGGCACGCCGGTGGGCTGGCACGGGGGCCGGGTCTGCGCCACGACCCTCCACGGCCTGTTCGAGTCCGACGAGCTGAGGGCGGGCGTGCTGGCCTGGGCGGCCGGGCAGGCGGGGTGGCCCGCGCCGGAGCTGTCGGGGCTGCGGTGGGCCGAGGTGCGCGGGGCCCGCTTCGACGCCATCGCCGACCTGCTCGAGGCGCACCTCGACCTCGACCGGGTCGTGGACCTGATCGAGCAGGGCGCCCCCCGCGCCGCGGCCGTCTGACCGCCCGGCCCGCCTCGGTAGCCTGGCCGCCCTCACATGGCACTGCGCGACCTCCCCCCGCTGTTGCGCGAGGAGCCCGCCCTCGCGTCCGTCCTCGGACGCACGAGCGCGGTCCTCGCCGTCCCCGAGCCGGCCCGCGCCCTGGTGGTCGCCGGGCTCGCCGGCATGACCCGCCGCCACCCCCTCGTGGTGGCGGTCCCCACCACGACCGAGGCCAACCGCCTCCTGACCGACCTGCGGACCTTCCTCGGTCCCGACGCGGTCGACCTGTTCCCGGCCTGGGAGACGCTGCCCTTCGAGCGGGTCTCGCCCTCGGTGGAGACCATGGGCCGGCGCCTGCGCACCCTGTGGCGGCTCCGGGAGCCCGAGCGGGCGCCCCGGGTGCTGGTGGCCCCGGTCCGCTCGCTGGTCCAGCGCCTGGGTCCGGGCGTGGCCGACGTCGAGCCGGTCGTGGTCCGACCCGGCGAGCGCCGCGACCGCGACGAGCTGCTCGCGGCCCTGGTCGGTGCCGGCTACCGCCGCGAGGAGCTGGTCGAGCACCGGGGCGAGGTCGCGGTGCGGGGCTCGATCGTCGACGTCTTCCCGTCCACCGCCGACCGCCCGGTGCGCATCGACCTGTGGGGCGACGAGGTCGACCGCCTGACCGAGTTCTCCGTCAACGACCAGCGGGCCACGGACCCGCTCGACGAGGTGCTCGTCTTCGGCTGCCGGGAGCTGCTCGCCGGTCCCGAGGTACGGGCCCGGGCCGAGAGGCTGGTCGCCCTCCAGCCCTGGGGCCGCGAGCAGTGGGAGCGGATGGCCCAGGGCCTGTCCTTCGACGGGATGGAGTCCTGGCTGCCGTGGCTGGCCGACGGCGAGGACCTGCTGTTCGACCTGGTCGGCGACGAGGCCCAGATCCTGCTGTGCGAGCCCCGGCGGCTGCGCGACCGCGCCGCCGACCTGCTGGCCGAGGAGGCCGACCTGGCCCGGGCCCTGGCCCGCACCTGGGGCGCGGCGTCCGACGACGAGGACCACGGCTTCCCCCGCCTCCACCTGCCCTTCGACCGGCTCCTGGCCCGCACGCGGGCCCCGGCGTGGACGGTCACCACCGCGCCGGAGGGCCCCGGCGTGTCGACGGTGGTGGCCCACGCCCCCGACCCGGTGGCCGGTGACCCCGAGCGGGTCCTGCGCCAGCTCGTCGATCTCTCCGGGAAGGGCTACCGCATCCACGTCGCCGCCGACGGCGAAGCCACCGCGGCCCGCCTGCGCACCCTGCTGTCGGGCGCCGGGCTGGACGCCGAGGTCGAGGTCGCCGCGCTGGAGCGGGGCTGCATCCTGCCCGCGGTGAAGGTCGCGGTGGTGGCCGAGCACGAGTTGACCGGCCGGCGCCGGGCCCACCGCCGGGCCCGGCCCCGGCGGCGCGACGCCGAGCGGTTCTTCGACGACCTCAAGCCGGGCGACCACGTGGTGCACCACCAGCACGGCGTCGCCCGCTACGGGGGGATGGTCAAGCGGTCGATCGGCGGTCCCGAGCGCGACTACCTGCTCCTGGAGTACCGGGGCGACGACCGGCTCTACGTCCCGTCGGACCAGATCGACGCCGTCCGCCACTACACGGGGGGCGACACGCCCAGCCTGTCCCGCCTGGGCGGCGACGGCTGGCAGCGGGCCCGGGCCAAGGTCCGGGCCGCGGTGGCCGAGGTGGCCCAGGAGCTGGTGCTGCTCTACCAGAAGCGGCTCCACGAGCCGGGCCACGCCTTCGGCCCCGACACCCCGTGGCAGCGCGAGGTGGAGGACGCCTTCGGCTACCAGGAGACCCCCGACCAGCTCACCGCCATCGCCGACGTCAAGGCCGACATGGAGGCTGACCACCCGATGGACCGCCTCGTGTGCGGCGACGTCGGCTTCGGCAAGACCGAGGTGGCCATCCGGGCCGCGTTCAAGGCGGTGCAGGACGGCAAGCAGGTCGCGGTGCTGGTGCCCACGACGCTGCTGGCCCAGCAGCACCACACGACCTTCGCCGACCGCTTCGCGGGCTACCCGGTCCGGGTCGAGGTGCTGTCGCGCTTCCTCACCCCGGGGCAGGCCCGCAAGGTGGCCCAGGGCCTGGCCAGCGGTGAGGTCGACGTCGTGGTGGGGACCCACCGGCTGCTCAGCGAGGACGTCCGCTTCAAGGACCTGGGCCTGCTCGTGGTCGACGAGGAGCAGCGCTTCGGCGTCGGCCACAAGGAGCAGATCAAGGCGCTCAAGACCGGCGTCGACGTCCTGACCCTGTCGGCCACGCCCATCCCCCGCACGCTCGAGATGAGCCTGACCGGCATCCGCGACCTGACCCTGCTGAACACGCCGCCGGCCGACCGGATGCCGATCCTGACCTACGTGGGCGAGTACGACGACCGGGCCGTGGCCGAGGCGATCCGGCGCGAGCTGCTGCGCGAGGGTCAGGCCTTCTACGTCCACAACCGGGTCCAGGACATCGACCGGGTGGCCGACCACGTGCGCGAGCTGGTGCCCGAGGCCCGGGTCGCGGTGGCCCACGGCCAGATGGACGAGGGGAGCCTGGAGCAGGTCGTGTACGCCTTCTGGGAGGGCGAGCACGACGTGCTGGTGTGCACGACGATCATTGAGTCGGGGATCGACATGCCCACGGTCAACACGCTGATCGCCGACCGGGCCGACCTGCTCGGGCTGGGCCAGCTCCACCAGCTCCGGGGCCGGGTCGGGCGCTCGGGCCAGCGGGCCTACGCCTACCTCTTCGTCCCGCCCGACCGGGCCCTGTCCGAGGAGGCCTACGAGCGCCTCAAGACGATCGGCGAGGCGACCGAGCTCGGCTCGGGGTTCAAGATCGCCATGCGCGACCTCGAGATCCGGGGGGCCGGGAACCTGCTGGGCACGGGCCAGTCGGGCCACATCGCCGCGGTGGGCTACGACCTCTACTGCCAGATGGTGACCGAGGCGGTGGCCGAGCTGAAGGGCGAGCCGGTGCGCGAGCCGGCCGAGATCAAGCTCGACCTGCCCCTCGACGCCAACCTCCCCCGCGACTACGTGCCCACCGAGGAGCTGCGCCTGGAGGCGTACCGCCGGCTGGCCGCGGTCACCACCGAGGCCGAGGTGACCGACATCCGCGCCGAGTGGGAGGACCGCTACGGCCCGCCGCCGGCCCAGGCCGAAGCGCTCCTCGACGTGGCCCGCCTGCGGGCCGAGTGCGCCCGGCTGGGGATCCGCGAGTGCTCGGTGGTCAAGGGCGGCGGGGGGCTGACCTCGGGCGGGGCCACCGCCCGCCTGGCCCCGCTGGCGCTGAAGGTGAGCCAGCAGATGCGGCTGTCCCGGCTGGCCGCCCGGGCGGTCTACAAGGAGGCCGATCGCCAGCTCGTGGTCCCCCTCGCGTCCCGGGAGCACCCGGCCCGCTCGCTCGTCGAGCTCCTGCGCGCGCTGGTCCCGCCCGAAGCTGACGTGTCGTCAGCAGAGTCTCTGACGGATCGTTAGGATCCGCTCCCCACGTCGTCCAACGCGTCGGAAACGCAAGCGATCCGAACCTCTCGACACAAGGGGAAACTCCCGATGAATCTCCGTCTCCGCGCCGCCGCACCTGCGGTCCTCGCGCTCAGCTCCTTCGCCATCATGGCCAACGGCACGGCCTCCGCCGCGCCCGAGCCCCTCGAGTCCGCCCTCGGCGGCACCGTGTCGCTGGCCGGCGGCACCGACCCGTGGCCCGCGGGCAGCTCGTTCTCGGGCACCACCGCCGCCGCGCCCGGTGCGCTGCCCGGACAGCTCACCTTCGGGCCGGGCAGCCTCCAGACCCAGGACCCGCCCTCGACGGTCCAGTACCAGATCCAGGCCACCGCGCCGCTCGAGGTGCAGGTCACCGACGGCAACGCCACCGGCAGCACCGAGCTCTCGCTCTCGCTGCTCACCCTCGACCTGGGCAACAACCCGTCGTCGCTTGAGCCCTGCGTGTTCGCCCCGATCCCGGTCGACCTGACCGGCACCGTCGCCGGCGGCAAGCTCACCCTGAACGCGGCCGCCGTGAACGTCCCGGCCACCGCCGACGCCTGCGGCGGCCTGACCCAGATCATCAACGGCAAGGTCGCCACGACCGGCTCGGCCGTGTTCGAGATCACCCTCGACGCGTCCCAGGCCGAGACCCCGGCCGAGACGCCGGCCGACGAGACCCCCGCCGAGACGCCCGAGGTGTCCGCCGGCACCGCGGCGCCCGTGGTGGCCCGCCCGTCCTACACGGGCTGATCCCGCGGCGGTGGCGGGAGCCGGTCGCCGGCTCCCGCCACCGCGTTCGTCCGCCCGCGTGGGCGGCACCTAACCTCGACCCGTGCTCCGCCGCCTCGCCCCCGCCCTGTTGGCCGGCCTGCTCGTCACGGCGGCCGCCTGCGACGGGACCACGCCCGCCGTGCGGGTCGACGGGTCCAGCGTCAGCGAGGCGGACCTGCTCGATCAGGTCGAGCAGTGGGCCGGCAACGAGGCCGGCCTGAGCCAGCTCCTCCAGGTCTCGCCCACGGGCCGGACGCCCGGCGGCTACTCGACCGACCTGGTCACCGCCACGGCCTCGCTCAACGTCCTGTCGCTGCTGATGGACGACGAGCTCGAGCGCCAGGGGATCGAGCTCACCCAGGAGGACGTGGCCGGCGCCCGCGAGGCCCTGGCCCCCAGCGCCGAGGTGGCCGACCAGCTCCTCGAGGGCTTCTCCGCCGAGCAGCGGGAGTGGGTCCTGCGCTTCGTGGCCGCCCAGGTCACGCTGCTCGACGAGCTGGGCGAGCAGGGCTTCGGCGACTGGGCCGCAACCGCCTACGGCGAGGCCGACATCGAGGTGTCGTCCCGGTTCGGGTCGTGGTCGGCGGCCGACCGCCGCGTCGTCGCCCCGGTCGGGCCGACGCGCGTGCCCCGGGGTTGACCGGGCCCCGCATCGTCGTCGCCGGGCTCGGTCCCGGTGGGCCCGACCTGGTCACCGCCGGCACGCTGGCCCTGATCGAGCGGATCCCGGTCCGCCGCCTGCGCACCGCCCGCCACCCGGCGGCGGCCGTCGTGGCGAGCGCGGCGACCTTCGACCACCACTACGAGCACGCCGAGCGCTTCGACGAGGTGTACGAGCGCGTCGTGGCCGACCTGGTGCGCGATGCGGCCGACCACGGCGAGGTCCTCTACCTGGTGCCCGGTTCGCCCCGGGTCCTCGAGCGCAGCGTCGACCTGCTGGTGGCCCGGGACGACGTGGAGGTCGAGGTCGTGCCGGCGCTGTCGTTCGTCGACCTGGCCTGGGTCCGCCTGGGCGTCGACCCGTTCGAGGCCGGCGCCCGGCTGGTCGACGGCCACCGCTTCGCCGAGCGGGCCGCGGGGGAGCGGGGCCCGCTGCTGGTGGCCCACTGCCACAACCGCCGGGTCCTGTCCGACGTGAAGCTGGCCTTCGACGACGAGGAGCCCGCCGGCGCGGTCGTGCTCCGCCACCTCGGGCTGCCCGACGAGGAGGTGGTGGAGCTGGACTGGGCCGACCTCGACCGGGCGGTGGAGGCCGACCACCTGACCTCGCTGTGGATCCCCTCCACGGTCCCCGACACCGGCGCCGCGGTGGTGCGGTTCCACGAGCTGGTCGGGACCCTCCGGCGGGAGTGCCCGTGGGATCGGGAGCAGACCCACGGCTCCCTGGCCCGCCACCTGCTGGAGGAGGCCTACGAGGTGCTCGACGTGCTCGACCGGTTCGAGGACGGGAGCGCCGAGCCGGGCCCGGAGGACGACGCGGCCCTGGCCGAGGAGCTGGGCGACCTCCTCTTCCAGGTCGTGTTCCACGCCGTGCTGGCCGCCGAGCGCGGTGCGTTCACCCTCGCCGAGGTGGCCGACGGCATCCACGACAAGCTGCGGGACCGGCATCCCCACGTCTTCGGGGGTGCGGGGGCGACCTCGGTCGAGGCGCTGGCGGTCGACTGGGAGCAGCGCAAGCTGGCCGAGAAGGGGCGGGCCAGCGTGATGGACGGCATCCCGCCCGCCCTGCCGGCGCTGCTCCACGCGGCGAAGGTCCAGAAGAAGGCCGCGGCCCAGGGGGTCGACTGGCGGTCGCTCGCGGCCGAGGCCGGGATCGCGCCCGGGTCGGCCGCGGCACGGCTGCTGGAGCTGGTGGACGAGCTGCGCTCGTCGGGCGACGATCCCGAGGCCGCCCTCCGCCGGGCGGTGGGGCAGGTCCGCGCCGCGTTCGAGGCCCGGACCGCCTGACCCAGACCGGGCCGCCGCCGGTCCCGTGAGTACCATCTGCCACACCAGCCACAGGAGCCCCACGGCCCAGCGCGGGAGGACCGGGAACGCCATGAGCAGCATCGAGCACGTCGTCGGGCGCGAGGTCCTCGACTCGCGGGGCAACCCCACCGTGGCCGTCGACGTGCACCTCGAGTCGGGCGCCACCGGCTCGGCCATGGTGCCCTCCGGGGCGAGCACCGGCCGGTTCGAGGCGGTGGAGCTGCGCGACGGCGGCGACCGCTACGGCGGCAAGGGCGTGCTGGGCGCGGTCGACAACGTGAACGGCGAGATCCAGGACGCGCTCGTCGGCATCGAGGCCCTCGACCAGCGTGACGTCGACCTGACCCTGGTCGACCTGGACGGGACCGACGACAAGGGCCGCCTGGGCGCCAACGCCCTGCTCGGCGTCAGCCTGGCCGTGGCCCACGCCGCGGCCGACGAGCTGGGCCTGCCGCTGTGGCGCTACGTGGGCGGCACCAACGCCCACGTCCTGCCCGTGCCCATGCTCAACGTCCTCAACGGCGGCGCCCACGCCGACAACAGCGTGGACTTCCAGGAGTTCATGCTGATGCCGGTCGGTGCGGCCAGCTTCGGCGAGGCCCTGCGCTGGGGCGCGGAGACCTACCACCGGCTCAAGGCCCTGCTCCACGAGCGGGGCCTGGCCACCGCCCTGGGCGACGAGGGCGGCTTCGCCCCCGACCTGGCCACCAACGAGGACGCCGTGCGGCTCCTGGTCGAGGCCATCGAGGCCGCCGGCTTCACCCCCGGCGAGCAGATCGCGGTGGCGCTCGACGTGGCCTCGACCGAGCTGTGGTCGCCGTCCACGGGGGCCTACGACCTGCCCGGCGAGGGCCGTTCGCTGAGCTCCGAGGAGCTGGCCGACGAGCTGGCCCGCCTGTGCGCGGCCTACCCGATCGTGTCCATCGAGGACGGGATGGCCGAGGAGGACTGGAAGGGCTGGGCCGTGCTGACCGAGCGCCTCGGCGCCGAGGTCCAGCTCGTCGGCGACGACCTGTTCGTGACCACCGTCGAGCGGCTGGAGCGGGGCGTCGAGGCCGGCGTGGCCAACTCGATCCTGGTCAAGGTCAACCAGATCGGCACCCTGACCGAGACGCTCGACACGGTCGGGCTGGCCACCCGCTCCGGCTACACCGCGGTGATGTCCCACCGCTCGGGCGAGACCGAGGACACCACCATCGCCGACCTGGCCGTGGCCACCGACTGCGGCCAGATCAAGACCGGTGCCCCCGCCCGCTCGGACCGGGTGGCCAAGTACAACCGGCTGCTGCGGATCGAGGACCAGCTGGGCGAGGGCGCGGCCTACCGGGGCGCGGCCGCGCTCGCCGGTCGGAGGCCCGGGTCCTGAGCGAGGGCCCCCGCCGCCGCGGCGTGCCCCGGCGCCGGCCCCGGCCGGAGCCGACCCCGGCGCGCTCGCCGCTCGAGGCCAGGGTCGAGGCCCGCGTGGCCCGGGAGCGGGCCGAGCTCCGCCGGGCCCGCCGCCTGGCGCTGGTCCGCCGGCTGGGCCTGGCCACGGCGTCGAGCGTGGTCGCCGTCGTGCTGGTCGTCGGGGTCTTCCCCACCCGCACGTGGCTCGACCAGCGCGACGCCACAGCCGAGGCCACCGACCGGCTGGCCGTGCTGGAGGCGCAGAACGAGGCCCTGCGGGAGCGGATCGAGCGCCTGCACACCTCCGAGGAGATCGAGCGGATCGCCCGCGAGCAGTACAACCTCGTGCTGCCCGGGGAGGAGGCCTACGCCGTCCTCCCGCCCCCGCTGCCCCCGCTGGACCTGCCCCCGCTGTTCCCCTACGGGGACATCCTCTCGTCGTCGCCGGGGGACGCCTCGGCGGGGTGAGGTGGGTGCGTGGCGGCGTGGGACGATGTCGCCATGCGGATCGACGCCACGGTCAACGGAGCGCAGCGCTCGGGCGACGTCGAGCCCCGGCGGCTGCTGGTCCAGTGGATCCGCGAGGACCTGGGCCTGACCGGCACCAACGTCGGCTGCGACACCTCGTCGTGCGGGGCGTGCACCGTGCTGGTCGACGGCGAGTCGGTCAAGTCCTGCACGGTGCTGGCCGTCCAGGCCGACGGGTGCGAGCTCACCACCATCGAGGGCCTGGCCGACGGGGACGGCACCCTGCACCCGATGCAGGCGGCGTTCCACGAGCACCACGGGTTGCAGTGCGGCTACTGCACCCCGGGCATGGTCCTCGCCGCGGTCTCCCTGCTGGCGGAGGTCCCCGACCCGACCGAGGCCGAGGTCCGGGCCGGGCTGGAGGGCAACCTCTGCCGCTGCACCGGGTACCACAACATCGTCAAGGCCGTCCTGGCCGCGGCCCGGGGCGTGCCGGCGTGATCCCCGCCGCCTTCGACTACGTCCGGGCCGGCTCGGTCGACGAGGCCGTCGCCCTGCTGGCCGAGCACGGGGAGGACGCCAAGCTGCTCGCCGGGGGCCACTCGCTGCTCCCCCTGATGAAGCTGCGGCTGGCCACCCCGGCCGTGCTCGTCGACGTGGGCCGCCTGTCGGAGCTGTCCTACGTCCGCGACCGTGGCGACCACCTGGCCGTCGGCGCGCTGACCCGGCACCGCGACCTCCAGGTCGACCCTCTCCTGGCCGCACACGCCCCGTTGCTGGCCCACGTCGCCGGCCAGGTCGGTGATCCCCAGGTGCGCCACCGGGGCACGATCGGTGGGTCGGTGGCCCACGCCGACCCGGCCTCGGACCTGCCCGCCGCGCTCCTCGCCCTGCGGGCGGTGGTGGTGGCCCGGGGGCCCGGCGGCGATCGGGAGGTCCCCGTCGACGAGCTCTTCACCGGGTTCCTCGAGACCTCGCTCGATCCCGGCGAGGTGCTGGTCGAGATCCGGGTCCCCAAGGTGGGCGGGATCGGCTGGTCCTTCCAGAAGTTCAACCGCCGGGCGCAGGACTGGGCCATCGTCGCCGTGGCGTGCCTCGCCGGGCCCACGCCCGGGATCGGCCTGGTCAACATGGGCTCGACCCCGCTGCGGGCCCGCGCCGTGGAGGAGGCGGTGCGGTCCGGTGCACCCGAGGTGCAGGCCGCGGCGATGGCCGCCGAGGGGACCGAGGCGGGTGACGACGTGAACGCCTCGGCCGAGTACCGCCGCCACCTGGCCCGGGTCCTCGTGCGGCGGGCGCTCGAGGAATCCGCCGCGGGCACCCGTTAGGGATCGGGGACCCGTGCATCTCGGGTCGGTCCGTCCCCGACAGAGGAGATCCCCCGTGATCCGGATGAACCGCCCGACCAAGCTCGTCGCCGCCGGCACGCTCGCCCTGCTGGCCCACGTGGCCCTGCCCTCCGCCGCCTCGGCCGATTCCCGCGCGGTGCGCGCCGAGTCCCGCCCGGCCCGGGCCGAGTCGGGTGAGACCCGCGAGACCTGCACGTCGATCATGGGCATCCCGATCTGCATCGTCGCCAACGACGACGACTGCCGCGACTGGACCGACGCCGAGACCGGCGCCCCGAAGACCAACTGCGTCAGCGAGGGCTGACCACCGAAGACACTTGCCGTCCCCACGCCTTGCGAGGCGTGGGGACGGCGGACGACGGAGGGTCCCGTTAGCGTCGGTCGCCGGACCTCCGTGGGAGGCCGAGCGGGGGGAGCCGGCACATGGCCCGAGTGCACAGCTACACGACCGAGCTGTCCTGGCACGGCTCGACCGGTGAGGGGTACGACGGCTACGGCCGCGCCCATCGGCTGGTGGTGCCCTCGACGGGCACGACCCTCGACCTGAGCGCGGACCCGTCCTTCGGCGGCGATCCGGCCCGGGTGAACCCCGAGGAGCTGCTGCTCGCGGCGGCCTCGTCGTGCCAGCTCCTGTCCTTCCTCGCGGTGGCGGCCCGGGCCCGCGTCGACGTGGTCGGCTACGCCGACGCGGCCGAGGCGTCCATGCCCGAGGACGGCCGGCCGGTGTGGATCACCCGGATCGTCCTGCGGCCGGTGATCACCCTGGGCCCGTCCGGCGCGGCGGTCACCGACGAGCGGTTGGCCCACCTGGTCGAGGTGGCCCACCGGGAGTGCTTCATCGCCAACAGCCTGCGGAGCGAGATCGAGGTGCGGCCCACCTTCGTGCGCCCCTGACGGCCTCCCGGGTGGGCCCCGGGCCGCCGCAGGTCCCCGGTCGGGGTCCCGGTAGCGTCGTGGGGCGATGGAGCCGCGCTCGGTCCCCGAGGTCACCGCCGCGCTGGCCGGGCACGGCTACCTGGCCGACGAGGGCCTGGCCACCGCGGTGTTCCTCGCCCTGCGCCTGCCCCGGCCCCTGCTCCTGGAGGGCGAGGCCGGCGTGGGCAAGACCGAGGTGGCCAAGGCCCTGTCCCGCTGGACCGGGGGCGAGCTGATCCGCCTCCAGTGCTACGAGGGGCTCGACGTCGGCCAGGCCGTCTACGAGTGGGACCACGCCCGCCAGCTCCTCCACCTGCGGGCGGCCGAGGCCACCGGCACTGCGGCGGGCCGGGCCGTGGAGGCCCTCGAGGACGAGCTGTACGCCGAGCGGTTCCTGGTCCGCCGCCCGGTCCTGGCCGCCCTGGCCCCCGGTACGGGCGGCCCGCCGCCGGTGCTGCTGGTCGACGAGATCGACCGGGCCGACGACGAGTTCGAGGCGTTCCTGCTCGAGGTCCTGGCCGAGTACAGCGTGACCGTCCCCGAGCTGGGCACGTTCCGGGCCGCCGTGCCCCCGGTCGTGGTCATCACCTCCAACCGGACCCGTGACGTCCACGACGCGCTCAAGCGGCGCTGCCTCTACCACTGGGTCGAGCACCCCGGCCTGGAGCGGGAGGTGGCCATCGTGCGGCTCCGCGTGCCGGGGATCGACGAGCGGCTGGCCCGCGACGTCGCCACCGCGGTCGGGGTCCTGCGGGCCGACGGGCTGTACAAGCCTCCGGGGGTGGCCGAGGCGATCGACTGGGCCCAGGCCGTGCAGGCGCTGGGACGGGACCGGCTCGACGAGGACACCGCCGACGCCACGTTGGGCGCGGTGCTCAAGTACCGCGAGGACCAGCAACGGGTGCGGGCCCGGGGTCTCTCCGGCCTGGTCGCCCCGGCCGGCGCCGGGGGCGGCTGAGTGGGCGGCGTCGACCTCGGTGGGCCCCGTTCGCCGGCCGACGCGGTGGTGGCCTTCGTCGGGGACCTGCGCCGTGCCGGCCTGGCCCTCGGGCCCGACGCCGCGGTGGCCTTCGCCCGGGCCCTCGACGTGGTGGGCCCCACGGCGTCCCTCGGCACCGCCTACTGGGCGGGCCGGGCCACCCTGGTCCGCCGTCCCGAGGACGTCGTGGCCTACGACGCCGCCTTCGCCCGGGCGTTCGGGCCGGTGCCGGGCCGGTCGGGCCCGGCCGGTGGGCCTCCTGCGGTCGGCCACGTCGCCGCGGGCCGGGTCGGCGACGGCGGCCTCCCGGGCCACGCGGGTGCCACCGATGTGCCGGCGACCCCTGTCGAGGGCCCCGGACCCGACCGGCCCGGGGCCGTCCCCGCGGCGCCCGGTCCGTCCGCGGCGGGCGATCCGCGTCCCGCCGCGGCGGGTGGTCCGCACCCGTGGGAGGAGGCCGCTCCCGCCCGGGGCGACGTCGACAGCGGTTCGGAGGCCGAGGCCCTGCCGGAGGGGGTGGCCGGGGACGACCCTGCGGCGACCGGTGGCGTCGGCCCGGTGGCACGGGCCCGGTGGAGCGCCCGGGAGGTCCTGCGGGCCCGGGACTTCGCCACGCTCACGCCGTCGGAGCTCGCCGAGGTCCACCGGATCGTGGCCGGGCTCCGCCTGACCGGCGGCTCCCGCCCGTCCCGGCGGCGGCGACCCGTCCGCGGCCCCCGTGGCGCCGTCGACGCGGCCCGCACGGCCCGGGCCGCGCTGCGGACGGGGGGCGAGCCCCTCCGGCTGGCCCGCACCGGTCCGTCGACGCGGCCTCGCCCGCTGGTCCTGCTCTGCGACGTGTCGGGCTCGATGGAGCCCTACGCCCGGGCCCTGGTGCGCTTCGCCCAGGCCGCGGTCCGGGCCCGCCGTCGGGTGGAGGTGTTCGCCCTGGGCACCCGGTTGACCCGGTTGACCCGGGAGCTGTCGGCCCGGGATCCCGACGCCGCGCTGGCCGCGGCCGCGGCCGCCGTGGCGGACTGGGCCGGGGGGACCCGCCTGGGGGAGACCCTGCGGGCGTTCAACGACGAGTGGGGCGTGCGCGGCACGGCCCGGGGCGCCACGGTGGTCGTCCTGTCCGACGGCTGGGACCGGGGCGACCCCGCCCTGCTGGCCGAGCAGATGGCCCGGCTCCGCCGGGTCGCCCACCGCCTGGTGTGGGTCAACCCGTTGAAGGCCACCGAGGGCTACGAGCCGTCGGCCCGGGGGATGGCGGCCGCCCTGCCCTGGCTCGACGAGTTCGTCGAGGGCCACTCCCTGGCCGCGCTGGAGGACCTGGCCGAGGTCTTGGGCGGCGGCCCGGCCCGTGGGGGTGTCCGGTGAGGGCGGTCTTGGATCAGGTGGCGCGTTGGCGGGCGGGGGGCCTGGGGGTGGTGTTGGCTCGGGTGGTGGATGTGGAGGGGTCGGGGCCGCGGTTGCCGGGTGCGGCGATGGCGGTGAGCGAGCGGGGTGAGGTGGTGGGTTCGGTGTCGGGTGGTTGCGTGGAGGGTGCGGTGGTGACCGAGGCCCTGCGGATCTTGGAGACGGGCGGGCGTGAGCTGTTGAGCTTCGGTTACAGCGACGACGAGGCGTTTGCGGTGGGGTTGACCTGTGGGGGGACGGTGCACCTGTTCGTCGAGCCGGTCGACGGGTAGGCGGGGGTGGGCGAGCTGCTCGACGCGTTGCGGGCCGGGTTGGCGGGG
>JBFWTJ010000079.1:0-13781 GCA_050247895.1 Acidimicrobiia bacterium
CTCGCACGGGTGCGGGCCAGGGCGGCCGGGCCGGACCTGATCCCCGTCCTGGTCGCCACCGGTCGGGTCCAGCTCGCCTTCGGGGCGCTGTTCGCCGCCGGGCTCTGGCTCGGCGCCTGAGCGGGTGCCGGCCGCTCAGAGCCCGTGCTCGGCGAGCCACCGGCCGACCTGCGCCGCCACCTCGTCGGGGGCCTCGAGGTGCGCGGCGTGGCCCGCGTCGGGGACGAGCGCGGCACGGGCCCCGGGGCCGACAGCGGTCGCGAGGCGCGTCGCGAGCGCGGCGTAGCGCTCGTCCCGGGCGCCGGCCAGGGCCAGGACCGGGACCCCGATCTCGCCCAGCCGTGACCACAGCGGCTCCTGGGTGCCGGTGCCGGCGTGGACGAGGCTGGCGGCCAGGCCCTCCACGGTGTTGGTCCGGCGCTCCTCGGTGCCGGCCCGCTCGGTGGGCAGCGTGGCGAACAGCGGCTGGGCGAGCCAGCGGTCGAGGAAGGCGTCGAGGCCGACCTCGGCGAGCTCACGGGCCCGGGCCCGGTCCGCGGCCCGGCGAGCGGCGCGCTCGGCGGGATCCTCGATGCCGGCCGTGGCCCCGATCAGGACCAGGCCGCGGGCGACCTCGGGGTGGGCCAGGGCGAGGTGGAGGACCATCCGGGCGCCCATCGAGTAGCCGAGCCAGGTGGCGGGGCCACCCACCCGGGCGAGCAGGTCCGCGGTCTCCCACAGGTCGGCGGCGATCTCCGCCGAACGGCCGTGGCCGGGCGCGTCGACCCGCACGACCTCGTGGTCGCGGGCGAGACGGTCGGCCAGCGGGCCCCAGCAGCGGCCGGTCTGGGTGAAGCCGTGGACCAGGACGAGCCGCGGCCCGGAGCCCTCGACCTCGGCGTGCAGGCGCATCCCGGGATGATCCCAGATCCGTGTGCCGGCCCCGTCGCTGGCAGGATGGCCGGCCGTGACCGCCCAGGACGTCCAGGCCACCTTCTGCGCCACCCTCGTCGACGAGTGGGTCCGGTGCGGCCTGGCCGTCGCGGTGGTCAGCCCCGGCTCGCGCTCGACGCCGCTGGCGCTGGCGCTGGCCGCCGACGGGCGGCTGCGGGTGGAGGTGCACATCGACGAGCGCAGCGCGGGCTTCCTGGCCCTCGGGGTGGGCCGGGCGACGGGCCGACCGGCGGTGGTCGTGACGACGTCGGGCACGGCCGCGGCGGAGCTGCACCCGGCGGTGGCCGAGGCCGACCTGGACGGCGTCCCGCTGCTCCTGTGCACGGCCGACCGCCCCGCCGAGCTGCGTGACGTCGGCGCGGCCCAGACCATCGACCAGTCCCGCCTGTTCGGACCCGCGGTCCGGTGGTTCGCCGAGCCGGGCGTGCCCGATGCCGTCGTCGCCGGGCGCTGGCGGTCCCTGGCGGCCCGGCTCGTCGCGGAGGCGACGGGGCGCCGGCCGGGACCCGTGCACGCCAACCTCGCCTTCCGCGAACCGCTGTTGGGTGCGGCCGGCCCCCTGCCGGCGGCACGGGAGGTCGGCCCGTGGGCGACCCGTTCGGGCGGCGACGCCGTGCCGCCGCTGGAGGATCTGGTCCCGGGCGGGCTCGACGGCCGGCGTGGCGTCGTGGTGGTGGGCGCCGGCGCGGGCGAGCCCGACGCCGTGCTCTCGCTGGCCGGCGGGCTGGGCTGGCCGGTCCTGCCCGACGCCCGCGCCGCGGCCCGGGTCCCCGGGGACCTGGTCGTGGTCCACGCGGATGCGATCCTGCGCTCGCCGGACGCGGCCGCCGCGCTGCGGCCCGAGGTGGTGCTGCGCCTCGGGGGCCTGCCGGCGTCGCGGGTGGTCGCCGAGTGGCTGGCCGCCAGCGGGGCCCACGAGGTCGTGGTGGGGGGCGCCGGGTGCTGGCCGGACCCCGCCGGCACAGCGGCGACCCTGGTCGACGCCCGGCCGTCGGACGCGGTGGCGGCGTGGTCCGGTCGTGGCCCGATCCGGGCCGTGGCCGGTTGGACCTCGACCTGGGTCACGGCCGAGCGGGCCGCGGCGGCGGCGATCGACGAGGTCCTGGCCGCGGCGCCGGGACCCAGCGAGCCGTCGGTGGCGCGCGACCTGCTGGGGGCCCTCCCCGCCGGCGCGCAGCTCGTGGTGTCGTCGTCGATGCCGATCCGGGACCTGGAGTGGTACGCGCCGCCCCGCCGGGGGGTCGTGGTGCACGCCAACCGGGGGGCCAACGGCATCGACGGCGTCGTGTCGACCGCGGTGGGCGTGGCCCTGGGCTCGGGCTCGCCGACGGCGTTGCTGGTGGGCGACCTCGCCTTCCTCCACGACAGCAACGGGTTGCTCGGGGCGGCGGGCCGGGCGGTCGACCTGGTCGTGGTCGTGGTGGACAACGACGGCGGTGGGATCTTCTCGCTGCTGCCCCAGGCCGGTGCCCTGCCCGACGGGCGGTTCGAACAGCTCTTCGGCACGCCCCACGGCCTCGACGTGGTGGCGGTCGCCCGGGCGCTGGGCGTCGAGGCCCGTCCGGCGAACGACGTCGGGGCCGAGGTGGTCGAGGCGCTGGAGCGGGGTGGCGTGCACGTCCTGGCCCTGCGCACCGACCGGCTGGCCAACGCGGACCTCCACCGCAGCCTGTCCGAGCGCGCCGCGGCTGCGGTGTCCCGGGCGCTGCAGGGCGGCTGAGGCCCCGGCGCCGGACACGGGGCGAACTCGTCGGGGGACGGTCCGGGCGGGGAATAGCGTCGTGACGTGCCGAGCTCCCGTCGCACCAAGATCGTCGCCTCCCTCGGGCCGGCCTCGGACGACCCCGTCGTGCTGCGGGGGATGCTCGACGCCGGGGTCGACGTGGTGCGGCTCAACCTGTCGCACGGCCCGGTCCAGGACAGCCTCGACCGGCTGGCCCGGGTCCGTGCCGTGGCCGCGCAGGTGCCCCGTCCGGTCGGCATCCTCGCCGACCTGCCCGGTCCGAAGGTCCGCACGGCCTCCTTCCCGGTGGAGGGCGCCGTGCTCCAGGCCGGCTCGGAGGTGGCGATCGTCGACGCGGTCGAAGGCGTCGACTGCGACGAGAAGACCGTCGCCGTCGACCTGCCCGGGGCGGCCGGGGCCCTCGAGCCGGGCGACGTGCTCCCGCTGGGCGACGGCGGGGCCCGGCTGCGGGTGACCGCGGTCGAGGGCGATCGGGCCCGGGCCGTGGTCGACAGCGGTGGCGTGCTGCGCGGGCGGCCCGGGATCTCCCTGCCCGTCGGCCGGGCCGACCTGCGCTCGCCGACCGAGGCCGACCTGGCCGCCATCGAGCAGCTGGTCGCGGCGGGCGTCGACGCCGTGGCCGTGTCCTTCGTCCAGTCCGCCGACGACATGGCCGTGGTCCGCCGGGCGGTGGGCCACGACGGGCCGATGATCGTGGCCAAGATCGAGACCGCCGCGGCCGTCGACCAGCTCGACGCCATCGTCCGGGCCTCGGACGGGGTGATGGTGGCCCGGGGCGACCTCGGGGTGCGCCTGCCTCTGGAGGACGTGCCCCACATCCAGAAGCACATCATCCGCACCACCGTGCGCCACGGGAAGCCCGTCATCACCGCCACGCAGATGCTCGAGTCGATGGTGAGCAACCCGGTCCCGACCCGGGCCGAGGTGACCGACGTGGCCAACGCCGTGTTCGACGGCACCAGCGCGGTCATGCTCTCGGGCGAGACGGCGATCGGCCACGACCCCGTGGCGGTGATCGAGGCCATGGCCCGGATCACCCGGCGGGCCGAGCGCGAGTTCGACTACCGGGGCTGGGGCCGGCGGCTCGGCGAGCAGGAGGTCGCCGGCCTGGCCGACGCGCCGACCACGGCGCGGATCACCGCCGCCATCACCGCCGCGGCATGGCGAGCCTCGGTCGACCTGGACCTCGCCGCGGTGGTGGCCTGCACCCGGTCGGGCACCACCGCTCGGATGATCAGCCGCTTCCGGCCCACCTGCCCGATCCTGGCCATGACACCCTCGCCCCGCACGGCACGCCAGCTGGCCATGGCCTGGGGGATCCGGCCCCTGGTCATGGACGAGCACGGGACGACCGACGACATCGTCTGGTACGCGGTCGAGACCGCGGTGGCCGACGGTGCCGTGCGGCCGGGCGACCTGGTGGCGGTGCTGGTCGGCTCGCCGACCGACGTCGACCCGACCACCGACGTGCTGCGCCTCGTCCGCGTCCGCTGAACGGGCCGCCTGCGGTCCGGGTGGGGTGCTCGCTCAGAGGCGGGTGAGGGCGCCCAGCACGGCCTGGAACTTGGCCTGGGTCTCGGCCAGCTCGGTGGCCGGGTCGCTGTCGGCCACGATGCCGTTGCCCGCGTGGACGTGGGCCACGGACCCCTCGACCCGGGCGCAGCGGATGCTCACCGCCCACGAGCCGTTGCCCTGTCCGTCCACCCAGCCCACGGCACCGGCGTAGGGGCCACGGTCGATGCCCTCGTTGGCCAGGATCCAGTCGGTGGCCAGGTCCCGGGGCCAGCCGGCCACGGCGGGCGTCGGGTGCAGGGCGCCGACCAGCTCCAGCACCGAGGGGGCGGGTCGGGACAGGCGGCCCTCGACCAGCGTGGCCAGGTGCTGCACGTTGGCCACCGCCACCACCGAGGGCTCGGCCTCGTAGTCGAGGTAGGAGCACCACGGCAGGAGCGTGTCGTACACCATGTCGATGGTCACCTGGTGCTCGTGGCGGTAGGTGGGCGAGGCCAGCAGCGCCGCGCCCAGCCGGGCGTCGGTGATGGGGTCACCGCCCCGGGCCGCGGTGCCGGCCATGGGTTGGGCCCGGACCACGTCGTCGTGGCGGGCGACGAGCAGCTCCGGGCTGGCACCGAGGAACCCGTCGACGTGGAACAGGAAGCAGCCCGGGTAGCCCCGGCGCAGGTGGGCCAGGACCGAGGCGACGGGGAACGGCCGGTCGGCCTCCAGGACCAGCTCCCGGGCCAGCACCACCTTGGCCAGGCCGCCGGGCCCGGCCGCGGCGATGGCCTTGGTGGCCCGCTCGACCAGCGCGCACCACTCCGCCGCGGGCACGGTCGGTGCGATGGTCACCCGACCCACCGGCGCCGACAGGTCGGGGCCAGCCCGGTCCGCGGCGGGGGCGAGGGCCGCCGGCTGCCCGTCACCGGTGGCGGCATCGGCGACCGTGGCCGCGCGGCCCTCCCCGTCTCGGTCACCGGTGACGGCGTCGGGTCCCGGGCCGGCCGGCGGGCCGTCGACCTCGATCTCGGTGACCCAGCGGGTGCCGTCCTCGCTGCGGCCCCACACGACGCGGGGGACGACCAGCTCGGCCCCGGGGTCAGCGACGAAGGGCAGGGCCCCGAAGGCCACCGGGCCGCACCCGGGCCGGCCGACCTCGTCGTCGACCTCGGCCGTGGCGAGCAGGGTCGCGGCCTCCTCCAACCGGACACGTCGGGCGACGCCCCGGCCGGCCAGCCCCGTCCCGGCGCGCTCGAAGAGGAGCCCGGTGCCCCCGCAGCGCTCGAGGAGGTCGACGTCGCCGTCGACGCGCCGGGTGCGGGCCCTGAGCCGTCCCGTCGCGCCGGCTGGGCCGTCGTGCTGCCGGGCGGCTCCGCCGGTCGTCACGGCTCGGTGGTCCCCCGGCCCCGCCGGGTGGCGGTGACCAGCTGGGCGATCCCGGTCGACAGGAGGCGGCGCTCGACGTCGACGAAGCCGGCCTCGGCCAGCTGGCCCAGCATCCGGCCCGGCGGTGGGAGGTAGGCCACCGACCGGGGCAGGTAGCGGTACGCGGCGGGGTCGGAGAGGAGCCCGCCGATGAGCGGCACCACCCGACCGAAGTAGAGGCCGTGGCCCCAGGCCAGGAGGCGGTTGGGGGGCTCGGCCACCTCGAGCAGGGCGATCCGCCCCTCCGGGCGCACGACCCGCGCCAGCTCGGCGAAGAACGGCGGGAGCGACTCCAGGTTCCGCAGGGCGAAGCCGCAGGTGGCGCCGTCGACCGAGCCGTCGGGCACGGGAAGGCGCAGGGCGTCGGCCTGGGCCAGTGGGCCGGGGCTGCGGGCCGCGGCGAGCATCCCGTAGGAGAGGTCGAAGCCGACCGGCCGCAGTCCGGCCCGGGCCAGGTCCCGGCACAGGTCACCGGTGCCGCAGGCCAGGTCGGCGACCCGGGACCCCGGCGCCAGGCCCAGGGCGGCGACCGTGCGCCGCCGCCAGCCGACGTCCATCCGGAAGGTCATGACCCGGTTGACCAGGTCGTAGCGGGGTGCGATGGCGTCGAACATCGACCGGACCGCGGCGACCTTCGCCTCGCCCTCGGGCAGCGGGTCGGGCGGGGCGACGGTCGAGCTCACCGGGCCGATGCTACGGACCGGCTCCGGGCCGGTCCCAACGGCACCCCGGGTGGCCGAGGCCGGTGTGGGGGCCGGGCCTACGATGGGCCCGCCATGTCGCCCCGGGCCCACTTCAAGATCTTCGGCATCCCGGTCCGCGTCGAACCCTTCTTCGTGATCGTCGCGGTCCTCTTCGGGCTCCGCTACAACGACATCGAGCTGATCCTGGCCTGGCTCGTGGTCACGTTCGTGTCGGTCCTGGTCCACGAGATGGGCCACGCGCTGGTCTACCGGGCCTTCGGCGAGCGCTCCGCCATCGTCCTGCACTTCTTCGGCGGCTTCACCGTGGGATCGGGGCGGGTCGCGCTGTCCAAGGCCCAGCGCATCGCGGTGAGCGTGGCCGGCTCGGCCGCGGCCCTGGTGCTGCTGTGGCTGCCCCTGCGGGCCCTGGACCGGTCGGACTGGTGGCTCGACCAGCCTCTGTTCGTGCAGGCCCTCGTGACCTTCGGGGCGTTCGTGAACCTGTGGTGGTCGGTGGCCAACCTGCTGCCGATCCGTCCCCTCGACGGCGGCCACGTGGCCGAGGAACTGCTCGGCCTGGCCCGGGCCCGCTGGCTCTCCATCGGGATCGGCGTGGTCGCCGCGGTGTGGGCCCTGGCCCACGACCACACCTACGCCGCGATCTTCGCCGGGTTCCTGGCCTTCCTGAACTTCTCCGAGATGCGGGCCCAGGAGCGGGGCGCCCCGATCGACAACTTCGACGTGTCGGCGCCCGAGCCGACCGGCGCGATCGGCGGCGCACGGCGGCGCCGGCGGGGTCACCTCCACCCCGTGCCCACGTCGGCTCCGGACCTGGCCCCGCTGGTCGGGGAGGGCGACGCGGCCCGGCTCCGTTCGCTGGCCTGGTCGGCCCTGCGCGACGGCGACCGCGAGGCGGCGTCGCGGCTCGGCGCCCGGCTCGGTTCCTCCGACCCCTGGCTCCAGGCCGCGCTGGCCCTCGACGGCGGTCCGGGCGTCGACCTCTACGCCCGGGCCTGGGAGGCCCATCCCGACGGGCCCCCCTCCCTGGCGGCCACCGAGGTCCTCGGCCGCTCGGGCCACGCCGTGTCCGTCGCCCACCGGCTGCTGGCCCGGGGCGGGACCGGCAACGGCGCCGCCGCGACGCTCCAGACCCATCTCCACTACGCCGAGTGCTTCGGCCCCGCGGCCGAGGTCGGCGAGGCCGTGTTCGCCGCCGGCCCGACCAGCCCGGCCCAGACCGCCTTCGAGGTGGCGTGCAGTTGGGCCCGGGCGGGCGACGTCGAACGGGCCCTGCTCTGGCTGGGCCGGGCCGCCGACGCGGGATTCCGCGCCGAGCGGGTGGTGGACGGCGAGCCCGACCTGCGCACGGTGCGCGCCGATCCCCGCTGGGTCGACCTGCGCCCCCGGCTCGTCTGAGGGATCCCGCCCTCGGCGGGGCGTGCCCCGGACGGCGTCAGGCGCCGGCGGCGAGCGACCGGGCCCAGCGGTAGTCGGCCTTGCCGGCCGGCGAGCGCTGGATCTGCTCGACGACGCGGATCTCCTTGGGCAGCTTGAACCGGGCGATCTGCTGGGCGGCGCACTCCAGCAGCTCGGGCGCCCCGACCTGTGCGCCGGCGCGGAGCTGGACGATGGCAACGACCTCCTCGCCCCAGCGTTCGCTGGGCCGGCCGGCCACGACGACGTCGTACACGTCGGGGTGCCGGGCCAGGGCCTGCTCGACCTCCTCGGCGAAGATCTTCTCGCCCCCCGAGTTGATGGTGACCGACTCGCGGCCCAGGACCTCGATCGTGCCGTCGGCCCGGTGGCGGGCCCGGTCGCCGGGCACGGCGTGGCGCACCCCGTCGATGACCGGGAACGTGCGGGCCGTCTTGTCGGGATCGCCCAGGTAGCCCAGCGGCACGCGGCCCCGCTGGGCCAGCCAGCCGAGTCCGTCGTGGCCCGGTTCGAGCACGGCGTCGAGATCCTCGCTCACCACGGCCGTACCGGGCCCGGGCCGGAAGGTGCCCGTCGACGCG
This sequence comes from Acidimicrobiia bacterium, assembly GCA_050247895.1. Classification (GTDB taxonomy): domain Bacteria; phylum Actinomycetota; class Acidimicrobiia; order Acidimicrobiales; family VFJN01; genus CAVPEW01. Next base: position 8,298 of record JBFWTJ010000079.1, read on the forward strand.
GCGGCACCGGCGGCCGACACGTGCGACATCTGGCTGCCGGTCTCCGACGCCCCGAGGGCGTCCATGATCATCAGGGTCGGGAAGCGGGCCAGGAACCGGTCCTTGATCGACGGGTTGAGGGGCGCACCGCCCGAGACGAGCATGACCAGGGACGACAGGTCGTGCTCGTCGCCCAGCACCTCGGCCTGGTCGACGAGCGGTCGGCCGAAGGCGTCGCCGACGATGAGCAGGATGTTGACCTCCTCGCGCTCGACCGTGCGCCAGATGTCGATCGGGTCGAGCACGGCGGGGTCGTCGGGGATGCACACGGTGTTGCCCCAGGCGAAGGCGTTGAACGCCAGCCAGTGGCCGGCGCCGTGCATGAAGGGGGGCGAGGGCAGCAGGCGGGCCCCGCCGCTGGTGGTGGCCGTGGCCAGGATCTCCTCGAGCGACGACCACTCGACCCCGTCGGCGAAGCGGCGCCCGCCCATGGCCGCGACGAAGGCGTCGGCCTGCCGCCACAGCACGCCCTTGGGCATGCCGGTGGTGCCGCCGGTGTAGAGCACGTAGAGGTCGTCGGGGCTCCAGGGCCCGGGCGGGCGGGCGTCGTCGGCCGAGGCGAGGACGTCCTCGTACCACTCGGCCCCCTCCAGCAGGGGCACGCCGGAGCCGTCGTCGACCTGGATGACGACCTCCAGGTCGGGGAGCTCGTCGCGCACGGCGTCGAGCACCGCGGCGAAGGGCGAGCCGACGACCACGGCCCGGGCCCGGGCGTCGGCGAGCAGGTACCGCAGCTCGTCGGCCACGTACCGGTAGTTGACGTTGAAGGGCGCGACCCTGGCCTTGAACGCCCCGAGCATGGCCTCGAGGTACTCGTTGCCGTTGTGCAGGTAGATCCCGAGGTGGTCCTGGCCCGACTCGTGGCCTGCCAGGCCGTCGCGCTCGCGCTGCACGCCCAGGCCCCGGGCCCGCAGGGCGTTGGCCAGCTGGCGGGTGCGCCGGGTCACCTCGGCGTAGGTGAGGCGCCGGTCCCGCCAGACGATGCACTCCCGGTCGGGCACCACCGCGCTGACGGCCTCGTGGACCTCTGCCAGGTTCAGCTCCATCGACCGGGCTCTCCTCCGTCGGTCAGGCCCCGCCGGTCCTGACGCTAACCCTGGGCTGACGGTCTGTCAGATCTCGTCACTCGTAGTAGCGCAGGACGACGTCGGCCACGCAGCTCGGCTTGTCCGCGCCCTCGACCTCGAAGGTGACGCGCAGCACGGCCTGGGCCCCACCGGCGATGTCGCCGACCTCGACCAGCTCGGCGCCGGCCCGCACGCGGGATCCCACCGGCACCGGGGCGGGGAAGCGGACCTTCTCGGTCCCGTAGTTCACCCCCAGCTTGACCCCGGTCACCTGGACGATCTCGGCCAGCAGGCCCGGTCCGAGCGACAGGGTGAGGTAGCCGTGGGCGATGGGCCCGCCGAACGGGCTCTCGGCCTTGGCCCGCTCCACGTCGACGTGGATCCACTGGTGGTCCCCGGTGGCGTCGGCGAAGAGGTTGACCTGCTCCTGGGTGATCTCGACGTAGCCGGAGTACCCGAGGTGGCTGCCCACGTGGTCCTTGAGCTTCGCGATCCCGTCGATGGTCGTCGTCATGCCTGGTTCCTAGCAGGATTGGCGTGATGGCCTCCACGCGTGCGGTGGTGCTGGCCGCGGGTGCCGGCACCCGCCTGCGCCCCCTGACCGACCGGCGCCCCAAGCCGCTCTGCCCGGTGGGGGGCACGCCGCTGGTCGACCTGGCCCTGGCCCGGGCCCGGACCGCGGTGCCCGAGGGCCACGTGGCGGTCAACGTGCACCACGGGAGGGGGCCGATCGAGGCGCACCTGGCCGGCTCGGGGGTCGAGGTCTCGGTCGAGGAGCGCGAGGCGCTGGGCACCGCGGGCGCGTTGGGTCGGCTCCGGGACTGGATCGCGGGGGCCGACGTCCTGGTGCTCAACGCCGACACCTGGGCCCCGGGCCCGCTGGGGGACTTCGTGCGGGGCGGCGACGGGCAGCGGATCCGACTGCTCCTGGCCGGGAGCGATCGCTTCGAGCCGACCAGCCGGGTGGTCGCCGCCCTGATGCCCTGGGCCGAGGTGGCCCCGCTGCGGGCCGAGCCGAGCGGCCTCTACGAGGTGTCGTGGCGAGCCGCCGCCGCGGCGGGACGGATCGAGGTGGTCCGCCACGACGGCCCGTTCGTGGACTGCGGCACGCCGGCCCGCTACCTGGCGGCCAACCTGGCCGCCGCCGGGGGTGCCAGCGTGGTCGACCCCGGTGCCCGCTGCGAGGGACGGGTCGAGCGCAGCGTGGTGTGGCCGGGTGCCTCGGTCCACCGGGCCGAGCACCTGGTCGACGCGGTGCGGGCCGACGGCGGCCTCACGGTCCTGGTCCGCCCGGGGGGTCCCGGCCCGGCCCGGGTCAGCGCCGCGCCCGGGGGCGCCGGGCCAGGCTGACCGGGGCCGGCCCACCGGCGTGGGCGGCGCGGAGCTGGCCGCAGGCGGCGTCGATGTCGGTGCCGCGGGTGCGGCGCACGGTGGCGGCCACGCCGAGCGCGACGAGGCCGTCCCGGAAGGCGCGGACCCGGGCCGGGGGCGTGCCGCGCACCGGGTAGCCCGGGGTCGGGTTGAGGGGGATGAGGTTCACGTGCGCGGCCAGGGGCAGGTCGCGGGCCCGCTCGGCCAGGGCCCGGAGGTCGCGGGGCCGGTCGTTGACCCCGTCGATGAGGGCCCACTCGAACGAGATCCGCCGGCCGGTGGCCCGCAGGTAGTCGGCGCACGCGGCCATGAGGGCGTCGAGCGGGTAGCGCCGGTTGAGCGGTACGAGCTCGTCGCGGGTGGCGTCGTCGGCGGCGTGGAGGGACACGGCGAGGTTGACCGGGAGGTCCTCGGCGGACAGGCGGCGGATGCCGGGCACCACGCCCACGGTGGAGATCGTCAGGTGGCGGGCGCCCAGGCCCAGCGAGTCGTGCAGGCGGCGCACGGCGGCCCAGGTGACCTCGTAGTTGGCCAGCGGCTCGCCCATCCCCATGAACACGACGTTGGAGAGCCGCCGGCCGTCGTCGCGGGCCCGGCGTGCGGCCCGCACGACCTGCTCGACGACCTCGCCGGTGGTCAGGTGCCGCTCGAAGCCGGCCTGCCCGGTGGCGCAGAAGCTGCACGCCATGGCGCAGCCGGCCTGGGTCGACGCGCAGACCGTCGACCAGGACCGGTGGTGCATGAGCACGGTCTCGACCTGGGTGCCGTCGTGAAGGGCCCACAGCCACTTGACGGTCTCGCCCCCGTCGGCGACCGACTCGGTCACCGGGCGCAGGGCGAGGGGGAGCCGATCGGCCAGCTCGTCGCGCAGCGGCCGGGGCAGGGTCGTCAGCTCGGGCAGGTCGGCGAGCTGGCGGTAGAGCCCGTCGTGGAGCTGGCGGGCCCGGTAGGCGGGCAGGCCGGCGACCAGGTCGGCCAGGTCGTCCGGGCCGGGTTCGTAGCGCGAGGTGGTCACGGCGCCCCGCCCGGTCCGCCGGCACCCGGGGCCGGATCGACGGTGCCCTCGAAGGAGCGGTCGACGTGGTGGACCTCGAAGCCGAGCTTCCGGTACAGGGCGACCGCGGCCTCGTTGTCGGCGTCGGTGTAGAGCATCCCCCAGGCCAGGCCCTGCCGGTGGAGGTGGTCGAGCCCGGCCAGCACCAGCGCCCGGCCCAGGCCGCGGCCGTGGGCCGCGGGGTGGACGGCGATGACGTAGATCTCGCCCATCGCCGGGTCCCCGTCGAGGGGCGGGTGGACCTTGGTCCACACGAAGCCGTCCACGGTCCCGTCGGACTCGTGGAGCAGGAACCCGGCCGGGTCGAACCACGGTTCGGCCATCCGGCGCGCCACGTCGCCGGGGGTCCAGCCGCCCTGCTCGGGGTGCTCGGCGAACGCCGCGTTGTTGACGGCGAGCCAGGCGTCGACGTCCCGGGTGGGGCGGAAGGCGCGCAGCTCGACCGGCCCGGGCGGCGGGGCGGGCAGGGGACGGCGCATCTGGAGGAGGTCGCGGCCCTCGACCAGGCCCGCCGCGGCTGCCGCGGCGGCGTCGGCCGCCCGGGGGCCGGTCACCCAGACCTGGACCGGGCCGCCCCCGTCGGCCGCGATGCGGGCCAGGGCGACGCCGATGGCATCGCTGGCCGTGCCCGGCGCCAGCCGCACGGTCCAGCGGCGCGCGTCACGGGAGACCTCGACGTCGGTCATCGGGGCGACGCTACCGGTCGGCCTGCCGGGGCCCGCGGCTGCCTAGCATCGCCGGGCCGACCACCGGGAGACACGACAGCCATGGCGCGACCCAGGACCCCCGCGGGGCGGGCGAGACGGACCCACGAGCGGCTGGCCCGCGAGTACCCGGGCACCGCACCCGAGCTGTGCGAGCTCCGCCACGACGGCCCGTTCCAGCTCCTGGCGGCCACGATCCTGTCGGCCCAGACGACCGACGTGCGGGTGAACTCGGTGACCCCGGACCTCTTCGCCCGCTACCCGACGCCCGAGGACCTCGCCGCGGCCGTCCCCGCCGAGCTCGAGGCGATCGTCCGCTCGACCGGCTTCTACAAGAACAAGGCCCGCAGCCTGATCGGCATGGCCACGGCGCTGGTCGAGCGCTTCGACGGCGAGGTGCCGTCCCGGATGTCGGACCTGGTGACCATCCCCGGCGTCGGCCGCAAGACGGCCAACGTGGTGCGCAGCGTGGCGATGGACCTCCCCGGCCTGCCCGTCGACACCCACGTGCTGCGCCTCTCGCGCCTGCTGGGGCTGACCACCGAGACCGATCCGGTGAAGGTCGAGCTCGAGCTCAACCCGATGCTGCCGGCCGCCGAGCGGGGCGCGTTCTCACTGCGGGTGATCCTCCACGGACGTCGGGTGTGCATCGCGCGGCGTCCGGAGTGCGCCCGGTGCGTCCTGGCCGACTTCTGCCCGTCGGCGAGCCTCTGAAGATGTGAACGGCGGATGGCCGGGGGGTTGCCTTCCCGGCCGCCACACGTATCCTGTGCCCAGCGGCCGGCGCTCAGCGCCAGGCTGCCAACCAGGTTCCCGCCACCTGGTGAGCCTCGTCGGGATCCGCCGCCCGGCGACGCGGTGATGGAGGGCGCCCATCGGGCGCCCTCGTCATCGTGCCCCGGCGCGGAGCCGGTGGCGCGGGGTCAGCGCCGACCGACGAGCACGGCCATGCGCCGCGACGCCGCGGCCAGGTGGCGCTCGACGTCGTAGAGCACTGCGGCGGCATCTTCGCGGGGCGAGGCGCCGAGGCTGTCGGCCAGCTCGGTGACCCGCCGGCTGAGGTCCTCGATCGAGCTGGCCAGCGAGGCGAGTACGGCGGGGTCGAGTGGACGGCCGTCGGGCATGGACCCGAGCCTGGCAGATCCCGGGCCGGGCGCGACCGGATCCCGGGCACGGCCATCTACCGAGCGGTGCCGGCGACCCCGATCTGGTTGGGGAGGCGTGCTCCGGCGCCCGTATCCTCGCCGGT
>JBFWTJ010000080.1:0-13759 GCA_050247895.1 Acidimicrobiia bacterium
GACGTCGACATCGACGGCCCCCAGCCGGGCGACCCGGCGTGGAACGGGACGGTCCAGATCATCGAGCACGACGAGGCCCTGGGTGCGGCCGCCGTGGTCGGCGACCTGCTCACCTTCACCCCGGCCGAGGGCGTGGTCGGTGACGTGGTCATCCGCTACGCCGTGTGCGAGGACCCCTCCCAGCAGGACAACCCCTACGTGGACGACCCCAACACGCTGCCCAACGAGGGCCTGCCCTTCTGCGGCGTGGGCACGGTGGTGATCACCGTGGTCGGCAACGAGGCACCTCTGGCCGTCGACGACCCGGTGGCCCTGGCCGCAGGCGAGCTGGTCCAGGGGATCGACCTCGCGGCCAACGACGTGGACCCCGAGGGCGGCGTGCTGTCCTGCGTGCCGGGCCCGCTCGACCTGCAGCCGGCCGGCCTGGCCCAGGCCACCGTCGACGCCGCCTGCCAGCTCCAGGTCCAGGCCCAGCCGGGCGTGGTGGGCCAGGCCACGGCGCCCTACACCGTGTGCGACGACCACGTGCTGTCCGTCCCTGCCTACCCGGCCGCGCCCTACGGCACCGACGGTCGCGACCCGGGCGATCCGGCGCCGCGCTGCGCCCAGGCCCTCGTGATCGTCGACGTGGCCGAGGTCGCCCCGCCGCCGGAGGATCCCGACGCCACCTGCCAGCAGGACTGCGTCGAGGAGGACCCGCCCGCCGACGACGGCGACGGCGACGGCGGTGACGACGGTGGCGACGACGTGCTCGGCGGCGGCTACGGGCGCCCCGGCGGCCAGGTCGGCCGGTCGAGCTGGGCCTCGACCGGTTCCCGCGGCTCGCTGCCCCGGACCGGCGGGCCGGCCGCTGCGCCGGCCCTGGTCGGCGCCGGTCTGCTCGCGGCCGGTGCGGTGGTGCTCGTCGTGCGGCGCCGCGTGGCCTCGGTCGCCCGGCGGTCCTGACCGGGTCGAGCGGATCGGTGGGGCCCGGGGGGCCGGCGCGGCCGGCTCCCGGGGCCCGCTCCGAGCCAGGAAGAGGAGGTTGACACGATCATGAACTTGGTTCAGTCTTTGAACATGGTTCAGATCGGGCAGGGCACGGGGGGATCCGAGGGCTCGGGCGGCCGCAAGGGCCCGCGCGCCGGCCGGCAGGGACCCGAGGCGGACCGGGCCCCGGTCGCCGCGGAGGACGGTCTCGGGCGCCGCGCCCGCAACCGCATCGCCCGCCACCGTGCCTACCTGGCCACGGCCCTGCGGATCGCCACCGAGGAGGGGCTCGACGCGCTCACCATGCAGCGCCTGGCCGACGACCTCGACTCGGCCGTGGGCACCGTCTACACGTACTTCCCGTCCAAGGGCGCCGTGGTGGCCGAGATCCAGCGGGAGGCCGTCGAGCGGCTCGTGGCCAGCTACCTGCTGCTGCTGCCCGACGTCGAGCGCCGCGTGGCCGACGAGCCGCCCCGGCTCGCCGCGCTGACCCACGTGGTCGGCTTCACCCGGTTCTGGGTGGCCAGCCTCGACACGTTCCCCCAGGAGCAGCGCCTCATCCAGGCGCTGGTGGCCGATGCCGGTGCCGTCCCCGAGACCGAGGCGGCCCGGGTCCTGCCCGCCGCCTGGCGGTTGCTGGGCCTGGCCCGGGACCGGTTCGAGCGGGCGGCCGAGGTCGGTGCCCTGACCCGGGCCGACGCCCTCGAGCGCACGGTGGTCATGGCCGCCGGGCTCAACGGCGTCGTGCAGCTCGGCCGGCTCGGCCGCTGGGACCCCGACCTGCTCGACGGGCGCCGGTTGGCCGGCGGGTTCGTCGACAGCCTGCTCCAGGGCTGGGGCGCCGAGCCGACCGCGCTCGCCGCGGCCCACGCCCACCTCGACCGCATCGCCCGCCGGCGCCACCTGGCGCGCCCGCTTCCCCAGGACCAGGAGGACATGACGTGATCGGCATCTACGTTCTGGCCACCGCCGCGCTCGTGATCTTCGGCGCCGCGTCGTGGTCGTTCACCGAGTACCTGATGCACCGCTTCGTGATGCACGAGCTCAAGGGCAAGGGCTTGGCCTCGCGCGAGCACCTCCGGCACCACGCCGAGCGCGACTCGGTCCTGGAGTCGTGGTACTTCGCCTGGACCGGCGTCCTGCTGGTGGGCGCGGCCCTGGGCTTCCTGGTCACCCTCGGCGTGGGGGCGATCGGCTGGGCCTACAGCGTGGGCTGGGTCGCCGCGTACGGGGCCTACGACTGGCTCCACTACCGGGCCCACCGCCGCCCGATCCGCAACCCCTACGAGCGGTGGCTGCGGCGGCACCACTTCTACCACCACTTCGGCCACCCGATGACCAACCACGGCGTGACCAGCCCCTTCTGGGACATGGTCTTCGGCACCTACGTGCGGGTGGACGGCCCGATCCGGGTCCCCCGACGGATGGCCATGCGCTGGCTGACCGGGCCCGACGGCGAGGTCCTGGCCGAGTACGCCGACGACTACGTCCTGGCCGGCCGCAAGCTCTACGACGACCCCCAGGCCGCCGAGGACCGCGAGCGGGCCTTCGCCAACCTGGCCCCCCTGGCCGACTGAGCCTCGCCCACACGTTTCCACCCGTTCCGGAGAGGCCTGCCCGCGCCGACGTAGGATCTCGCCATGAGCGAGGCCCAGCGGGTGGACCCGCGCGCCGACGACGAGCTCCGTGCCGTCGACGGGCGCGTGCCGGGCCGCCGGGGCCTCGCCACCCGGCAGCGCCTCCTCGACCGCACCAGGGAGATGCTGGCCACGTCCTCGTACCGTGACCTCAAGGTCATCGACATCGCCCGGGAGGCCGGCACCAGCCCGGCCACCTTCTACCAGTACTTCTCCGACGTCGAGGCGGCCATCCTGGTCCTGTCCGAGGAGGTCGCGGCCCAGGCCGCGCACCTGACCAAGGTCGTCGCGGAGGGCTCGTGGAAGGGCCGCAACGGCTACCAGACCGCGGTGGACCTGGTCGACGCGTTCCTGGCCTTCTGGGAGGAGCACCGCCCGCTCCTGCGGGTCGTCGAGCTGGCCACCGAGGAGGGCGATCCCCGCTTCGAGCGGATCCGGGTCCGGCTCCTCAACGACGTCACCGGTGCGCTGGCCCAGGTGGCCGAGTCGGCCAAGGCCGACGGGCGCCTGCCCGCCGACCTCGACGCCACCGCGGCGGCCGCGGTGCTCGTCTCGATGGTCACCTACGTCGCCGCGCACCCCCACGGCTTCGGCCTGTGGGGCCTCGATGCCGAGGCGCTGCGGGGTGCGCTGGCCCGCCAGGTCGCCTGGGGCGTGACCGGCACCCGACCCACGGGCTGAGGCCGGCGGACCGGCCCGCTCAGGTGACCTCGGCCCGCCAGGCCCGGACCACCTCGAGCGGGCAGACGAGCTCGGCGGCCCGGACCAGCCACCCCAGCACGACCCGGGGGTCGGTGTCGTAGGTCCGCACCACCAGGCCCCGCTTGGGGTGGTCCTGCACGACGTACCAGTGGTCGGGGACCGGGTGGCCGAGCTGGGCCAGGCGCCTGACCAGGCGGGGCCCGGTGCCGTGGAGCAGGCCGATCTCGCCCGGCGTCCACGTGGCCAGGGGCACGGCCGGCCCGCGGGCGCCGAACATGGCCCCCAGGGGCGAGGAGGTCGGTGCCGGTTCGGCGGCCACGCCGGGGTGCAGGTTCACGTAGGTGGCGCCGTCGAGCAGGGGCAGCAGGTCGCTGACGTCGCCCTCGGGCAGCTCGATGACCGTCGCCACGCCCGAGAAGGTACCGGTGGACGTAGCCTCGTCGGCCATGGATCTGCCCCAGATCGTGCGAGAGGCCCTCGAGCTCCAGGTGCTCGACCAGGCACCCGAGCAGGCCGCCGGGGTGCTCGGGCGGGGGGTCACCGAGCACGGCGCGGTGGCGGTGGCCAGCGCGCTGGTCGACGCCGGCGCGGTCGCGCTGCGCCGGATGGTGGCCCAGACCGACCAGGCCTACGACCAGGCCGACCTGCTGGCCCGCCTGGCCCTCGACGGCGCGGTGCCCGAGCACCGCCTCGACCTCTTGGGCCGCATGCTGGGCGTGGCGGCGGCCACCGCGGGGGGCATCCGCCCGCCGGTCGACGCGCTCGCCCGGGAGCTGGGCGACCAGGACCTGCTCTTCGGCGCCTGGCTGGCGCTGCTCGCCGCGCTGCGGGTGACCGCCACGACCTTGGAGGACACCGAGGCCGCGCTGGTCGAGGACGTGAACGCCGCCCTCGAGCTCTTCTGACCGTCGATTCCTACTTGAGGTAGGATGTCGGCGTGGCTGTGACGAAGGTGTCGCTGAGCATCGACCAGGACGTGTTGGTCGAGGCCCGCGAGCGAGCCGGCCGCCGGGAGCTGTCGTCGTACGTGACCGAGGCGTTGCGTCGACGGCTCCAGCACGACCGGCTCGGCGAGCTGCTGGCCAGGATGGATGTCGAGTCCGGGCCGGTGCCCGGCGAGGTGCTCGAGGAGGCACGGCGCCTGTGGCACGCTCCCGCCGACGCATCCAAGCGCCGCCGCAGCGCCTGATCCTCGACAGCGGCGCGGTCATCGCCCTGTCCCGCAACGACCACCGGGCCCGGGCTGTGCTGACAGCAGCGCGGGAAGCCGGCGTCGAGGTGTCGATCCCCGCCGTCGTGGTCACCGAGACCGTGCGCGGCGCCGCCGACGACGCGCCGGTGAACCGCGTCCTGAAGGCGGTGGGTGAGATCGACGTCGCCGATGGATCGACCGGTCGCAAGGCTGGCGCGCTGCTCGGTGCCGCCGAGTCCGACGCGACGGTCGATGCCCTCGTGGTCGCCACCGCCGTCCACGCCCGGGGGGCGGTGATCCTCACCGGCGACCCGGCCGATCTCACCGCCCTGGGCGAAGGCCACCCCGAGGTGATCGTCGAGCCGCTCTGATCCGGGCGGACCGGGGCCAGGGAGCGGCGCGGGAGGGGGCCGCTACGGTGGCCGCCGTGCTGATCGAGGTCGGGCCGGTCCCGAGCCGGAGCGTGCGAGCCTGGGTCGGCTACGCCAGGACGGTGATCGAGCAGCGGCGCGCCCACGACGCCGAGACGCTGCCCGAGGAGATCCGGCGTGAGTTCGAGCGCTACCTGGACGCCTGGGAGCGGGCGGCCGGGCGGGACGACCCGGTGCGCTGGAGCGCCGAGGTCGACCCCGCGGTCGTCGAGTACCTGGTCCACGGCTTCTACCGGGTCGCCACGCGCCTGGCCGAGGAGTCCGAGCGCCCCGGGGCCCGCCGGGCCCCGGTGGAGGGCCGGGCCTTCTACCGGGCCCTGGTCGACGCGCTGCTCGACGCCCTGGTGGCCCAGGGCGGCTCGGTGGCCCAGTTCGCGTCCGAGCTCCGGCCCTTCTGGCCCTGGCTCACCGACGACGACCCGACCTGAGCGGGCGGTCACGGCGCGGCGAGCAGCGCGCGCCCGATCCCGGCCAGGGTGCCGGCGGCCGCGGCCCCGAACAGCTCGCCCAGCGCGTCCACCGCCACCGACGGGTCGGGCAGCTCGCCCACGACCCAGCGGGCGAACAGCCCGTCGTCGCTCCAGGCCCGGATCCCCTCGGGCCAGGCCGCCTCGAGCGGGCCCAGCGCGCCGGGGGCGCGGCGCACGCGCCCCCAGGACCAGCAGGCCCCGTGCCGGTGGGCGGCCTCGACGAACCGGGCCGGCTCGCAGGTGCCGGACCCCGCGGACGCCCCGGGCCACGCCGGGTGCAGGGCCAGGGCGGCGGCCACGGGGTCGGCGGCCCGGCCGACCTCGCGCCAGCCGGCCAGCAGGCGCGAGAGCCACACCGTGGCCCACAGCGAGACCGTGCTCGTGGCCGGCGGCGCGGTGCCCAGGCCCAGGACCCGCCGGCACGCGTCGGCCACCAGGCCCTCGGCGAGGGGGGACGTGACGGGCCGGGCCCCGTCCGCCGATCCCCGCACGCGGACGTGGCTGGCCCCGCTGCGGTCGACCGCGCAGGTCACCTCCACCGCAGGACCCGGTGCGCCCCCGGCCAGCGTGCGGCCCCGGGCCCGCACGCCCAGGACCTGCCAGCCGGCCGGCGCGACCAGGCCCACCAGCTCGTCGAAGGGGTGGCCCCCGAGCGCGGCGAAGGCCAGCTCGACGCCCGCCGGTGCCTGCTCGACGCGCCACACCACGGCCTGGTCGCGCCCCGCCGTGCGCTCGTCGACCAGGCGGGCCAGCAGGGCCAGCCGCCCGGCGCCGGCCGACCCGCCGGACCCGGCGCAGCCACGGGACGCGGTGCACCCACGGGACGCGGTCGGGTCGTGGGCGGGCTCGCCGGGGCGGGGGCTCGTCGGGAGCCCGGGGGCCGTGACGTCGGGACGGGGAACGTGCAACACGGATCACCTCGCAGGTCGGGCCGGCGGTGCCGGCCTCGGCTGTGGGCGATCCGTGCACGGGCGGTCGCGATCCCGTGCCGCCATGTTGCCACCGACCTGTGACGGTCAGGCGCCCCGCGGCGCGCTGCGGGCTCAGGCGGGTACGGGTTGGGCCGGCGCGACCAGCCGGTCCACGAACCGAGCCGCGCTGTCCCAGCGCCGCTCGGTCAGCACCCGGGCCAGCCGGGCGTCGCCCTCGGCGTAGGCGTGGAGGGCCTCGTTGCGCAGGTCGTCGGGCTCGACGTGCGCGTTGCCCTGCGGGATGAGGCCCAGGCCGCGGGCCAGCGCCCGCAGCGAGCCGGCCAGCGTGCGTGCCACCCGGGGCTGGGAGTGGTAGAGGCGGAAGGCGTCGAGGTGGCAGTGGCGGTACCACGAGGCGCGGTAGGCGCCCTCGTGGCCCGGCAGCGGTGCGGTGCGCATGGGCAGCTTGGGGTCGAGCCGCAGCCGCAGGCCCACGTCGAGGCCGAGGTACCGGGCCCGGTCGGCGATGAAGGGCAGGTCGAAGGCCCCGCCGTTCCAGGTCGCGATGACGCCGGGGGCGAGCTCGGCGAAGGCGGCGTCGAGCCGGACCAGCAGCTCGTCCTCCGGTCCGGTGAAGACCTCCTCGCCGCCGGGGTGGGCCAGGGCCACGGTCAGGATCGGGGCCAGCGCGGTGTCCAGGTCCGGGGCCGCGGTGTCGATCTCGATGTCGAGGCCGTAGACGATCGCCTGGCGCATCCGAGCGTTCCTCCCAGAGCCCGCTATCCCTGACAGCTCGTCGCCCGCCGAGGCTACGGAGCCGCCCACCGCGGGTGGTGGATGCCGCTCACCGGGGCACCAGCCCCGTGGCGGTCCGCACGGCCCGACCGGCCAGGCGGGCCAGGTCCCGGGCCGCGCCCGGGCCCAGCGGCTCGTCGAGCGAGTCGAGCACCACGCGCACGGCCAGCTCGCCGTCGCCCGGTTCCACGGCCCGGACCCGCGCCCCGCGCGGCAGGGGCGGCAGCGGCAGGTAGCCCCGCAGCAGCCCGGCCAACGGGGGCGACAGCCCCAGGGCCCGCACCCGGGCCGGGCGCAGCGCCAGGAAGGGCCCGGCCACGGTCAGCTCGGCCACCACCCGACCCACCTCGACCCCGGCCAGCTCGGCGACGACCACCACGCCCTCGGGCCGCAGCGCCAGCCGCACCGGCAGGTGGGCCACCCGCACCCAGTCGTCCACCGCGGCCTGGCCGACCACGTAGCGCAGATCGACCGGTCCGGTCCGCAACCGGGGCGGCAGGCCGGGCACGACGCGGACGTCTCGGGCCCGGATCCCGACCCGGTCCACCACCAGCCGGGCCAGCGCCACCGCCGGGACCTCGACGTGCACCTCGTCGATCACGCCGCGCACCACCCCCGAGGGCGAGGCCCGCAGGCCGGGCAGCGCCACCCGTCCCAGGCCCGCCCGCAGCTGGTCGACCAGCCCGGTCACACCGGGCCCCTCAGCGATCTCCGTGGTGCGCCGCCGGTCGCCGCGCTCCGGTCACCGCACCGCCCCGGGCCTTCGCCCCGGACCCGTCCGCGTCGGGCCGGCCCGCGCCCGCCCCGCCGTGCTGCGCCGGTCGCCGCGCTCGCCTCACAGGCGGGTCGCGGCCAGCGACGCGACCTCCGAGCGCTCGCAGTGCACCAGGCGGACGTGGCCGAAGACCCGCTCGCCGCCGAAGGCGTCGATGAGGACCGACACCGCGTTGTTGTGCTCGGACAGGTACGGCGCGTCGATCTGGCTCGTGTCACCGGTGAAGACCACCTTGGTGCCCTCGCCGACGCGGGTCAGGATCGTCTTGAGCGTCGTCGGCTCGAGGTTCTGGGCCTCGTCGACCAGCACGAAGGTGCCCTGCAGCGACCGGCCCCGCAGGTAGGTCACCGCCTCCAGCGACAGCTTGTCCCGCTCGGACAGCTCGTCGAGGATGGCCCGGGCGTCGGCGTGGCTGCGCCGCTCGGTCAGCGCCACCAGCGCGTCGGTCACCGCGGTCATCCACGGGTCCAGCTTCTCGTCCAGGGTGCCGGGCAGGAACCCCAGCTCGGCCTTGCCCACCGGCACGACCGGCCGGTACACGGCGACCTTGTCGTACACGCCCTGCTCCATGACCAGGTCCAGGCCCGCGGCCAGGGCGAGGATTGTCTTGCCCGTCCCGGCCATCCCGTCGAGGGCCACGACCCGCACGTCGGGGTCCAGCAGCAGGTCCAGCGCGAACTGCTGCTCCTTGGACCGGGGTCGCAGGCCCCAGGGCTCGGGGACCCGCTGGATGGCCTCGATGACGTCGTCGCGCCGGCGGACCAGGACCGACTGGCTGCCGGCCCGCAGCACGCCGTAGCGCTGGTCCAGCGCCTCGTCCAGGTGACCGGCGTCGGCCGGGGGCAGCTCGTCGACGCCCAGGCCGGTCGGGTTGGCGTAGACGAGGTCCACCACCGTCGGCGAGACGTCGACGGTGGTCCAACCCGCCGGTCGATCGATCGCGGCCCGGCCCCGGATCCGCTGGTGCTCGATGGCCTGCAGCCCGAGCTGGGCCGCCTTGATGCGCAGCGCCGCGTCGTTGGAGACCACGACGGTCGGCGCGTGGACCGCCTGGCCCAGGGCCGCGGCCAGGATCCGGTTGTCGTTGCGGGTCGGGTCCAGGCCGTGCTCGTGGAGCTCGTTGAGGTGAAGGCCGTTGGTCTCGATCCGCAGCGTCCCGCCCGTGGGCAGGGTGACCGCGGTGCGGATGTCGCCGCCGTTGGCGATGCGCAGCTCCTCGATGGAGCGGATGACGGCTCGGGCCGCCCGCCCGACGTCGTCGAGGCGGCCCTTGTGGTGGTCGAGCTCCTCCACGACCACCAGGGGGATCACCGCGTCGCAGGCCGGGAAGGCGGTGAGCGACTCGGGGTCCGAGATCAGCACCGACGTGTCCAGCACCATTCGGGTGGTGGCCGCCTCACGGGTCGGCGGGCGCGTCGGAGCTGCGAGGAGGTCGGTCAAGGGTCCCCCTGGGGGAGAGGCGAGCGTGCGCGGCGCGGGACCTTCCGGTCCGCCGGCTCGCGGTGGCTCGGTCGGGTGGGTCGGTGGAGAACCGCGAGGGTCACCGCTGGCCATTGAACCCGGCCCACCCCGGTGCGGCGCGGATGGTCGCCTCCGGGTCCGGGGTCCCCGCCGACCTACCCTGCGGCGGTGGCCGGTCCGTGCACCTTCTGCGAGATCGTGGCCGGTCGCGCCCCGGCGTTCGTGGTCCTCGACGACGAGGTCGCCTGCGCCTTCCTCGACGTCCGGCCCCTCTTCCCGGGCCACGCCCTGGTCGTCCCCCGGGCCCACCACGTGACCCTGGGCGACCTCCCCGCCGAGGACCTCGGCGCCTTCTTCGGCCGGGTCCGGGCCCTCAGCCGGGCCGTGCCCGCGGCGATGGGGGCGACGGGCAGCTTCGTGGCCATGAACAACGTGGTGAGCCAGAGCGTCCCGCACCTGCACGCCCACGTGGTCCCCCGCAACCCCCGCGACGGCCTGCGCGGCTTCTTCTGGCCCCGGACCCGCTACGGGTCCGACGACGAGGCGGCCGAGGTCGCGCAGCGCATCGCGGCCGCCCTGCGGGCCGAACCGCCCGGCCCGTGACGCCCGGGGGCCCGTCGGACAGACTGGGCCCTGATGCCGTCGACCGCGGGCAGGCTCCTCATCGCCGAGCCGATGCTGGACGACCCGAACTTCGAGCGGACCGTCGTGCTCGTCGTGGAGCACACCGAGGAGGGTGCGCTGGGGCTGGTCCTGAACCGGTCCACCGACCTGGCCGTGGCCGACGTGGTCCCGGCCTGGCGCGAGCTGGCCTCCGAACCGGCCGTCGTGCACGTGGGCGGCCCGGTCGAGGGTCGCAGCGGTTGGTGCCTGGCCCGGCTGCGCGAGCCTGCGCCGCGCCCGGGGTTCGTGCCCGTGGTGGGCGACCTGGGGCTGGTCGACCTCTCGCTCGACCCGGCCGAGCTCGCCGGCCAGCTCACCGACGCCCGGCTCTACGCCGGCTACTCGGGTTGGGGCCCGGGCCAGCTCGACGGCGAGCTGGCCCTCGACTCCTGGTTCGTGGTCGACGCCCGGCCCGGCGACCCCTTCCACCAGCACCCCGACCAGCTCTGGCGCGAGGTGCTGGCCCGCCAGAAGGGTGGGCTGGGCCGGCTGTCGAACTTCCCCCCCGACCCCTCGCTCAACTGAGGCGGGCCGTCGGGCGGGCGGGCCGGCCGCCCCACCGGTAGCGTGCCGGCCATGACCACGATCGTCGTCGGCGTGAGCGACACCGAAACGGCAGCCCGGGCCTTCGACCGCGCCGGTGAGCTGGCCCACGCGCTGGGAGCCACGCTCTACGTCGTGTCGGCCTACGACCACGATTCCGTCGAGGTCATCGGGGCGGGCAGCGACACGTTCACCGTGAGCACCTCCCGCCAGGTGGAGTCCTTCGTCGAGGCCACCGTGGCCCGGGCCCGGAGCCGTTGGGACATCGAGGCCACCGGGCGGGCCGTGGCCGGCAAGCCCGAGCAGGCCATCCTCGAGGTGGCCCGCGACGTCGACGCCTCGGTGATCGTGGTCGGCAACGTGCGCATGCAGGGCCCCGGGCGGGTGCTGGGCAGCGTGGCCAACCACATCGCGCACCACGCGCCCTGCGACGTCTACGTCGTCAAGACCGTCTGACCCCGCACCGCCTCAGAGGCGGTCGATCAGCTTGAAGGCCTCGCCCCACGCCACGCCCTCGGGCGCACCGTGCTCGGCCGCGACCGCGTGCACCTGGGCCGCGAAGCGGGCCCGCTGGGCGGCCAGCTCGTCGGGCCCGGCCGACTCGTCGACGTCCATGGTGGTGAGCAGCTGCGAGCGGTGCGCCTCCAGAGCGGCGACCTTGCGCCCGAGGTGGCCCTCGACGTCCTCGACGTGGTCGGGCTCCTCGGCCTCGAAGAGCAGCAGCGCGTCGGGCCGGTGGTGGGCCAGGGCCTGCTCGGTGAAGACCCGGGGCTCGCGTGCGGCCACCACGCCCTCGATCGCCAGCAGGCCGGCGTGGCGGTGGTCGGGGTGCAGGCGGTAGCGCTTCCACGGGTCGTGGCCCAGGACCACGTCGGGCCGCAGCCGACGGATCCAGGCCGCCACCTGCCACCGCTGGGGCAGGCCCGACTCGAGGGCCCCGTCGGGCCAGCCGAGGAACACCACCTCGCCCGTCGCGCCCAGCGCGGCGGCCGCGTCGCGCTGCTCGCGCCGGCGCAGGGCCACCAGCTCGGCCGCGTCGAGGTCGGGGTCCCACGAGCCGGCCGCACCGTCCGTGCACACGAGGTGGTGCACCACGCAACCGGCTGCGGCCCACTTGGCCAGCGTGGCCCCGGCCCCGAACTCGATGTCGTCGGGGTGGGCGCCCACGGCCAGGGCCACTCCGGGGGTCGGTAGGTTCAGCGACACCCGAGCGCCTCCACGTGGCGGAGATCGGCGGGCAGGTCGACGTCGACCGAGAGGCGCTCGTCGGCCACGATCCGGTAGGGGAGCCCGAGCCGGGTGGCCTCGGCCCGGTGCCGGGTGAAGCTCGCGGCGCCGTACGCGAAGCGGAACCCCGCGCCGGTGGGCACGCACGCCGCGTTGGTGCCGTCGCGGCGGCGGTCGGGCACCAGGGTCACCCCGTCGAAGTCGGCCAGCCAGGCCAGGTCCGTGGCCAGGGGCAGGTCGGCGTGCGCGACCACGGCCCGGCCGATGCCCCGGCGGGCCAGGTGGGCGACGCCGGCCTCGACCGCGCCGTCCAGGCCCAGGCCCGGCGTCCAGATCGCCTCGGCCCCGGCCGCCTCGGCCCAGACCCGGACCTCCTCGTCGTCGCAGACCACCGCCACCGGGAGGTGCCGGGCCGCGGCCACCACCGTGGTGGCCATGCGCCGGGCCAGATCCGCCCGCTCGGGGGGGCTGAGCACGCCGGCCAGGCGCTCCTTGGCCCGGGAGAAGGCCTTGACCGGCACGACCACCGCGGCACCGGTGCGCTCGCTGGAGGGCACCGGGATCGGGATGGCCGCCGCACGCGGTGCGCCGAGGGTCGTCAGGGAGGCCGGCACCGGGGGGCACGGTACCCGGCCGGGGTCGCGGTCCGGGCCGCCGGTAGTCTGCCGGCATGTCCATGCGGGTCGCCGTCGTGGGCGCGGGCTCCTGGGGGACCACCCTCGCCGCGCGCTGCGCCCGGCGCGGCGCGGCGACGTTGTGGGCCCGGCGGCCCGAGCTGGCCGCCGAGGTCGACGCGGCGCGGGTCAACGCCGCGTACCTGCCCGGCGTCGTGCTCCCCCCGTCGCTGGAGGTCACCGCCTCGCTGGAGCGGGCCGTCGCCGGCGCCGAGCTGGTCCTGCTGGCCGTCCCCACCCGGGGCATGCGGGCCACCGCGGCGGCGCTCGCCGGTGCGGTGGCGCCGGGCGTGCCCGTGGTGAGCCTGGCCAAGGGCCTCGAGGCCGGGACCCGCCGGCGGATGAGCGAGGTCGTGGCCGAGGAGCTGCCCGGCCACCCGGTGGGCGTGCTCACCGGGCCGAACCTCTCCCACGAGATCGCGGCCGGCCGTCCCGCCGCGGCGGTCGTCGCGGTCGAGGACCACGACGTGGCCGAGGCCGTGGGGGCGACGCTGCGCGACGACGTCTTCCGCGTCTACACGAACCACGACGTGGTCGGCTGCGAGGTGGCCGGCGCGCTCAAGAACGTCATCGCCATCGCCGCGGGCATGGCCGCCGGGCTGGGCACCGGCGACAACGCCCTGGCCGCGGTGATCACCCGGGGCCTGGCCGAGCTGACCCGGCTGGGGGTCGCCATGGGCGGCGAGGCCCAGACCTTCGCCGGACTGGCCGGGGTGGGCGACCTCGTCGCCACGTGCACGTCGGGCCACAGCCGCAACCGTTGGGTCGGCGAGCAGCTCGGGCGGGGCCGGTCGCTGGCCGAGGCCACCGCCGAGCTGCCGGGCGTGGCCGAGGGGGTGGCCACCTCGGCCGTGGTGGTGCAGCTCGCCGCCGAGCTCGGCGTCGAGGTCCCCCTGTCCGAGGAGGTGCGGGCGGTGTGCCACGACGGGCGCAGCGCCCGGGAGGCCTACCGGCGGGTCCTGGCCCGCGACGGCGGGGCCGAGGTGCGCGGCCTGGCCCGCCGGTAGTAGCCATCGGGGGTGCCCTCGATCCTGCCCCGCGCCCGCCGGGCCGCGCCCGGCGCACCAGGTGTGGTCCCCGGGCTGCCCGAGGGCTGGCTGGGCCCGGCCCGGGCCGGCGGCTGGACCGGCGTGGGCTCGCTCGACGCCACCGTCGAGGTCCACGTGGACCCGCGGGGCCTGGTGACGGTGCCCGCCGGCTGGTCGTTGGACTGGTGGAGCGGTGCCGAGGACCGATGGCACGTGCCGGCCCGCGAGGCCGGCGGGGTGCGCCAGTCGCGGCTCGACGCCACCCCGGTGGGCGAGACCCG
>JBFWTJ010000081.1:0-13724 GCA_050247895.1 Acidimicrobiia bacterium
CAGCATCACGCCGCACTCCCAGTTCGAGGCGCAGGTGTACGTGTTGACCCAGTCCGAGGGTGGGCGGCACAAGCCGTTCTTCAGCAACTACCGGCCGCAGTTCTTCTTCCGGACCACCGACATCACCGGGCATGTGACCTTGCCGGAGGGCACGGAGATGTGCATGCCGGGGGACAACACGACGATGACCGTCGAGCTGATCCACCCGATCGCGATGGACGAGGGCCTGCGGTTCGCCATCCGTGAGGGTGGCCGCACCGTCGGCGCCGGCCGCGTCACCAAGATCCTCAAGTAAGGACCGAGCACATGGCAAAGGCCTCTGACAAGCGCATCGCCGTCACCCTCGAGTGCACGACGTGCAAGCGCCGCAACTACATCACCACCAAGAACAAGGTGAACGACCGCGAGCGCATCGAGATGAAGAAGTACTGCCGGTGGGAGCGCTCCCACACGGTCCACAAGGAGACCCGCTGACCTCTCGGGTGCTCCCGATCCCCGTCGTCGACGCCCCCGGTTCGCCCCGGGGTCGTCACGCGTCTGCAAAGCTGTCGTCACGTAACTCTCGCCCGGAACGAGAGGTCTGAGATGGCGATGCCACGTGACGTGGCCGAACTGGTCGCCGCCGCCAAGGACGGCGACCGCAGGGCATTCGAGGATCTGGTGCGCGCGACGCACGCCGAGACGTACACGCTCGCGCTCCGACTGACCGGGAACGAGGAGGACGCGCGCGACGTGGTGCAGGAGGCCTACCTTCGAGCCTTCAAGGGCCTGAAGCGCTTCCGTGGCGACGCGCAGTTCTCCACGTGGATGTACCGCATCACGGCCAACTGCGCCGCCACGCAGCTCGGTCGCCGGGCCCGCCACCGCCACGACCAGCTCGACGACGCCGATCCGGTCGTCGACGAGCGCCCGGCGCACGATCCCCAGGCCCAGGTCGACCTGGGCGAGCTGCGCGACCGGCTGACCGAGGCCCTGGTCGACCTCCCGCCCCGCCTCCGCCAGGTGGTGGTCCTGCGGGACATCTACGACCTCCCCCACGAGGCGATCGCCGCCGAGCTCGGGATCTCGGAGTCCGCGGCCAAGGTCCGCCTGCACCGGGCCCGCAAGAAGCTGCGCGACCAGGTCTTCCCCCGCCGCGAGGAGGTGCAGCGCCATGCGGTGTGAGGAGGTCGTCGAGCGCCTGGCCGGCATCGCCGGGGGCGATGCCGTGGCCACCGAGGTCGAGCAGCACCACATCGGTCGCTGCCTGAGGTGCCAGGCCGAGCTGGTGCAGTACCGCAAGGTGCTCCGCGCCATGCGGACCATGCGCACCGAGGTGCTCGAGCCGGCGCCCGGCGTGCTGGCCGGGGTGCTGGTCGCGCTGGGGGAGGCCGGCGAGCGCCATGCCATCCGCTCGGTGCTGGACCGCCGGCGGGCCGCGTACCTGGGTGGCCTGGCCGCGGCGACCGCGGCGGGGGCCGGCGCGCTGGTCTTCGCCAACCGCTCCCGCCGGGTCCGCACCGCCTGAGCACGCTCGCCACGACCCCGAGGAGGGTGGGTCGAGGGGGGCTGCTACGCTGGCGCGCCGGCCCCCGAGGGCAGTAGCTCAACTGGCAGAGCAGCGGTCTCCAAAACCGCAGGTTGGGGGTTCGAGTCCCTCCTGCCCTGCTCCACCGACGGCACCACGCCGCCCGAACCAACGGAACCCGTCATGGCGATGAACCGGCAGCAGAAGCGGATGCTCCAACGTCAAGGTCAGATGACCGAGGACGGTGCTCCTGCTGCTCGCAAGCGCTCGGCACCGGCGGCACCCCGCCCTGCCAAGGAGGAGCGCACGACCCCGGTCCAGTTCCTGCGCGAGGTGCGGGGCGAGCTGCGGAAGGTCGCGTGGCCCACGCGGTCCGAGGTCATCAACTACTCGATCATCGTGCTCGTCACCCTGGTCGTCCTGACCGCCTTCGTCGCCGGGCTCGACTGGGTCTTCGGCGACCTGATCCTGAAGCTGTTCGAACGATGAGCTCTGTGACGAACGAGACCCCGACCGACGAGGTCGTCGCCGAGGAGGACGTCGTCGTGCCGACCGACGCCGAGGACGAGCCCGAGGGCACGGTCGACGAGGCCGAGGGCGCCCGGCCCGACGAAGCGGCCGGCGACGCGCCCGAGGTCGTCGACGCCGAGGACCTCCTGGACGACGCCGTCGCGCCGCCGCCGCCCGAATCGCCCTACGACCGGCCCGGCCGGTGGTACGTGGTCCACACGCAGTCGGGCTACGAGAAGAAGGTCAAGCAGAACCTCGAGGCCCGGATCTCGTCCATGAACATGGAGGAGCGCATCCACGAGGTCGTCATCCCCATGGAGGACGTGGTCGACTTCAAGGGCGGCAAGAAGGTCGTCGTCCAGAAGAAGATGTTCCCGGGCTACCTCCTGGTGCGCTGCAACCTCGACGACGACAGCTGGTACGTCATCCGCAACACCCCCGGCGTCACGGGCTTCGTCGGCCAGGGGGCGAAGCCGTCACCGCTGCGCCGCCGCGACGTCGAGACCTTCCTGCAGGTCAAGGCGGAGGGCCCCGAGGAGCTCGCCGCCCGGGCTCGGCCCCGCCTGGAGTACGAGATGGGCGAGACGGTCCGGGTCAAGGAAGGCCCGTTCGCCGACTTCTCAGGCCAGATCATCGAGATCAACGAGGACCAGCTCAAGCTCAAGGTGCTGGTCAACATCTTCGGCCGGGAGACCCCGGTCGAGCTCGAGTTCTCCAAGGTCGCCAAGCTGTAGCCGCCGGCCCGGCTGGCGTCGCCTCGCCGCCGGCTGGCAGACTTCTCCGCCGCCCTTCCCGGGCCGCGTCCCCGTTCGCTGACAGGAGCTCCCCATGGCCAAGAAGAAGGTCCTGGCCGTCGTGAAGATCCAGATCCCGGCCGGCCAGGCCACCCCGGCGCCGCCGGTCGGTACCGCCCTGGGCCCGCACGGCGTCGCCATCATGGACTTCTGCAAGGCGTACAACGCGGCGACGGAATCCCAGCGGGGCACCATCGTCCCGGTCGAGATCACCGTCTTCGAGGACCGGACCTTCACCTTCGTCCTGAAGACCCCGCCGACGCCGGTGCTCCTGCGCCAGGCGGCCGGCCTCGACAAGGGCTCGCAGAACCCGGGCCGGGAGTCGGTCGGCTCCGTCACCGACGCCCAGGTCGCCGAGATCGCCAAGACCAAGCTCCCCGACCTCAACGCCAACGACCTGGAGGCGGCCAAGCTCCAGGTGGCCGGCACGGCCCGCTCGATGGGCCTGCGCGTCGAGGGCTGACACCACCAACCGAGCTCGACCGGGAGGACCTCGCCCGGCGGCGCACACCACATGGAGGGAGCCAGAGATGGCGAAGGGCAAGCGCTACAACGATTCGCTGCGTCGCTTCGATCGCGACCAGCTGTTCACCCCGGCCGAGGCGATCGACATCGTGAAGTCCCTCGGCGACGCGGGCTTCGACGAGACCGTCGAGCTCGCCGTGCGGCTCGGGGTCGACCCCCGCAAGGCCGATCAGGTCGTGCGCAGCACGGTCGCCCTTCCGTCGGGCACCGGTGGCGACGTGCGGGTCGCGGTGTTCGCCGCCGGCGATGCCGCCCAGGCGGCCCGTGACGCGGGTGCCGACCACGTCGGTGCCGACGACCTGGCCGCTTCGGTCGAGGGAGGCATGCTCGACTTCGACGTGGCCATCGCCACGCCGGACCTGATGCCCCTGGTCGGCAAGCTGGGCCGCGTGCTCGGCCCCCGCGGCCTGATGCCCAACCCCAAGGCCGGCACGGTGACGACCGACGTGGGCAAGGCCGTGGCCGAGTTCAAGGGGGGCAAGGTCGAGTTCCGGACCGACCGCTACGGCAACGTCCACATCCCGATCGGCAAGAAGTCGTTCTCGGCGATCGACCTGCTGGCCAACTTCCGGGCCGTGCTCGACGAGGTCAACCGGGCCAAGCCCGCCGCGGCGAAGGGCCGCTACCTGCGCCGCATCGCCATCTCGTCGACGATGGGCCCCGGCGTCAAGATCGACACCGGCCGCCTTCGTGACGTGGACGCGGCCTGACCGGCCCGCGTATCCTTTCCCGTCCACACAGAACAGCTCGCCAGAGACCTCCGGCGCCCCGTACGGGGCACAACGGGCCCAGGGCCCACCTGAGCAGGCGGAACTCCACGGCATCGCTCGTCGAGCTCCGCGCGCCGCGCGAGCTCCGAGCAAATGGAGAGGAGGTGCCGATGGAGAACCCCCGACCGGAGAAGGTCGCGGTGGTCGACGAGGTGCGCGAGCGCCTGGGTTCGACCGATGCCGCGCTGCTCACCGAGTACCGCGGCCTGAGCGTCGCAGCGATCGGTGAGCTGCGGCGTGCGCTGCGGGCTGCGGGCGGCGACTACAAGATCTACAAGAACACGCTCGTCCGCTTCGCGGTGCGCGACCTCGGTCTGGCCATCGACGACGAGTTGCTCACCGGGCCGACGGCGATCGCCTTCGTGGGCGAGAAGCCCGACGGTTCCAAGGCCGAGGCGGTCGAGGTCGCCAAGGCGCTGAAGGACTTCGCCCGGGTCAACCCGGCGTTGGTGGTGAAGGGTGGTGTCCTCGGGGCGAAGTCGCTGACCGCGGCGGAGGCCCAGGCACTGGCCGACATCGAACCGCGAGAGGTGCTGCTGGCCCGCTTGGCCGGGGCGATCGCTGCGCCGCTGACGCAGTTCGCCGGCCTGTTGCAGGCCATGCCGCGCGACCTGGCCTACGGCCTGAAGGCCCTGGTCGACCAGAGCGGTGGGGTGGCCGACGACGCGGCTCAGGTCGAGCCGTCCGAGGCCGCCGACAGCGCCGACTCGGCGGACTCGACCGACTCGGTGGAGTCCACCGACAGCCCCGACGAGACCGACACGTCCCAGGACGACGCCCCGGCGGCCGCCGCCGACCAGGGCACCGAAGAGAACGAGGAGTAGAGAGATGGCGACCCTGACCAAGGAAGAGATCCTCGACGGCATCGCGAGCCTCACCGTGCTCGAGCTGTCCGAGCTGTTGAAGGACTTCGAGGAGAAGTTCGGCGTGACCGCGGCGGCTCCCGTGGCCGTCGCCGCCGCCCCGGCCGGCGGTGCGGCCGCCCCGGCCGAGGCCGAGGAGGAGAAGGACGAGTTCGACGTCGTCCTCGTCGAGGCCGGCGACAAGAAGATCCAGGTCATCAAGGAGGTGCGCGCCCTGACCAACCTCGGCCTGAAGGAGGCCAAGGACCTGGTCGACGGCGCGCCCAAGCCGGTCCTGGAGAAGGTGTCCAAGGAGGACGCCGAGAAGGCCAAGGAGGCCCTCGAGGGCGCCGGCGGCAAGGTCGAGCTCAAGTAGCCGGACCTTCCGAGCCACGCTCGAAGCGGAGCCCGCCCCCCGAGGGGCGGGCTCCGTCGCGTCCGGGGCTCCCCGCCGGGTTTTTGCCTCACACCGATACGTAACTAAGGTCGGAGCCGGCGGGTGATCTCGACCGGCGGGTGAGGAGTCGTAGATGAGATCCATCGCCCGCGCATCGCTCGTCCTCTTGCTCGCCACACCCCTCACGATCGGTGTCGCGTCGGCAGGCGACAACTGGAACGTCGCCTCTCGCGGTTGCGGCCGCAACATGATGCTGAACTTCAACTACCCGCAGTCGTCTGCACGGACCCAACGCGTCGACGGGAGCTGCGATTCGGCGCTCGGCGTCGCCATCGAGTTCGGCCAGGGATCCGTGACGGCGCCGAGGTGGGGTTCAGCGTCGACCAGCACGACGCTGTTCCACAAGGGGACGATCACCGGTTCTCGCCACTATGGCTGCCCGACCTGCCGGGGGACCTACCTGGCGGCGGTCTGAGCTGTGACGGTTTCGTCCCTTCGTCGTCTCGCCGTGGTGATCCTGGTGATCGCAGCGGCATGCGGTGCCGGTGAGAGCCAGGACCGTGGGTCCGGTGCGGTGGCGGACGCCCTGGCCACCGCAGAGGTGCAGGGTTGGTCTGCCCACGCCAGCCTCCTCGCCGACGGGGAGCTGACCCTGGCGGATCTCGACGCCGCGTGGCAGATGTACGGCGACTGCATCCGCGCGGGTGGTGGCGAGGTCACCGAAGCGAGCCTCGACCTCCTCGATTCGAGGAACTACGGGGGGGACACCATGAGGAACGGCTTGTCGGTACCCGCCTTCGACGCGCTCCTCGACGAGTGCCAGCCGCCCTTCAACGTGCTCGCGTCGACGTACGTCTCTCTGGGTGAGCCGCACCTGGGAGCCGACGTTGCCGGTCCGCTGGTGGAGTGCCTGGTGGCCGCCGGCCTCGACGTGGAAGACGTCGCCGACGCGGAGCGTCTCGTGTACGAGGTCATGGGCGCGTCGTCTCATCCTTCCGCCGAGCTCGTGGACGGTTGCGTTCGGCAGGTGCTCGCGAGGTGAGGGTCCTCGGGGTCGTTCGCGCCGTGGGCCGTGGTGCCCTGGTCGTCTGTTGGGCCGCGCTGCCCGTCGTCGCCCTGGTGCGATCGACCGACGCCGACCGTGCCATCCACTTCAACTCGGTCGGACCGTCGTGGGTGACGGCCCGACCGGCCGGGCCCGTGCGATCACCGGTCGCCTTGTCGCTGGTCTGGCAGGCCGAGCAGAGGATCTACGCGCCCCCTTGGCAGGGTGTCGTGGACCGTGTCGACCTGAACCCCGGAGGCGTGGTCAGGACCTTGGACCGTGCGATCTCGGTCGACGGCGTCAGCCGGATCGCCTTCCGGTCGGACCGGCCGTTCGCCCGATCCCTGCAGGCCGGTGACGTCGGGCTCGACGTGGTGGCCTTGCACGAGCTCCTCGACGCCCTGGTGATGGATCACGGCCGCGGGGAGGCCTTCACGGCGGGCACGGCTCGGGGCGTCGCCCAGCTCTCGCAGAGCCTCGGCCTCCCTCCGCAGCAGGTCTTCGACCCGGCGTGGATCGTCTTCCTCCCCTCGGAGGAGCTCGTGCTCACGTCCGTCGACCTCTACGTCGGACAGCCGGCACCGTCTGTCGGGGTGTCCTTTGCGACGGCAAAGGGTCGTCTGGTCGCGGCGCAGGTGGTCCCCCGGACGGACGTCTCGTCGGGTGGAGGAGCAGGGCCGGTCGCCGGCCCGCCCTCGGTGCTGCCGGAGACGGCGATCCTCGAGGTGGCGGGGAAGCCGATCTCCGTCGCCGCCGACAGGTCGACCGTCAGCGCCGAAGGCCTCGAGCAGCTCCGGCCGCTCGTGGCCGAGGCGGAGTGGGACGTCGACGCCTTCGCGGTCTCGCCTGCCACCGGAACGGAGGTGCTCGTATCCGCGGCGTCCGTCTACTCGGTTGCCGACGGTCGCCTCTGCGTGCTGCGGCGTCGTGCCGACGATCCCGGGACGCCGGTCGTCGTCGAGGTCCACAGTTCGCAGGACGGCGGGTCGGTGGTGAGCGGGGATGTCCGCCCCGGCGACTCGGTCGGACTCTTCGTCTCCGGAGCACAGCGTCGGTGCCCTTAGGACTACGTGCGGTCAGTCTCCGCTATGGCTGCCGTCAGATCCTGGATCGGGTCGATTGCAGCCTGGAGCGAGGCCGACTCGTGGCGCTGTTGGGGCCATCGGGCGTCGGGAAGTCGTCGGTGCTGGCGTTGCTCGACGGCCGCATCGAGCCGACCTCGGGTGACAGGGTCGTGTCGGATCGCGGCGGACGGGTCTCCACGACCTGGGTCACGCAGGCCACCGTGCTCATCCGGGGACGGAACGTCATCGACAACGTGGCTCTGGGTGCTCTTCGCCGTTCGTCAGGCCACCAGCAGGCGCGTGCCCTGGCCGCGGGCGCCCTCGAGGCCGTCGGTCTCGGGGCGCTGGCCGAGGTCCCCGCCGAGGTCCTGTCGGGAGGGGAGCAGCAGCGCGTCGCGATCGCCCGGGCTCTGGCCTTTGGAGCGGACGTGACCTTCGCCGACGAGCCGACCGCCTCTCTCGACGAGGACGGCGTCCTGGCCGTCGTCGATGCTCTCCGCGCCGTGGCGTCAGCTGGGGGTGCGGTGGCGGTCGCGACGCACGATGCCCGCGTGGCTTGCCGGGCTGACGAGGTCTGGACCGTGCAGGGATGTCGCATCGACGCGCGTGCCGTGGACAGCAGGTGGGCGCCGGCCCGAGGGGGGCGATGAGGCGGGCGCAGCCGCCCGGGCCGACCCGACGAGGCGCCCGGACGAGGCCGCGATGGCGCCTGGTGGTCGGCGAGGTCTGTCGCTCCTTGCGCGCGTCCAGGACCTCGATGCCGGTAGCGGTGGTGTCGGTCCTCGCCGGCGCGTCGACCGTGCTGCTGACCCTCGCCGATGTCGGTGCGATCGCGACCCGGGAGCGGGATTGGATCGACGCCGGGGGGAACGTGTGGGAGGTCCAGGGTGACGGCCTGGACGCGGGTGCCTGTGACGCGCTCGACCTGGACCCCGTCGTGGAGGCGGCGGGCGCGGTCGTGGCGCGAAGGCGTCTGGCCTTCGCGTCGTCGCCAGGGCACGAGTTCTTGCTCGTCGACGCGACTCGAGGCTTGGCCCAGGTCGGTTGGCCGTTCACCGGACGGTTCGTGGAGAGCCTGGCCGCCGCCCAGGTGCGAGCCGGGCTGGGCCTCGCCGATGGCGCCCTCGTCGTGCCGGTGCCCGATGGTCCTGCGCCTGCCGGGGCGCCGATCCGCATCGACGAGGTGCAGCGCACCGAAGGACGGTTGGAGGATCTGGAGAGAGCGGTCGTCAGGTTCGTCGCGCCGGTCGGGACTGCGACGTCGTGTCTCGTGGAAGGGGCGCCCGGCCGAGCCGATGCCGCGCGATCGGTCGCACTCGTCGCGCTGGCGGGAGGTGGCAGGATCTTCGCGCGACCGCTCGTCGAGGATCAGGTCGTCACGTGGGATGCCGACGACGAGCTCCGGGATCGACGCTCTCGACACACCTGGGCGATGGCGTCCTCGGTCGTCGGCTCGGCGATGCTGGGGAGCTGGACGGCCCGGCGGCGAGAGCTCGCCGTGTACCGGCTGTTCGGTCTCGACCATGCGAGGTTCGGCCTCCTCCTCTCGATCGAGTGCCTCGTCATCGGACTCGTCCCCTACACGTGGGGCGCCCTACTGGCCTTCGCGTTCTGGGGCGACGTGCCGGCGCCGGCCGTCACGGTGGCGCTCGTGACCAACGATCTGGTCCGGGTGGCCTCCGCCACGGGCCTGGTGCCCGTGGTCGGGCTGCTGAGCGGCCGACGGTCGCCGCGCGCCGTCCTCCGCTCGGGGTGACGTGAGTCGGCCATCCCGGGGGGTGTCGTGGTCGGGCCTCGTTTCAGGGGACCGTGCCGCGGGTGGCGACCCACTCGGTCGGTTGGCCGGTGGCCTCCGCGACCAGGTCGAAGGCGGGGTCGTAGTGCAGCACGACGGCACCGCTCAGCTCGGCGCTGGCCGCGACGACCAGCTCCGAGGGCCCCACGGCGCGATGCCGGCCGGTCGTGGCCAGCAGGGTCTGGACCTCGATCGCGCGGGCCAGGACCTCCTCCCCGGTCGGGAGCACGGGCAGCGTGCCGAGGTCCTCGAGCACCTCGGCGTGGTCGGACTGCCGTCGGCAGCGCGACAGCAGCTCGAGCCAGGTCAGCCGGCACAGGGCGACCCGGCCGTGGAGGAAGAGGGGCTCGACGCGGGCCCGGACGTCGTCGTGGTGCAGCCGGGACAGGGCCGAGACGTCGGCCACGTAGGTGAGCGCCACTAGCCGTCTCCGTCGGGCAGGTCGAGGCCCTCGCGACGGCGGAGCCGTTCGAGCAGCCGGACCCGTCCCTCCCGGCGCACGACCTCTTGGAGGGCGGCCTCGATGGTGGCCGTCGTGGTGGGCGTGCCCAGGATGCGCCGGGCCCGGGCCACCAGGTCGTCGTCCAGGAGCAGGGCGGTCTTCCTTCGCACGCCAGAGACGGTAGATCACTAGGCGCTCACCATCTACCGATGGGCCCAGAAACCTTGACCGGCACCCGACCCTCGTCTACCGTGCCCCCAACTTTCGGGCCCGTCCCGGCTCTCCGGTCGCGGCTGTGTTGCCGTCGGCCCCGCGGCGTCGTATGCTCTGCGGTTGCCGTGCGTCCCGCCCCCCGCTTTGTCGACCCTTCAGAGCGGTCTGGCGCGCTCTCGCACGCTCCGGTGGACACCCTCTCCTGCTTCTAGGAGCTTCTTTGCCTGCTCGCTCGCCCATCCGCGACCGCTACTCGTTCGCGAACATCGACGAAGCACTCCCGCTGCCCGACCTGATCGCCGTGCAGCGCGAGTCCTTCGAATGGTTCCTCCACGTGGGGCTGCGGGAGACCTTCCGCGACATCTCGCCCATCAAGGACTTCACCGAGACGCTGCAGCTCGAGCTGGAGTTCGACCCCGACGACGAGGACCTGCGCCCTCCGCCGAAGTTCTCGGTGGAGGAGTGCAAGGAGAAGGACATGACCTACGCCGCGCCGATCTTCGTGCGGGCGCGGTTCATCAACGCCCAGACCGGCGAGATCAAGGAGCAGACCGTCTTCATGGGCGACTTCCCCATGATGACGGACAAGGGCACGTTCGTGATCAACGGCACCGAGCGCGTCGTGGTGTCGCAGCTCGTGCGGTCGCCGGGCGTGATCTTCGAGCCCGGTGAGCGCTACCGGCTCCGGAACCTCCAGAAGCACCAGCTGGTCAAGGGCACCATCCACCCCTACCGGGGCGAGTGGATCGAGTTCGACGTCGAGCAGAAGCCGGGCAAGGACGTCACCGCCGGCACCCGGGTGGCCCGCAAGCGCCGCCTCTCCCTGTTCGTGCTGCTTCGGGCCCTCGGCTACGGGGAGGACCGCTGCCCCGGCTTCCTCGAGGCGCTCGTGCGCCACTTCGACTTCCTCGAGGGCCAGTGGGAGAAGGACCGCGACCTCGCCCCGACCCAGGACGAGGCGCTGGTCGAGATCTACAAGCGGGCCCGTCCGGGCGAGCCGCCGGCCACCGAGTCGGCCCGCAACTACTTCCGCACCGCCTTCTTCGAGAACCGCCGCTACGACCTGAGCCGGGTCGGCCGCTACAAGCTCGACAAGAAGCTGGGCGCCGAGCTCGACCGGCTCGTGGAGCTCTTCCCGATGCTGGGCGGCATCGACCCCGACGGCGAGCCCTTCATCGACAAGCCGGAGGAGGGCCAGCCCGTCCTCTCGCGCTGCGAGGTCCTCGCCACCTGCACGTACCTCCTGCACCTGGTCACCGCCGAGCCCGGCTACCGGCTCGACGACCAGGACCACTTCGCCAACCGCCGCATCCGCTCGGTCGGCGAGCTGATCCAGAACCAGGTCCGCATCGGCCTGTCCCGGATGGAGCGCGTCGTGCGGGAGCGCATGACGACCCAGGACGTCGAGGCCATCACGCCCCAGACCCTGATCAACATCCGCCCGGTCGTGGCGGCGATCAAGGAGTTCTTCGGCACGTCGCAGCTGTCCCAGTTCATGGACCAGGTGAACCCGCTGTCCGGGCTCACCCACCGCCGCCGGCTCTCGGCGCTGGGCCCCGGTGGCCTGTCCCGCGAGCGGGCCGGTTTCGAGGTCCGTGACGTTCACTTCTCCCACTACGGGCGCATGTGCCCGATCGAGACGCCCGAGGGCCCGAACATCGGCCTGATCGGCGCCCTGTCCACCTTCGCCCGGGTGAACGAGTTCGGCTTCATCGAGTCGCCGTACCGACGGGTGATCGACGGCAGGGTCACCGACGAGATCATGTGGTGCACCGCCGACGAGGAGGAGGACTACGTCGTCGCCCAGGCCAACGAGCCCCTGGACGAGGAGCGCCGGTTCACCAACGAGCGGGTCCTGTGCCGCCGGTCGCCCCAGGCGGCCACCCTGGAGAACCTCCGCCTGCAGCTCGAGCGCGACACCTACTTCGCCGCCACCACCGAGATCTCCGCGGTCCCGCCGGTCGAGGTCCAGCTCATGGACATCTCGCCGAAGCAGATCGTGTCGGTCGGGACGGCCCTGATCCCGTTCCTCGAGCACGACGACGCCAACCGCGCCCTCATGGGGGCGAACATGCAGAAGCAGGCCGTGCCGCTGGTCACCGCCGAGGCCCCCTACATCGGCACCGGCATCGAGGCTCGCGCCGCGCGCGACGCGGCCGACATGATCGTGGCCGAGGACGACGGCGTGGTCCTGGAGTGCTCGGGCGACCTCATCACCGTCGAGTACAAGACCAAGGGTCGCAAGGTCTACAAGCTCCTCAAGTTCGAGCGGTCGAACCAGGACACCTCGATCAACCAGAAGCCCCGCGTGCGCGAAGGCGACACGTTCAAGAAGGGCGCGGTCATCGCCGACGGCCCCTCCACCGACAACGGCGAGCTCGCGCTGGGCAAGAACCTGCTCGTCGCCTTCATGCCGTGGGAGGGCTACAACTTCGAGGACGCCATCATCCTCAGCGAGCGGCTGGTCAAGGACGACGTCCTCACCTCGATCCACATCCACGAGCACGAGATCGACGCCCGCGACACCAAGCTCGGCCCCGAGGAGATCACCCGGGACATCCCCAACCTCGCCGAGGAGATCCTCAAGGACCTCGACGAGCGGGGGATCATCCGGGTCGGCGCCGAGGTGGACGCCGGCGACGTGCTGGTCGGGAAGGTCACGCCCAAGGGCGAGACCGAGCTGACCCCCGAGGAGCGCCTGCTGCGGGCGATCTTCGGCGAGAAGGCCCGTGAGGTGCGAGACACCAGCCTCAAGGTGCCCCACGGCGAGTCGGGCAAGATCATCGACGTCAAGGTCTTCACCCGCGAGGACGGCCACGAGCTGCCCCCGGGCGTGAACCAGCTGGTGCGGGTCTACGTCGGCCAGAAGCGCAAGATCAGCGTGGGCGACAAGCTGGCCGGACGCCACGGCAACAAGGGCGTCATCTCCAAGATCCTCCCCCTCGAGGACATGCCCTTCCTGGCCGACGGCACGCCGGTCGACATCATCCTCAACCCGCTCGGCGTCCCGTCCCGCATGAACGTGGGTCAGGTGCTCGAAGCGCACCTCGGCTACGCGGCGCGCTGGGGCTGGGACGTCGAGGGGAACCGCGTCGGCGAGCCTCCCGTCCGCGGGACCGAGTCCAAGACCCGTCCCACCACCCCGCCGTCGACGCTGGTGACCACCCCGGTCTTCGACGGCGCCCACTGGGACGAGGAGGAGGACGCCGGTCGGCACCCGACCATCCGCAAGATCCTCGAGAACCTCACCCCCGAATCGGTCGACGGGGACCGCCTGATCCGCACCGACGGCAAGGCCACCCTCTACAACGGCCGCACCGGCGAGGCCTACGACAACCCGATCACGGTCGGCTACGTCTACATCCTGAAGCTGGCCCACCTCGTGGACGACAAGATCCACGCCCGCTCGACCGGCCCCTACTCGATGATCACCCAGCAGCCGCTGGGCGGTAAGGCGCAGTTCGGCGGCCAGCGCTTCGGCGAGATGGAGGTGTGGGCCCTCGAGGCCTACGGCGCGGCGTACTGCCTGCAGGAGCTGCTCACCATCAAGTCCGACGACGTGCTCGGGCGGGTCAAGGTCTACGAGGCGATCGTCAAGGGCGAGAACATCCCCGAACCGGGCATCCCGGAGAGCTTCAAGGTCCTCATCAAGGAGATGCAGGCCCTCTGCCTCAACGTCGAGGTCCTCGCCCGCACCGGCGAGGAGATCGAGATGCGGGAGCTCGACGAGGACATCTTCCGCACCGCCGAGGAGCTCGGCATCGACCTGAGCCGCCCCGAGCGCGGCAGCGACGAAGAAGACGAAGCGCGACGGCAGAGG